>JBBQRI010000125.1:0-6898 GCA_038214915.1 Chthoniobacterales bacterium
CCAGGCGTCCTTGTAATCGTTCGTGGTGCCAGTCTTGCCTGCCGCCGGTAATCTGAAGCCTAACGACCGCGCGCTTGCGGCGGTGCCTTTGGTCAACACGTCCTCCATTACTTCTGAAGTCATCCAGGCCGCACCGGGGTCAATCGCCTGCGAAGTAATATGCGCCGAAAGATAAATCGGTTTGTGTTGCTGATCGTCGATGCGCTCGATGATGTATGCCTGCCTGCGCACCCCGGAGTTGGGAAACACACTGTAAGCGGAAGTCAGATCTTTCAGGTTACTCTCGAACGACCCGATGTAGCTGGCGGGCCCGTGCGGAATATTTTGAGCAATGCCGAGATCGTTCGCGATTTTTTGTACCGCATCGAGGCCGGCGAACTGGCCAACACGCACGCTCATCGTGTTCCGGGAATGAACGAGACCGTAGGAACAAGGCATAGTCCCGCCGTACGTGCCGTCGGAATTTGCCGGCGACCAATTTCCTGCGCCGTCGATTTCGCCCGGCTGAATCGGGCCGTCGCTGATCGCGGCTCCAGGTAACAAGCCGTGGCTGAATGCGATCGCATAGACGAAAGGCTTGAACGCCGAACCCACCTGCCGATTCGCCGGAGCGAGCGCCCGATTGAATTTGCTTTGCGCGTAATCACGGCCGCCCACGAGCGCGCGGATCCCCCCACTTGAATTATCGATCACAACGACCGCGCCCTCGAGGTATGGCATGGCCGCGTCCCCTTCCCCGTTTTCCGGCGGCTTATATTCCGCCTTGGATGGGTGCCGGAAATTGGCCTGATGTTCGATCTTGCTCAGTTGCGTCTCGAGCGCGTCCTGCGCGGCGTTTTGCACGGACGGATCGAGCGTCGTGTAAATGGAAAGGCCGCCATCATCCATCTGGTCTTGAGTCAGGATCAGGCTCAAGCCCCGCTGCACAGCGTCCATCGCATAGTTCTCCTGGATCTGTGGCATTCGCTTCGGATGCGTGACGATTTTTGTTTTTTTGGCCTGCTCGGCCTGTGCCAGAGTAATCTTCTTTAACGCCACCATTCGGTCCAAGACCGCGTCGCGCTGGATCGCCGCGCCGTCCGGATTTTTCAATGGCGAAAACCGATTCGGGCTGCGAATCAAACCCGCCAGCAGCGCAGCTTCCGAAAGATTCAGCTTCGACGCGTTCTTCCAGAAATAGGCTTGTGAGGCGGTCTCGACTCCGTAACAACCAGTCCCGAAATAAATGCGGTTAACGTATAGCTCGAGAATCTGTTGCTTCGTAAACTCGCGCTCGATTCGCAGCGCCACCATTGCTTCAAGCAGTTTCCGGCTGAACGTGCGCCCACCCAGAGGAAGGCTGTTACGCGCCAGTTGCATCGTAAGACTGCTCGCGCCTTCTTTAGCATGCATGCTGACGACGTCGCGAACCAGCGCACGCAGAACTCCCCGCCAATCAATTCCCTTGTGCTCGTAAAATCGAGTGTCCTCGCGCGCCAGGACCGCCGCGATGAATTGCGGCGAGACTTCGCTCAGCGAAACCTTGAGACGATTCGCGCCTGCAAGACGGCTGTAAATCTTCCCATCGACATCGTAAACGGTGCTTCGCTCCGGCATTTCCCCGACGTT
This sequence comes from Chthoniobacterales bacterium, assembly GCA_038214915.1. Taxonomy (GTDB): domain Bacteria; phylum Verrucomicrobiota; class Verrucomicrobiia; order Chthoniobacterales; family UBA10450; genus Udaeobacter. Next base: position 1,609 of record JBBQRI010000125.1, read on the forward strand.
TTTCATGTCGAAGCTTTGCGCCCAGGTGCCGTAAAAGAGAAAAACGGCGAACGCAGCGCCCGCCAACAAAAGAAGCAGCGTTACCTTCCAGCCGTAACGAAAAAGAATATTTCCGCGCGCTTTCTTCGGGCGTCGAAGGCGGGCGAACAATTTCATTGGCTAGAAAACAAGCCCGAATTTAGCCGCACTTCGCGTTGCGCGAAAGAAAACCAAGACGTGGACAACCTGGAGGGCGCTGCGCCGTCAGCGCACGGGAAGCTAATCACCACGGTAAAAAACTTAATTCCCCCGGAAACGGCTATTCATTCACCGCGCGTGCTAATCCCGCGCGGACCGGGTTGTCCACGACGTACTGCCATTTCGAATCGTAATTTTCCGAACGCCGCAACTGTGTGTCCCAGAAATCCCGTTGCCAGATCGGCTGTTCGTGTGCCCGTGGCCAATTTCTGGAAGCGATGGTTTCCAGTAGCGGATCCATTGCATCAGCGGCTCAATCGGAAACACAGCTGGAGCACAAAACAGATGAAGGGGATCCGGCATCACGACGCACCGGCCGACGCTCCACGATTCGGCCCGTCGCCATGCGTCAACTATCACAGCGACCGAATCGCCGCGAGCAAATAGCGGCTTGCGATCTTTGCTGCAGACTGTGAGAAAAATAATAAAAGGTTCGTTGAACCTCTCTCTAACCGGCGGATGCGCTGGATGTCTGCGCTTTTCCACTAGATTTGAGGGCGCCGACGACGCGGACGCCCTCCGGGATTCGTCAAAGATTGAGTTTTACCACGCCCTCGTGTTGCTCGTTAGCGCACGCCGCGTTGGTCGGTACGTCGGTCGTAGCATCGCTCGCTTCGACGAGTTTGTTCTCGACGAGATAATGTTCGACTTCTTCGCCGCTGACGTCGGTAAGCATGCGGCCATTGATCTCGACACACGGCGAAAGCGGCTGCCCACTTTTGGTTTCCATTTCCCAGCGGAACGCCGGGTTTTGAATGATGTCCTTCTCGGTATAGGGCAAACCGTATTTAGCTAGAATAGCGCGGACACCGGCGCTCCAGCCACAATAGGTCTTTAGATATGCGGTAACTTCTGGCTTTTGCATTGCCAGAATATATCACAAATTCTGGAGGTGTAACCTTCGATCGCCGCTCGCGTCGCGCCTAGCGCTTTGCGATAAGGGTCGTTGGAGATAGCTTGCGCCGCACAGCCATGACTGTTGAGCCGCACGATGCATATAAGTGAATGCAGTCACTCGTTTCGCAGTCATCGGATTGTTGATTTTAAGCGGCGTTCTTCCAGCAGCGGCGAAGAAGAAGCCGGCGCCCAAGACAAATCGTCCGAACAAGACTCAGATCGAGGCGGCCACGCGGCTCCAGGTCTTCCTCGATCGCGCAAACTTTGGCCCGGGCAGGATCGACGGCCGCTACAACGATCTTACATGGAAGGCCGTTGCGCTTTACCGCGAATCGCGAGGGGAACAATCGCAAGCCCCGCAGTCAGAACCCCACGCAAAACGGAATCTCGCGCCTGACGTCAACGGACTCGACCTCGGCAGCGTGGAGCCGGTGTTCGTTCCTTACACCGTTACCGAAGCGGACCTGCAAAGCATTGGACAGTTGCCGGGCAACGTAGCTGCGAAGGCAAAATTGCAATTTCTGCCGTACCGCGATCCCGCTGACGCCATTGCCGAAAAATTTCACTGCGACACTCATTTCCTTGAACAGCTTAACCCCGGCAAGTTGAAAGGCATCAAAGCGGGCAATCAACTGATGGTGCCGAATGTCGAACCATTCGAACTCGGTTCGGTAAAAGATATTCAGCCGGGCAGCGAAACTGCCTCGCAAGCGGCGAACGAAGTTGAAGATCAACCTGAAACCCAAGCGTCAACTCCTGGCGAAAGTGCCGCACCAAGAAATGTCTTCATAAAAGTGGACACGAAAAGAAACATGCTCGGAGTTTTCGAAGCCGAAAAGCTGATCGCCGCCTATCCTATCACGGTCGGGTCTGCGCGCACCACCTCACCGATCGGTGACTGGAAGGTGCGAGGCATCGCCAAGTTGCCGAGGTTTCGTTACGATAAGGAGATGCTCGAGCACGGCGAACGCAGCGGCAATTTCTACATGCTCCCACCCGGGCCGCGAAATCCGGTAGGCGTGATGTGGATCGCGCTTAATAAAAAAGGCATCGGCATTCACGGCACCGACGATCCCAGCTCGATCGGACGCGCTGTGAGCCACGGCTGCATTCGCCTGACGAATTGGGACGTGGTCCGGCTTGCCACAAAAATAAAACAGGGCGATAACGTTTCAATTCACTGAATTGAACGATGAGTGAAACGCTCGCCCCCCGCGCTGAAGCTATCTTGCACGACTGGGTGCAATCCGAAAGCCTGCGGAAACACTGCTATGCGGTCGCCGATTCGATGAAGCATTTCGCGCAATTGCGCGGCGAAGACGCAGATCTGTGGGGAGCCGCCGGCTTGTTGCATGACATGGATTACGAGCGGCATCCGAATCTCGAACGCAGCGCCGCTGAAGGCCATCCGTTTGTCGGCGTCGCTTGGCTGCGCGAGAACGGTTGGAGCGAAGAGGTGTGCCGCGCGATTCTTTCGCACGCCGATTATTCAGGCGTTTCGCGGGAAACGCCGCTCGAAAAAACTCTATACGCCGTGGACGAGCTAAGCGGTTTCGTCGTTGCCGTTGCGCTCGTACGGCCGACAAAAAGCATTCACCACGTCGATGTCCGCGCGGTGAAAAAGAAAATGAAAGACAAAGCATTCGCGCGGGCCGTGAACCGCGACGACATCATCCGCGGTGCGGAAGAACTCGGAATGGCCCTCGACGATGTCATCGCGCAAGTCATCGCCGCGCTGAAAGGTGATGCAGCGCGGCTCGGCCTCGTCGGAGCTTCATAGCGGAGCCGGGGGTTTATAATTTTTCCGCGATGATTTCTAGCACCAGCGGTGTGAGCATCCGGGCATTCGGATTTTTTTCTGCGCTCGCGAGAGCGGTGCGGATTTGCTCGGCAAACTTGTGATCGATTCGCCCCATTTCAATCAGGCGTTCGAGATAAGTCTCGATGAATGTGGCAGGCCATTGCCACATGTAATCGCTCGGGCGGAGGCAAAAGATGTGCGGCCTCGCGGAGCGAATCACAAAACCATTCTCCCCAAGCAGTCCTGGTAATTGGAGCGCACCGTCCGGTTCACCGCCAGATTCGCGCCATGTCGCAATCACGTGCTCGCGGAAACGTTCCTGCATTGGCATTCGCGGAAAGAATCGCCACGTCTCGTAATGACCATATTCGTGAAAAATAGCGATGCTGCCTTTTGGCATAACGCCACCAAGTTTTTCGATCAATAGCGATTGGTCATTGACAAAGGACACGACCCAGCGGCACCACGCGAAATCGTAGTTGCCCTCCGGCAATTCACCCTTCATCAAATCCAGTTCGTGAACCTTCACGTTCGCGAGCGATCGCGCGCGGCAGGTTGTTTCCATCGCGCGAATGAAGTTTTGCGAACGTTCGAGCGCTACTACGTCACCAGTGGGCCCGACGATCTCAGCAAGATCAATGGCCGCGTAGCCGGGACCGGCTCCGACGTCGAGCACGCGTTTGCCAACTGTGATGCCAGCCCGTTGCCAACAATCCAAAGCAACCGGTCGCCAAACACGATGTTGCAGTCCGAGTCTGGCTAATTCCTCCTCATGCGTGCCGAGAACATAATCGCGTTCCGCTGCCATTCCTGATCGTCACTAATCGAGGCCGAATTACAAACGGGATCTTGTTCTTGCGCAGCCGAACCTGTCCCTGCCGCGTCAGCGATTCCCCAGATCGAGGAGAACGGAAGCGACACGGGACATTTTCTCTTTAGAGAGTTCGGGATAGATCGGAAGGGAGAGACAGTGTTCGCACAGCGCTTCCGTCACTCGCAGGTCGCCTGGTCGATAATCAAGATGCGCGTAAGCTTTTTGGAGGTGAACTGGCACAGGATAATGAATGGCACTCTGGATCCCGGCGTCTTGCAAGGCAGAGCGGACGCGATCCCGCTCTGGAGTTTCGATCACATAGCAATGCCAGACGCACTCTGAATCGGACATATGCGCAGGCAGCTTGTATGACGAGTTCTTGAGTAATTCTGTGTAGAGTCGCGCGCAATCAATGCGAGCCGTATTCCACTCGTCGAGGTGCTTGAGTTTTATGGAGAGCACAGCCCCCTGGAAGCTATCCATGCGGTAGTTATACCCGATTTCGTGGTGCAAGTATTTTTGGCTTTGCGCGTGATCACGGAGAGAACGCGCGCGGTGCGCTATGGATGCATCGTTCGTGATCAAAGCGCCGCCCTCCCCGTACGCCCCGAGGTTTTTACCCGGATAAAAACTAAAACACGCAATTTGGCCGAACTGACCTACCCGTTTGCCCTGATACCTTGCTCCGTGCCCCTGCGCAGCATCTTCGATCACTGGCACTCCGTGTTGCTCTGCAATCGCCATGATGCGGTCCATCTCTGCCGGCATTCCATATAGATGCACCGGGATAATTGCCTTTGTGCGCGATGTGATCGCCGCTTCGAGGTTGTCCGGGTTCAACGTGCGGCGGACAGGGTCGATATCCACAAACACAGGCGTGGCGCCGACGTAGCTAATGGCCCATGCGGTGGCTATGAACGTCATTGAGACCGTGACGACTTCGTCTCCCGGCCCGACATCGAGACAGCGCAAAGCCAGATGCAGCGCGCTGGTGCCGCTGTTCAGGCTGACACAATGATCAACGCCGCAGTACGCTGCGAATTCGGCCTCGAACTTTGACGTCGCTGGTCCCTGAGCAAAGGTGGTCGACTCACAAATCTCCTCCAATGCGCTCAAGACTTCGCTGCGCAGAGGCCGATACTGCGCTTGAAGATCCAAGTACGGTATGGTTTCCATTTCAGTTTGCTTTAAAATCTAGAAACGTGCGCGCTTAGAAGATTGGCTCTTTCGTGATCAATGTAAGGACAGATGTAGAATGCCGCCACCGACTTATTCTCGCTTACTGGGCTCTGGCCTAAGAATCGGCTGATGGAAATCACCAAGTTTTAATTTACACACGATAACCATCAAGTTAATCTGCTGATGGTGAGATTCTCCTTGGCGCTTCTGTCGGGCTTTGCCACTGTTGGTGCGCTCTCAAGCAGCGCAGACGACGTTCTCCCGCCACGTTTCAACTTTGATCGGTATACACGGATGGTAGATCAATCGCCATTCGCTATTGCAACGGCCGCGGCTTTGCCCGAAGCAACGCCTGGTTTCGC
>JBBQRI010000126.1:0-6710 GCA_038214915.1 Chthoniobacterales bacterium
CGTGATCGCGATGGTGGGAATTGGCAACGGCGCCAAGGCACAGGTCGAATCACAAATCGCCAGCCTCGGTGAAAATGTGATCCTGATCTTTTCCGGCAGCACAACGTCGAGCGGGATCCGCACCGGTTGGGGTGGAGCGGGTACGTTGAAAATTGAAGACGCTGAAGCAATCCGTCGTGAAGTGCCCGGCGTAATCGGCGTTAGCGAAGAAGTCGTTTCGACGACACAGGTAGCGGCTGGAAATCAAAACTGGTTCACGCGGATTTACGGAGAATCAGCGGATTACTTCGATATTCGTCAATGGCCGCTGGCCGACGGCGTGCCGTTTACGGCGCAGGATGTTCGCAGCGCGAACAAGGTTTGCGTGATTGGCCGCACAACGGCGACGCAAATCTACGGCAACGAAAATCCGATCGGCCAGATTTTGCGGATCAAAAACGTGCCGTTCACGATTCTTGGCGTGCTCACGCCGAAAGGCCTGAGCCCGCAGGGCGTGGACCAGGACGACATCGTTGTGATGCCGTACACGAGTGCGATGAAACGCGTGATCGGCGGCACTACGTTGCGCAACATCGACGCGCAAATCGGCGACGCGCGGCAGGTCGAAGCTGCACAGCAACAAATCATCTCGTTGCTTCGACAAAGGCATAACATTCGACCCGGCCGCGACGACGATTTCACTGTGCGCACCCAACAGGAAATCGCTGAAGCCGCCACGGCCACTTCGCGGGTGATGACGGTGCTGCTCGGCGCAATCGCAGGCGTGTCACTGCTCGTGGGCGGCATCGGCATCATGAACATCATGCTGGTGAGCGTAACCGAACGGACGCGCGAGATTGGTGTGCGCATGGCCGTGGGAGCCCGCGGGAACGACATTCTTACCCAGTTTCTAATCGAAGCCGTATCGCTGAGTTCGGTCGGTGGCGTGATCGGAATCATCTGCGGCATCGCCACATCCAGGATCCTCTCGATCTACGCCAACTGGCCAACGCTGATTTCCATCGGCTCAATCGCAATCGCATTCCTGTTCAGCGCAGCCGTCGGCGTCTTCTTCGGCTTTTACCCAGCGCGCAAAGCCGCCGCGCTCGACCCCATCGAAGCGCTCCGCTACGAATAAAATCATCCGCAGATTTCACAGATTTCCGCAGATTGTTTCGATCGCGGATTCGAGTTAGCGGCTGTCTTACGACCGCCGATCCTGTAGCGACGCCGCTGTGCGGCGTCTCCTGAAAATCTGCGTGAATCTGCGAAATCTGCGGACAATTCAGGGATGGCTGAGCAATGTCGTTTCGAAAACTCGTCGCAGACGGAAAGAAAAACATCACCTCTCGCTTTTTTTCTCCGGCTCCGATGTCTCTGCTATCGCATTCACCTCTACCGCTGCTTCCCCATTCACGCGCACCGTTCCCACGATACGTGCCCGGTCGCGGTTTTGCTCCGATCGCTCTCTGTCATTGGCTGTCGCCGTAGCTGGCTGTTGCGCCGGCGGCGCGGCGTAATTGCCCTCGAATACGAGCGTCCTTTTTAAACTCACGTTGTATCCGGTCGCGCGGAAGTACGATTGGGGAGCGGCTGATTCGGTTTCGCCGGCGGCTTTAGCAGCATAGCTTCGCGTCTGCTTCGCGGCGTCGCGTCGCACAGTGATGCCTGCGTCGAGCTCCGCATTCTTCACCAATTGCTCGATTTTACCTGTGTACGTCGAGCCATCGGCATCGAGCACGCGAATTTCATTCCCCTGTTGCTGAACTTGAAAAGTGTTCAAGACATTCGCAGACCGGCTTACCTGCGCATTGTTCCGAAAAGATTGACCTGCGGATTGTTGGGAAAATTGCTGCTTGGTTCCGAGGCTGCCGGCTGATGACGGTTGCGCGACCGGCGGAGCCGCTCCCGCGATTGTCCCTGATTCGGCTTGTGAAGCCGCGCCGGCTGCAGGCGGAGCCGCGGGTGCCGACTGGATTTTCGCAGCGGCAATCTTTTTATCGGCGAATTCTTTCGTTACTTGACCTGAGAACTCGGTCGCACCGCGCCCTTGTGCAACGCGAGTTGATGAGGCTAAAGCTTCCGCTTCAGAACCCGGCTTCGCCGCGGGTTCGATCTTGATTTGACTGTTGTCCGCCAGATTCACTGTCGGTTCAGTGGCGCTCACCGCAGGAGCTTTCGCGAGAGTATCCTTCGCGCGGACGGCGGAGTTTAGTTCATCGGCTGCTCCAGCAGTGCGGTCACGAAGCGCAAGGTCGCCGGACTCTGCAAGAGGGTGTGATCGATTCCACCAAATCGCCGGGACGAGCACGATCAACATTGCCAGTGCCGCCGCCACTGTCACTCGTGGCCAGAACATTGTTACCCATGACGCTCGTGACTCGACTTTTTCGTCTTCCGCCGCTCCAGCTCGCGCGATCTCCTCATGCAGGCGCGCTCGCATCGGATTCGGCATTTTGGCGTCGTCACCAAATTCTGCGCGACGCGCTTTTGCCAGAGCCTCGAGCATTTGTTCAATGGGTTTCTTTGGTTCCGATGGCATGCTTCTACAAATTAGACGGCAAACGATTATCCGGTGGAAAAATTTCCTTCGCGATAATGAGCAAGCGATCCAAACATTTGCTTAAACGGGAGCTAACCGTTTTCGGATTAAGACGCAGTTCCGCCGCAATCTCATCGTAACTCAACTCGCCGAAGTACCGCAGTTCGATGATTTCCCGGCACGGCTCGCCCAGACGATCAAGGCTTTCCCTCACGAGGCGGGAGGTCTCCGCAATCTGCAATAACGCATCGGGACCGGGGTTTCCAGACGCCGGATCAATCGGCGGTTCGTCATCGCTTCGGCCCGCATCGATTGAGACGTGCACAGCATTTCCACCTCGTTTCGCGGCTCGCGTTTTCTCCCGATAATCCATCGCTTTGTTCGCCGCGATCCGCAGCAACCATGTTTGAAATGAGCTTCGCCCCTGAAATGATGATAGATTTCTGATCACTGATAAGAACGTTTCCTGGCAAATCTCTTCCGTGTCTTCGTGGCTGAAATCGCCGGAGAGCTGAAACACAAACCGGCCGACCGTCGCATAGTATTTATCGAACAGAGAATCCCATGCCGCCGCATTTCCCGCGCGGCATTCGGCGATGATTTGAGCTTCCGACGCCAACGCTGATACATCCGCCGCTGGCAGCGGTGGGGCTGTGCTGGAAAGCTCCTGATCGATCACAACACCTCGCGGACGGAGCATCTTACCGATGTCTGACTGTCGCGCCTAGCCTCCTGATCAAAAATAATGCTCCGCTTCACACCCGCGGTATTAAAGACCTCCGACTCGGATTGTTGACCGCGCCCCGATTTTTGCACGCCGGAGCATTTTCCCGGAGTTCCCGACTAATGCTCTATGAACAAAAAAATGGTCCTGGCGATCGGGCTCTTCCTCCTCGGAGGCATCTCTCAATCTCGCGGAGATGGTTTCATCGTCGTCGAGCGTCCGATCTACGTTCCGCCGACCCATGTTCCGTTCGCTCCTCTCGAAGTCACCAGTCATCAGGTCAACGTCAAAATTGAAGGGCAGGTTGCCATCACATCGATCGACCAGGAGTTCTACAATCCTAACGATCAACGGCTCGAAGGCTTTTACATGTTCCCGGTCCCGAAAGGGGCACACATCGACAAATTCAGCATGGAAATCGGCGGGAAGACAGTCGATGCCGAGTTGCTCTCGGCTGACAAGGCGCGTGGCATTTATGAGGACATCGTGAGAAAAATGCGGGATCCGGCGTTGCTCGAGTACGCCGGCCGCGATCTTTTCAAGGTCCGCATCTTTCCAATCGAACCGCGCAGCCGCAAGCCCATCAAGATTTCCTATACCGAACTGCTTCGCTCCGACGCTGGAACGGTCACTTATCTCTACCCGCTGAGCACAGAGAAATTTTCCGCTCGGCCCATCAAGAATCTGAGTATGAAAATTGAGCTCAAGAGCGCGGAGCCGCTCGCCTCAATTTATTCGCCCAGCCACAAAGTCGAGATTAAGCGCGATGGCGCTAACCGTGCCGTCATTGGGTATGAGAGCAAAGACGAAAAGCCGGACACAGATTTTCAGCTGGTCTACAGCTCGGACACACGTGATGTCGGTCTCAGGTTAATCACTTACAAATCCGACAGCGACGACGGCTATTTTCTGCTTTTGGCTGCGCCGACGGTTAGCGACGAAGCAAAACCAGCAGCCAAAGACGTCGTTTTTGTCGTGGACACATCCGGTTCAATGGCCGGCGCCAAACTTCAGCAGTCGCAAAAAGCATTGCGGTTCTGTGTGGAAAATCTCAACGCCGACGATCGTTTCGAGATCGTCCGGTTCTCAACCGAAGCTGAGCCGCTTTTCCGCGAGTTGGTACCAGCGGACTCCGATCATCGCAAACGTGCGAACGGTTTCATCGACGACTTCAAGCCAATCGGCGGCACCGCCATTGCGGATGCGCTGCAAAGCGCTCTCAAGGTCCGACCTGACAAAAGCAATCGCCCATTTGTTGTAATTTTCCTAACCGATGGTCTGCCCACGGTGGGAACACGCAATCCCGAAGAAATCGTTGCGAACATCAAAAACGCGAGCGGCGTTCGGATCTTTTCGTTTGGCATCGGGGCAGACGTAAACACACAGTTGCTCGATCAAATCGCCGAGGGTACGCGCGCATTCAGCCAATACGTACTCGCGAACGAAGATCTCGAACTCAAAGTCTCGAATTTCTACACGCGGATCAAAGAACCCGCCCTAACGAATCTTAAGCTGAATCTCGGCGGCGGTGTTCACACAGCGAAAATGTATCCGGCAGATCTGCCGGATCTGTTCAAAGGGGACCAATTGGTCGTAGCGGGTCGATACAGCGGCGCCGGCGATGTCGAAGGAAAGCTGACCGGCAACGTCGGCGGCCGCGAACAGACCTTTACTTACAAACTGCATTTCGATGATCGCAAGACGACCGACGATTACGTGCCGCGGCTTTGGGCGACGCGCCGTGTCGGGTTTCTCCTCGATGAAATCCGCATCCACGGTGAAACCGCCGAGCTTCGCGATGAAACAACCGAGCTGGCCCGGAAATACGGAATCGTTACGCCTTACACTGCTTATCTAATCGTAGAGGACGAAGATCGCCGGCGTGTGCCGATGGCTGATCGATCCATGCAGAGCATGAGCGCCGACGCGGCGACACGCGCCGAAGTCGCCAAGGCCTGGACCGGATTCAAGGACAAGAAAGAAGGTGAGGACGCCGTTGCCAACGCGCGCAGCCAGAATGCATTCAAGTTTGCGCAGCAGGCACCGGCATCGATCGCATCCGGCGCCTCCGAATCATTACGGGGATTTGCTGCTGCGGTTTCTGCCGGCACTCCGGCGACGGCGCGCCTTGGTCAGTACACTCAACAGTCCAGGTTCGTGAACGGGCGCGCATTTTTCCAAAACGGAAATCAATGGATCGATTCAAACGCGCAGAACACCGCTAAACGCCAACGCGTCCAGTTTAATTCCGAAGAATACTTCAACCTCCTGACAAAACATCCCGAAGCCGGCCCGTGGCTGGCGTTAGGTCAAAATGTCGTGCTCACGCTCGACGACACCGTTTATGAAATCGCTGAATAACAATCCAATGAAAACACTAATGAATCGTACCACCAGTATCCTGCCGATAATCTTGTCTGCGTCTGCAATGCTGAGCTCCTGGCAACCTTTGTTCGCCAAGACTGCGCCAACATCTAAACCCAAACCGCGCATCGAAGTCTGTTTTGTTCTCGATACCACCGGTTCAATGGGCGGTTTGATCGAAGGCGCGAAACAAAAGATCTGGTCGATAGCGAATGAGATGATCAGTGCGCAACCAACCCCGGAGTTAGAGCTCGGGCTCATTGGATATCGAGATCGCGGCGATGACTGCGTCGTGAAATCGTTCGGTCTCACCGACGACATCGATGCCATTTACGGACATCTGCGAGAGTTCCAGGCCGGTGGCGGTGGCGATGCACCGGAAAGCGTGAACGAGGCACTTGCCGAAGCCATTCACAAGATGCCCTGGAGCAGCGACAGCAAAGTCCTGAAGATCATCTTTCTGGTCGGAGACGCGCCGCCGCACATGGATTATCCGAACGGCCCGAAGTATCCGGATCTCTGCCGGGAAGCGGCGAAAAAGGATCTCATCATTAATACCATTCAGTGTGGTGAGATGGCTGAGACCAAGCCGATCTGGCAGGAGATCGCGAAACTGTCGGAAGGCAGTTATGTAGGCATTTCGCAATCGGGCAATGTTGCTGTGATTTCAACGCCAATGGACAAGGAGCTAACCCGGCTTAACGAACGCATCGGTGCCACTCTCATTCCGTATGGCGACAGCAAACTGCAGGCCGAAGTTCATGCGAAATATGCAATGGCGGCGAGTGCTCCCGTTTCCGCAATGGCCGATCGACTCAGCTACAACAGCAAGACAGGAAAAGCCATACAGGGCCGCGGTGAGTTAGTCGACGCGCTCAACGACAAAACACTTAAGCTCGAAGAGATCGATCAGAAACAACTTCCGACCGAGCTCCAGAAATTGGATCACAACGAACTGCAAAAGCGCATCGCAAAGACCCGTGACGAACGCGCCGATCTGCAAAAGCAGATCGTCGAAGCGTCAAAGAAGCGCGAAGCCTATATTCAATCGGAAAACAAACGGCTCGCGGCCGAAGGCAAAGGCGACGCCTTTGATCAAAA
>JBBQRI010000127.1:0-6696 GCA_038214915.1 Chthoniobacterales bacterium
AGGAAAAAGCCCTCGGTGATAAAACGCGCGAGCGTTGCCTGGTCGATGGGAGAGGAGTGTTGATCCATCGCACTGCGGATCTTGACCAACGAATCGATCAGCGGTTCTGGCGCGACGATGTAGCCCAGGCGCAAGGAGGGACAAAGAATTTTGCTCACTGTTCCGGCGTAAATCACGCGGCTGCTGTTGTCCATCCCCTGTAACGAAGGGAGTGGTGGTCCGACAAAACGGAACTCCGCATCGTAATCGTCCTCGAAAACAAATGCGTTGTGAGCTCGCGCAAAATCGAGCAAGTCGGTCCGACGCTGAAAACTCATTGTAACGCCGAGAGGAAATTGGTGCGAGGGAGTCACGTAAATGATCTGCGGTAGCGGTTCTTTTCGCGATCGCGCAATCACGATTCCCTGGTTGTCGAGCGGCTTGGGAATTATCTTAACGCCGGCCAAAGCAAGCACCCTTCGGGTCTGCTGATAACAGGGGTCTTCAATCCACGCGACGTCACCCGGATTTAACACAGACATTGCGCTGATTAGCATCGCCTGCTGCATACCAGCAACGATGACGATCTGATCCGGATGACAGCGCGCTGCTCTGAAATCGCACAAGTACGCTGCGATTGCCTTGCGCAAGTCAGCGTCGCCGCGGTTCGACGCGTATCGCAACAGGTTGACGCCTTTCTTCGCCAGAACCTGAGCTCTAAGACGTTCCCATACAGCTATTGGAAATTCGTCGACGGCCGGAATGCTTGCGACCAGCGAGACGCCTGCTCCTGCGGCCGTTGCTCCTAGATCAAACTGATCTCCGACGCGTGCATCTGGAATTGCTCTTACGCGGTCGGAGACGCGAATCGGACGCTGGATGGGCTGGTAGGTTTTTGGTTGATTCGCAGTCAAAAAGGTTTCCGGAAGAAGATTGGCGACGAATGTTCCGGACCCTGGCGTTGAGCGGAGGTAACCTTCGGCGTGAAGTTTTGAAAGCGCGAGCCTAACCGTCGATCTTGAGACTCCCCGGTCTGTGGCCAAAGTCCGCGAGGAGGGAAGTCGAGATGAGCCATCGCTGAATTTGCCGGATTTCAGCTCGTCGCGAATTTGGCGGTAAAGCTGCTCGTGGAGCGGCTCTGTTGCCGTCCGGTCAAGCCGAATCATCTCAAATGCTATGATCGAACGGCGGCGGCGTTTCTGCGGGAGCGATTTCTTGTTAGGCATGCTAATTGCGCGAATTTCCCCTAATTATACTCCTCATCAGATAGGACCAAATTGCCGAAGCAAATGGTGATGCCAATAGGCCGGAAGCTTTTCGCGATGAAATTACTGGCAAAACAAGTACGTGTATTATTGATGGCAGCCGAACCGCTAATCATCACATATCTCGAAATGCGGTCACGGGATCAATTGCATCCAAAGCGCGCGGATGCGCGATTTCAAATTCGTGAAAAGAGGAATCGCGATTGGCGGTTTAATCGCGACCTCTATTTTCGTGTCGGCGAGCAGTGGGACTGGATCGACAAACGACCATGGACGGGTGAGCAGTGGAAGGAATACGCGGCGGCGGCGGAGCTGTGCACCTTCGCCGGGTATTATGATGACGTTCTCGCCGGTTATTATGAATTGCGTCGGGATACGGAGGGCGGAGTCGAGATCGCCTACTTCGGTTTGTTGTCTGAATTCATCGGTCGCGGTTTAGGCGGCGTCTTGCTAACCAGCGCAATCGAAGAAGCGTGGGCCCGCCGTAGCGGGATCGTCCCTACCCGTGTGTGGGTGCATACGTGCAATCGCGATCATCCGCAGGCGCTCGCGAACTATCAGGCGCGCGGGATGATCGTTTACAAGGTCGAGGAAGGGCTTTAGGAGTCTGCGCCATTGCCCGGGCTCCAGGAAAGCTGGCAGCTACCCTTGTAGTCATAGCAATCGGCGGTCACAAACGGCCGCTACAACGAGCCAGACCCGATCGGCACGACCTCTTTCGCACGGCCACGTGCGAGATTTCGGCGGAAATTTAAAAATTTCAAATTTTTTGAAATGTTCGCCTTCAAAATCTTTAGAAAGGAATGAAGCGAATCAAATCAACAATCGATATGATGAACATGGTAGCAGATAACCGTATTACTGAAACACCTGAGCTCACCGGTCAATTTATGGTGTTTCCGAACAGTTTCGGGAGCGGAAACGTGGGGCAAAAGTTTCTGTCGCGAATGTCGCGCGAGCAGCTCGCCGCGTTTTTGAAAGCGGAATCCGGCAATGCTCAGAGCGCCCATTTTGTTACTCCTCCAGCCGAACCTCCACCGCCCGCGCCTGAGAAAGGTCTGGCTATCGGTGTGCTGAAACAAGCAGCCTCCGATTTGCGCCGATTCCGGACGGCTACGAAAGCCGCCGATCGGGAACTGTATCTCGACGCTCACAGTTGGGTGACGGCATACGATTCTTCCTGGCCGTATTCATTCATGAATGTTTGTAAATTGCTCGATCTCTGCCCCGAAGTGGTGCGCGCGGAACTCCTGGCCGACGCGGCACTAGGGCCATTTCATTACTGGATTCGGCGCGCCGGCCGTCTTTCCCGAAATTTGCGCTCCTCGGTCGCTCGCGTTTTCGAAGGCTGCCGAAACCCGGAAGCCGTAGAAGGCAACCAATTAGTTGCATCTATCTAATATGAAAAACCTATTAGGTTCTGTATGGCGGTCGCTGATTCGCGCGACCTATCGGAAACATGATCCGTTCATGGTTTACAGCATGGCTTCCTTCAACTCCGGCGGCGGGTCGAAGGAATTCCTTCTCAAGGCGTTGCTGCAAAACACGTAGTCGCAATGAAATTCTCTACTGAAGCGATCGTGGCAGCGGCTGTAGCCGCAGTGTTCGCACTCCTGAGCTTCGGTGCTATCGCACGAGAGCAGGGGCAGGCGCCTGCGCGCGGTGGGCATAACGCGTATATCGCGGCAAGCAACGCTAATTTAAGCCAGGTCGCTGCAAGCGACACGGACGTCCTCGGCTTCTACTAAACGGGAGCGAATCCGGCGGAATTGGCAACTGCAGCGGCAGGCGTTGCGCCCGCATTCGCCCGGCAAACAGCCGACCAGCTGGCACTGCAGAACCGTCGGGCGATTTTATTCTCGCAAAATCACGTCTCGCAGGTGACGCTCTGTTCCCACGAAGGCAATCCCTGGAACTCTGCAGGAGGGCGGTGCTTCGTTTCAAACGACGCATTGGACCGTGGTGTTTCGTGCCGGGGAACCCGATTCAGAGGCCTCCTCTCACCAGGCGCTTTCCGGATTTTGCGAAGCGTATTGGGCGCCGCTTTACAGTTTTCTTCGGCACCGCGGTCATTCATCCGCTGATGCGCAGGACCTGGTCCAAGGTTTTTTCGCCCATCTGCTCGAGCAAAACACATTGAGCCACGCGGATCGCCAAAAGGGTCGGCTCCGCACATTTCTCCTCGGATCTCTGGAGAATTTTTTGTACAACGAGTATGATCGCGCCCGAGCGCTCAAGCGAGGCGGGGGTCGGCAGGTCCTATCGATCGAGGAGCATCTACCCGAAGCCGAGGCGGCGATGCTCGCGACTGTTCATCTGAGCGATGCCGGTTGCTACGATCTCGTGTGGGCGTCGAATATCGTTTCACGGGCATGGAAGAATTTGCAAAGCGAATTTGAAGCGGAAGGCAAAGCTGAGTGGCTCGAGGAATTAAGGCCGTTTGTGGCTGGCGGCAGCGCTAAGCCGCCCAGTCAGGAGGAAGCCGCAACCCGACTCGGAGTGCCAATCGCGACTTTGCGTACATGGCTTTCGCGTCTCCGCCAGCGATTCCGTGAATCGCTGAGAGCAGAAGTGGGCAGTACGGTCTCCGATCCGGCAGATATCGATGGAGAACTGCGTCATCTGTACCAAATATTGATGGCCTGAGGTGGCCTCTCCGACATGGACGACATCAGCGTGGACCTCGGAACCGCGAAAGCGCAGAGTGAAACTGCGGAGCCCTGCGCGACCTGCGGACGACCGCTGACTCAATGTGGTCCGAACGGCGAATGCCTGCGGTGTCTCGTTAGCCTTACCTTCCTTGGGGACGGAGAGCAGCCGGAAAGGCCAGCGGCACGCGGCCGACTAACACCCGGACCACTGCGATATGCGCACTTCGAAGTAGAGACGGGAGTAGACGGTTTTCCGGTTGAACTCGGTGCGGGAGCGATGGCCGTAACGTATCGCGCGCGCGATACAGTTTTGAACTCGCTTGTTGCCCTCAAGGTCATCGATCGCAAGGTCGCGCAGAATCCTGGCGCGCGGTCCCGTTTTCTGCGTGAAGCGCGTGCGGCGGCGAACATTCGTCACCCAAATGTGGCTCGCGTGACATATTACGGCGAGCAAGATGGCGAGTGTTTTTACGCGATGGAATTGGTCGAAGGCGAAACGCTTGAAGCGCGTGTGCGCCGCGATGGACCGATGCCGCTCGCCGTCGCTTTGGATGTAACCGAGCAAGCGGCACGTGCTCTCGCCGCTGCGGGAGCATGCGGCGTGGTGCATCGCGACATCAAGCCATCGAATGTCATGCTAGAATCCGATCCAAGCGGCGCGCTTCGGGTAAAGTTGATTGACTATGGAGCGGCCAAAGTCATGGGCCCTCAGACACAATCCAACGCCGAGCAAACGCACGCCGGTTTTATTGGTACCCCCGCATTTGCCAGTCCGGAGCAGTTCGCAGGCGCCGGACAATTGCCGGTTGATACGCGTTCCGACATCTACTCGTTAGGCGTTACGCTTTGGTATCTGCTCACCGGCCGGACGCCATTCGTCGGCCGGACGATGGAGGAAATCCGTGCGCGGCAAACCACTGAGTTGCCATTGGAACAGCTCAAGGGCCTGCACCTCCCGGGCAAGGTCGTCGCGCTGCTGAAATCGATGCTCGCGACAGATCCGAGCCACAGACCACAATCGGCCCGCGATTTACTTCTTGCCGTCCACAGTTGCTACGACCGGTTCAATCCTGAAGCGCGCCGGCGACGCAGGAAAGCCATATTGGTAAACGTGGCTTTGACCTTGGCCATCGTAGCCATTGCATGTGGGACGTGGCTTTATCAACGCTTGCGGCCCTTCACTCCCGAGGAGCGATCAATCGCCGTGCTGCCTTTCGAAAATCTCAGCAGCGACAAAGAGAACGCTTACTTTGTCGAGGGAATACAGGATGAAATCCTGACGCGTTTATCAAAGATCAGCAATCTGAAGGTGATCTCGCGCACTTCTACGCAGCATTATCAGAGCGCGCCGAAAAACTTGCGCGAGATCGCAAAGCAACTTGGTGTTGCCCACATTCTGGAAGGCAGTGTGCAGAAGAGCGCCGACACTGTCCGCGTCAACGTGCAACTGATTAAGGCGGCTAGTGATTCACACCTTTGGTCGGACACGTTTGATCGCAAGCTTACGGACATTTTGTCGGTCGAAAGTGAGGTGGCCACAACCATCGCCGATCAGTTACGTGCCAAACTGACCGGCCATGAACAAGAAGTCATCACAGCCAAAGCGACAGACAATCCCGAGGCGTACGATGCGTACCTGCGCGGCCTTGCGTACACGTTGAAGACCGGATTTACACCGGCGAACTCCCTCGGTGCTCAGAAGTACCTCAAGCAAGCAGTGCAATTGGATCCTAACTTTGCGCTTGGCTGGGCGCTGCTGTCTTACGTCGATGCGAGTGGATATCTCACCCAGAGTCTTCAACCAACCGAGACGCTCCGCGAAGAAGCACGGCAGGCGGGCGACACCGCTCTCCGGCTGCAGCCCAAGCTTGGCGAGGCTGTGTTCGCCAAAGGTTTTTATCATTACGCCTGCTTGAGAGACTACGATACTGCTGTCCAGTACCTTGAGCATGCATATCGGCTCCTGCCTAACAACAGCCAGATTCCGCTGTCGCTAGCCTATGTCGAACGGAGGCGTGGCAACTGGGAGAAGAGCAACGCGTATTTCAACGAAGCGGAGAAGCTCGACCCGCGAAATGTTAATCTGCTGTCGCAACACGCGCGGTCCTACATCTGCCTTCGCCGTTTCCCTGAAGCGTTGGCCAAGCTTGAGCAGATTCTGAATATTACGCCTGATGACATAGACACGCTTGTGTTAAAGGCGCGAATAGCACAGGCAGAAGGCGACCTCCCGCGTGCTGCGGCCCTTCTGGGTCCGCTCCGGCTAGGCGCTGACTACGCCAACGCGTTGGAAACACAAGTTTACCAGGCAATCCTGGAATCCCGCCCTGCGGCGGTCATCGCTCAACTGAAACAAATATTGGCCAACCCCGATCAGGCGCTGGGTTATTATAATGGCGAACTGCGGTTTTGGTTAGGCTGGGCACAGGAAGTTAGTGGAGATCACGACGGTGCGCGCGAAAGTTGGGGTCAGGCTCGCACTGAGCTGGAATCTTTCCTCAAAGAACAACCTGAAAATATTGTTCTGATTGGAGATCTCGCACTTACAAATATGGCTCTTGGCGATAACAGAGCTGCAACGACTCTGGCCGAGCGCGCAATCGCCATGATGTCGATCGAAAAAGACGCGCTGACTGGACCCAGGCCGCTCGACATTCTTGCTCGTGTAGCAGCCCGCACCGGCGACCCTGATCGGGCTATCTCCACTCTAGAGAAGCTGCTTTCGATTCCTTACGAAGCCCCCTTGGCTGCAAACCCGCCGCTCACTCCTGCATTGCTCCGGCTCGATCCAATGTTTGAAC
>JBBQRI010000128.1:0-6670 GCA_038214915.1 Chthoniobacterales bacterium
CCTCGGCGATTTGGCCGAATCCATTATTAAGCGTAGCACCAACGTTAAAGATTCGGGGAATCTGCTTCCGGGAATTGGCGGCGCGCTCGATCTCCTGGACAGTCTGCTTTTCACCGCGCCGCTATTGTTCTTTTACATGCGCCTCGTGATCCACGTCGCTTAGAAAGCCGACAGAATTTACAGAATGAACAGAATGGAGGAGGAGCCGAAGAAATATGATCTATCTGGGCAGGTGATCGGTGCAGCAATGAAAGTACATTCGGCTCTTGGTCCCGGATTCCTCGAATCAGTCTATCAGAATGCGTTAATCTGGGAGCTCCGGAAGAACGGATTCAAAGCTGAAGCCGGAAGGGCGATTACCGTAAGCTACGATGGGCAGATAGTGGGCGCATTTACGGCCGATTTAGTGGTGAACGACTCGTTGATTGTCGAGCTGAAAGCGAGCCAAATGCTAATCAAGGCGCACGAGGTTCAGCTTGTAAACTATCTCGTTGCAACCGGAATTGACGAGGGTCTGCTTCTGAATTTCGGGGCAGAACGTTTGGAGTACAAGAAAAAATTCCGGCTGCCAAAAACAGAACTCGCTTCCTTCTGATCTTTAAGGGCCATTTTGTTAATTCTGTTCATTCTGTCGAGAACATGAAACGTAAACGTGTCGTTATTCTTGGCGCGACGGGGTCCATCGGTGAGAGCGCGTTGACAGTGGCGCGGGATATTCCGGAGCGGATGGAAATCGTCGGGCTCGCGGCGAAAAGCAACGCACAAAAGTTGGCCGCCGCTGCGAATGAAGTCCGGCCCGAATCGGTTTGCCTGGTTGATGAGACCCAACTCGATGTTCTTCGGAAAGCACTCGATTATGAGCCGCGAATTTTTTCCGGCGAAGCGGGTTTGGTCGAGATCGCCTGCCTGACAAATGTGAACATGGTGCTCGTGGCAATCGTCGGCACCGGCGGCTTGCGGCCCGCGCTGGCGGCGATTAAAGCGGGCAAGGACCTCGCCGTGGCCAGTAAGGAAATTCTGGTGATGGCAGGCGAGATTGTGATGCGCGAAGCGCGTGACAACAGCGTGCACGTTTTGCCAGTGGACTCAGAGCACAACGCGATCTTTCAGTGCCTCGAAGGAAAACAGCCAGCAGATGTCAGAAGGATCATCCTTACGGCATCTGGCGGCCCGTTCCGAGAAACGCTGCGCGCGAGATTCGATTCGATCACGCCGGAGCAGGCGTTGAAGCATCCGACTTGGAACATGGGACCGAAGATCACCATCGATTCCGCGACGTTGTTCAACAAAGGCCTGGAGATGATCGAGGCGCACTGGCTTTTTGGCGTGGAGATGGAGCGCGTCGAGGTCGTCATCCATCCGCAAAGCATCGTTCATTCGATGGTCGAGTTCACAGACGGTTCCACGCTCGCGCAATTAAGTTATTCGAACATGTGCTTTCCGATTCAATATGCCGTGACCTGGCCGGATCGCGTCGCGAACTCGTTGCCGCCGCTCGATTTTTCGAAGTTATCGAAGTTGGAATTTTCCACTCCGCGCTACGACGATTTTCCGGCATTAAGTCTGGCGCGTCGCGCGGGCGAGACCGGCGGCACATTGCCAGCAGTGATGAATGCCGCCAATGAAATCGCGGTCTCGGCGTTTTTAGATCGCAAAGTGCGGTTTCCGGAAATCTGGGGGATTGTTGAACAAGTGATGAACCAACACACGCCCGTTGCGCACCCTGATCTCGATGCAATATTGGGAGCCGATCAGTGGGCACGAGCGCAAGCGCAGGGATGCGTGCAATCGGCAAAACGTTAAAAGATTTTAGAACGACAGACAGAATGGCGTGTCCAACGATTCACTGATCACCTGCTGACCACATGATTTTGCATATCGCTCGCGTCATCTTCATCCTGCTCGAGGTTCTTATCCTGTTTAACCTGCTGATCGTGGTGCACGAGCTCGGGCATTTTCTCGCGGCGCGGTGGCGGGGTCTCTACATCGAGAAATTCGGCGTCTGGTTTGGCAAACCGATTTGGAAGAAGACAGTTAATGGCGTCCAATATTCGCTCGGGTCATTGCCATTCGGAGGTTTTGTTGCGCTGCCGCAACTTGCGCCGATGGACATCATCGAGGGCAAAGCCGATATGGATCGAGCGAAGCTGCCGAAGATTTCCGCGC
The DNA here is from genome assembly GCA_038214915.1 of Chthoniobacterales bacterium. GTDB lineage: Bacteria > Verrucomicrobiota > Verrucomicrobiia > Chthoniobacterales > UBA10450 > Udaeobacter. The sequence continues at coordinate 2,167 of JBBQRI010000128.1, forward strand.
TCGACAAAATCATTGTAGCCGTCGCCGGTCCGGTGTTCAGCTTGCTGCTGGCCTTATTTTTTGCCGGAATCGTCTGGGCTGTTGGTCATCCAGTGAGCGAAGGCGATTCAACGACTGTAGTCGGTTACGTCATGCCGGGCTCGCCAGCGGAAAAGGCCGGACTGCAACCGGGCGATAAAATCTTGTCCGTGGATGGCAAATCGGTCAGGCGTTTCATGGGAATGAACGACAGCATCATGTGGGACGTCGTGCGGAGCGAGGGCGACAAGATTACCGTCAAATTCCAGCGAGACGGCAAGGTGCAAACTGTATCGGTCGAACCTTACAAAGCGGAGACCCGCGGTTGGCGGAGGCAAAGTGTGCGGCAGCTGCTCATCTATCCGGCAGAAACGCCCATCATCGAGAAAGTAGAACCAAAAAGCCCTGCAGCGGCAGCCGGACTGCGTCCCGGAGACATTATTCGGGGATTTAACCAAACACCTATTTACAATCCGATCGCGTTGCTGGAATACATCGGCAAACATCCAACTGACGAGCTTGTGCTGCACGTCGAGCGCAATGGCTCGAAGCTGGATATTCCAGTAAAACCGACGCCCCTCCTCACGGCCGGTGAAATGAAGCCGCGAATCGGAATCCAATGGGACACGAGCGGTATAGTGTCGATCCAGCATCCGAATCCAATTGAACAAGTTTACAACAGCGTTACCAGCACCTTAAAGACGATCGGCGCCGTCGCCTCTCCGAAGTCGGACGTAAAGTTGCAACATCTGAGCGGGCCGGTCGGAATCGGCCGCATCTACTATCTGCTTTTCCAAAGCGAACGCGGCTGGCAACTGGCACTATGGTTCAGCGTGATTCTCAACGTAAACCTGGCGATCCTGAATTTGCTGCCCATTCCGGTCCTTGATGGCGGCCACATCGTGCTGGCGCTCATTGAATCGGTCCGACGGAAACCGGTGAATATGCGCGTGCTCGAGGTGATCCAGACCAGCTGTGCCGTGCTGATTATCGGTTACATGCTCTACATCACGTTCTTCGACGTGCAGGACTTGCCGTTCGTCAGGAAAAGACTCGATCAACTCGAAGCGCAATCGCCCGGAAAAAACTCGCAAACGCCGTAGAACGGCAGCGCGATTGCGAGGTTGCTCGAGTCTCCGTACATTTCAGTTCTCGTGAACTATTGCAGTAATCCTCTTCAGTACCAACGTCGCCAAACGCGCGAGGTGAACGTTGGAAACGTCGGCATCGGCGGAGACAACCCGATCCGTGTCCAGTCAATGATCACCTGCGACACGATGGACACGGAGGCGTCGATCCAGCAAACAATGGAGTTAGCGGATGCCGGCTGTGAGATTGTTCGGATCACCGCGCCTACGGTGAAGGATGCGCGCAACCTCGAGCACATCGTCAAAGGTCTGCGCGAGCGCGGCTGCAACGTGCCGATCGTAGCCGACATCCACTTCAAACCCGACGCAGCGATGGAAGCAGCCAAATGGGTCGAAAAGGTGCGTATTAATCCGGGCAATTACGCCGACTCGAAAAAATTCGTCATCCGCGAATACAGCGACGAACAATACGCGGCGGAGTTAAATCGGATCCGTGAGCGGTTTTCGCCGCTTGTCGAGTTGTGCAAGACGCGCGGAGTCGCCATGCGGATTGGCACAAATCACGGGTCGCTTTCGGATCGCATTTTGAATCGCTACGGCGATACGCCCCTTGGGATGGTGGAGAGCGCGCTCGAGTTCGCGCGGATCGCGCGCGACCTCGACTATCACGATTTCGTTTTCTCGATGAAGGCAAGCAATCCGAAGGTAATGATTGCTGCCTATCGACTGCTTGTGGCCCGATTAAACGAGCTCGGCCCGGATTGGAATTATCCATTGCACCTTGGAGTGACCGAAGCCGGCGAAGGCGAAGATGCGCGCATCAAGAGCGCGATCGGAATCGGCTCACTGCTAGCGGATGGAATTGGCGACACCGTCCGCGTTTCGCTCACTGAAGATAGTCCTCACGAAATTCCCGTGGCGGAAGCGCTCGTCGAGAATATTCGCAACACATCCAACGCCGCACATCGAGCATTGAACGTCGAATTGTTATTTGATCCATTCTCCTATCAGCGGCGGGCGACTGAGAAGATCGAGCGCGACGGAGTGAAACTCGGCGGAGACGAATTGATTCGCGTCGTGGTGCGGAAGACGAACTTCGACAAGATCGCGCACAAGATCGACAGAATGGGCGATTACAAACCCGAGATTATTTATGAGACCGCGCAGATCCAGGAAGTCGATCCACGCGATGAGAACGCGGTTGCGAAACTAAACGCGCAGCAAAGTGCGCAGTTCGTCACCGTAACGGACGAAATCGATCTGCCGGTGATCGCAGCATTCCGTTTGCTGTCAGCGAAGTTGCACGCACGCCATCCGATTTTGTTGAAGGACGTGTTGGTAGGGGCCACTGACCTCAACCGCCCTGAGCGATTGGAGTCAATCGCCCCTACCCCAGATTTTCTTCAGACTCTTCTCACTGCCTCTACCAACATCGGCTCACTGCTATGCGACGGCATCGGCGACGCGGTCCTGGTGCAAGGCGAGGAAGCGCCGGGACAAGCGCTCCGTTTGTCCTACAACATCTTGCAGGCAGCCGGCTCGCGAATTTTCAAGACAGATTATGTCGCGTGCCCGTCTTGCGGACGGACGTTGTTCAATCTGCAAACCACAACGGCCAAAATCAAAGCAGCCACCTTGCACCTGAAAGGCGTAAAGATCGCCATCATGGGATGCATCGTGAACGGTCCCGGCGAAATGGCCGATGCGGATTTTGGCTACGTCGGCGGCGCACCTGGCAAAGTGAATCTTTACGTCGGCAAAACGGCCGTAAAATTCAACATCCCCGAAGCAGAAGCAGTCGATCGACTCAAAGATTTGATCCGCGAGCACGGAAAATGGATTGAGCCCGCACAGCAGACAGCCACGCTCGAGCCCGCTTTATAGCGCAGCGTAAATTATCAACCCAAAAGCGGTCGGCCAAAAGTTCTCACCATGTGGCTTAGTCGCTGCAGAGCTACCAAACTTGTAAACTTAGTTTTCGCGCCCGTGTCGCTTCAGTTTGACTAAACTGTCGTCTCTCGTAGTGTTCGCTGGCCCCCATCTCGGGAGAGCCTCCCTTCAATGGATAAGATCCGTAATATCGCTATCATTGCGCACGTCGATCACGGCAAGACGACGCTAGTCGATCAACTGTTGCGCCAATCGGGCACGTTTCGCTCCAATCAAAAGATTGAAGAGCGCATGATGGATTCGATGGATCTCGAGCGTGAAAAAGGAATCACGATTCGCGCGAAGAACGCAGCTTTTCAGTGGAACGGTTATCGGATCAACATCGTCGATACACCGGGTCACGCCGATTTCGGCGGAGAAGTCGAGCGGATCATGAAAATGGTGGACGGGGTCCTGCTTGTTGTCGATGCGCACGATGGGCCACAGGCACAGACGCGTTTTGTTTTGCGCAAGGCGATGGAGAACAAACTGAAGCCGGTTGTTGTCATTAACAAGATCGACAGAGAACACGCGCGTCCACACAAAGTCCTGGACGAGATTTTCGATCTCTTCGTCGAACTCAAGGCAACCGACGAGCAGCTCGATTTCCCAATCATTTACGCCAGCGCGAAGGACGGCTTTGCCGTGCGCGAACTGCACGAAAACAACGAAGACATGACGCCGCTTTTCCAGGCGATTGTGCAACATGTGCCGCCGCCAAAAATTTTGAGTGAGCCATTCTTTCAGATGCTCGTCTCGAATCTGGATTACAGCGATTACCTCGGAAGAATTGCGCTCGGGCGCATCGTCAGCGGTCGCGTTGCAGTCGGAGAGTCTATCGTCTGCATTCACCGCGATGGCCGTCATGAGCGGGCCACGGTCACGGCGCTTTTTACCTATTCGGGATTGGAGCAGGTGGAAATAAAACACGCCACCGCCGGCGACATCATTGGACTGGCCGGTTTCGAGGAAGTTTATATCGGCGAAACCCTCTCAGACCGCGAAGAACGGACGCCGCTTCAATTTGTAGATATCGATCCGCCTACGATTCGCATGCACATTCTGGTCAACGATTCGCCGTTTGCCGGGCGCGAAGGAAAATTTGTGACGGCACGGAATATTCGCGAGCGCCTTATTCGCGAAACGCGCGGCAACGTTTCGCTCGAGGTCAACGACACGGAAACTGCGGGGGCGTTTGAGATCAATGCGCGCGGCGAAATGCAGATCGCGATCCTGATCGAGCAAATGCGACGTGAAGGCTATGAAGTCATGGTCTCGCGTCCTGAGGTGATTTTCCATCGGGCAGAGAATGGCACCGTGCTCGAGCCCCTGGAAAATCTTTATGTCGATCTACCAAACGAAAATCTCGGTGACATTTTGCAATTGGTTGCTAATCGCAAGGGTGAGGTTGTTGGCATGGATCATCACGCGACACGCGTGTCGATCGAGGCGATTATTCCGACTCGTGG
>JBBQRI010000129.1:0-6607 GCA_038214915.1 Chthoniobacterales bacterium
GAACTTCTTTGAGTAATGCTTTGGTTTCCGACGAATCCTTCTTCCCCGCGATCACGATCTGGCGCGGCTTGCCTAACGAGTTCTCGACGGCGACGAGCATTTGCGGCATACCGCTGGGGAACTGCGAGAGTATCGTCGTAAACGCATCGATCGTCTTTTTCGCGCGTTCAGCCATCTTTGGGTCGTCGTGCATCTGCGATAACCGCAGAAGATTCAACGCCGCGATAGAACTCGCAGCAGGCTCGGCACCGTCATTATCGTCCTTCATCCGGAGGAAGACGCTCGCGTCCCTGCCGCTGGTGCTGAAATAGCCGCCGTTCTTCTCATCGAAAAAGAGGCGGTCCTGTGTCGCCTGCAACTCGGTCGCAAACTTCAACCATTCGACGTTGAATGAGGCTTCGTACAGATCGAGCAGCCCCTGCACTACAAACGCGTAATCATCAGCGAACCCTTCGACGCCGCTGCGACTCCCCCGGTAGTTGCGATACAAAGTCTTGCCCGATGAATCGTACAGATCTGACCGCAGAAAATTCGCAGCACGCGTCGCGACCTCCAGATAACGCGAGTCATCGAGTACTTGCGCAGCGCGCGCGAAGGCAGAGATCATGAGGCCGTTCCACGCACCGATGATTTTGTCATCGAGATGGGGGCGCGGCCGTTGCGCTCGGACCCCAAACAACTTCTCGCGCGATTGGGTGAGCACTCTCGCAATGTCCGCTTCACTTTTCTTAAAATGGCGCGCGGTCTCGGCAATTGTGTGGCGCTCGATTAAAATGTTTTTTCCGCGGAATTCATCGTGCGGATCGCTTCCTTCCGGGGCGTTGCCGTTCGCTTGGACGCCGTAATGGAAATCGAAAACCTCGGCCGAACCTCCGAGAGCATCATCGATCTCTTTTTTCGTCCAAACATAGAATGCGCCTTCGGCGGTCTTCTTATGGCCGGGATCATCGACTCCTACAACGGGGCTGTCGGCGTCCTCGGCAGAGAAAAAGCCGCCTTCTTTCGACGTCATGTCGCGAGCGACGTAATCGAGGATGTCGCGCGCGACTGATTCGTATTGCTTATCTTTTGTGATTTGAAATGCGTCGAGATAGGCGACGGCGAGCTGCGCCTGGTCGTAAAGCATTTTCTCGAAGTGCGGCACGTGCCAGTAACGATCAACCGAGTAACGGTGAAACCCGCCGCCGATGTGATCGTGCATTCCGCCAGCAGCCATTTTGCGCAACGTGAACAGCGCCATGTCGAGGGCGTGTTTACAGGCATCGCTCTTGGGATCGCGTGCGTAGAATCGCGTGAGGAAATTGAGCGTGACTGGCCGCGGAAATTTCGGCGCAGTTCCGAAACCGCCTTCCTTCGGGTCATAACTGCGATCGATGTGACGACAGGCAGCATCTGCAATTGAACCGTCGATTTTCCCTTCATCCGGTGCGGCTGATTGAGACTCGCGGAGCGCCTCAACGATTTTGCTCCCCTGCTCCACAATTTTGTCGTGATCTTCCTTCCAAGCTGATGCGATCCGCTCCAGCATTTTTTTGAAAGCTGGCTGACCATATCGCTCCTCTGGCGGAAAATACGTCCCGCCAACAAACGGCTTCAGGTCTGGAGTTAACCAAACACTCATTGGCCAACCGCCACCGCCGGTCGTTGCCTGCACAAAGGTCATGTAAACACGGTCAACGTCCGGACGCTCTTCGCGGTCCACCTTGATGTTAACGAACTCGCGATTCATGATCGCAGCTACTTCTTCACTCTCGAATGATTCATGCGCCATGACATGGCACCAGTGACACGTGGAATAGCCGACCGAGAGAAAGATCGGCTTGTTCTCCTGGCGCGCTTTCGCGAAGGCTTCATCGCCCCATGGATACCAGTCCACCGGATTGTGAGCGTGCTGGAGAAGGTATGGCGACTTCTCATGCGCTAACCGGTTCGTGTGGCCGCTCATTTTTGTAGCGGTGTTCTCTGCGCGGAGGACATCCACCGATGTCGGGCCAGGATCGTTATGATTTGCTGTCACCAACCAAACTAACGCCAGAATGCCAAAGCGGAAGCCAGTTATCATGCTGCGCCACCTTCAATCACGGAACGATTAAACCACAAATCCGATGTAACGGTAACGACGTATCGAATCACGCCCTTTCGTCATTTGTCGTTGATTTGTCATTGGTCATTGGTCATTCGTCATCCGGTGGACACGACACATCTCATCCTTCTTTTCCTCGCCATCGGAGTAATCGCATTACTTTACTCGTCCGTCGGTCATGCGGGCGCATCGGGTTACATAGCAACAATGACGTTGTTTGGAATCGCGCCCATCGTCATTCGTCCAACTGCGCTTGTGCTTAACATTTTGGTCGCGTCCATCGGTACGTTCCAGTTTTGGCGCGCCGGGTACTTTTCGTGGAACCTGTTTTGGCCGTTCGCGCTGCTCTCCATTCCGTTAGCGTATCTCGGTGGTTATTTGCAGCCATCTGCTTCGGTCCTGAAGATTCTCATCGGCGTTGTGCTGCTGTTCTCCGCGGCGCGACTACTGGTTCGCCGTAGCGATCCGCCGCAAACATCTCCTCCGTCGCAACCGGTCGCGATAAGCGTGGGCGCAGCGCTCGGATTCCTCGCAGGATTGACCGGAACTGGAGGCGGAATTTTTCTCACACCGGTCCTGCTTTTTTGTCGGTGGGCTCACATTCGACAAGCCGCGGCCGTCTCGGCGCTGTTCATCTGGGTGAACTCGATCGCCGGGCTGGTTGGCTACGTCACAAAAGTACGCACCATCCCTTCGCTCGGATTCGTTCTGGCAGCGGCGGCAATTATTGGCGGCATTATCGGCTCCCATCTGGGGAGCAGGCGTTTTGCGGTCCGCGTAATTTCCCTTTGTCTCGCGACAGTGCTGGTTATTGCGGGAATCAAATTGATCTTCACGCGGTAGGGTGATTGCCTTCAATCGCCCAGGCGGTTCGGGTGAACCACCCCTACCTGACGTCCAACTTCAACGTCGGCGCGGTTTCCGGTGACCACGGATTGATTGTATAATCCGACGCGACGATCTCATCGGCGTATCGGCTCAAAAGCTTGCAAAGCGCGGCAACATCCAGCGCGTGATGCCACGGCGCGACGCTCGCCAGATTTTTCTGCGCTAGCCGAAACAAACGCACCGCGGGAGGCAAGCGCCTGCCATGCTTGGCGTGCGACGGATGTTCGAAGCGCTTTTGCAGATGAACGAACGCGCCGGCCGCCTGGATCAATCCCTTGAAGAAGTCCGCGTCGGCCGATTCGGTGTTCAGCCAAAGCTGCTCCAGGACATCGTGCGCCTCGTAGTAGCGCTGCTCGTTCCAGCAACGGAAAAATGCGAGGTAGTACGGGTGTCTTTCCACGTCTGCCTGGTCCGGATTCATATTTTCCGCGGTCGCTTCGACCAACCACCGTGAAATCCTCTCGCGTTTGTTCATCGGGAGCTTTAACTTGGTTGCGGCTCAGAGGATGAGCAAACCACGAACCACCAACTCTTCGGAGGGACCTCGTCCGCCCTCCCCTGTCCCTCGCGCCGGAAAGGCCACGCAAGGTGCGTGCGGTTTGGTGCCGCGAAGATGAGTGCTCTTACTCTGGCCGTTGTGCTGGGCGCCATCGCCATTTTGATCTTCTGCTCCGCGCTTTTTTCCAGAGTGGAAACAGCGCTCTCCTTGCTGAAGCCGCACCAACTGCGCCGCCTCGAAGAGAATCATGCGGGGCTTACGAATTTCATACAAATTTTCCGCGAAAATCCGCGCCGCGTTTTGAACGTGCTGCTGCTGGGCGACGGATTGGTCAACGTGCTTCTGGTCATATTGTGTCTTTTTTTTCTGTGGGAAGGCCCTCTTGCGGGGCGTGTTCCGCAATGGTTGGTCGGCATCCTGATCTTCGCGATCGTGGTGTTGCTCTGCGACCTGGTGCCGAAACTGGTGGCGCTTGCGGCGCCCTCAAAGCTTTCGGCGATCGGCGCTTTCACCTTGCAAATCGCGATGCCGTTTCTCGATCGCATCGGCCGCGGACTCGAGTCGGCAAGCGATTATGTGATCGATCGTTTCACACCAGCGCATCTGCGCAGTCGACCGCGCTTAAGCGACGAGGAACTGGGGACGCTGCTTCAAATCGGTGAAGAGGAAGGCACGTTGTATCAAGGCGAAGCCGAAATGATCCTGGAAATCATCAAGCTGGGCGATAGAACGGCAAAGGATTGCATGAAGCCGCGCGTGGACAGTTTCATGCTGCCGGATGATTTAACTAACGAGGAAGCAATCACGCGTCTAAAGGAGAAACGACATCGGCGCGTCCCCGTTTATGCCGATACGCCTGATCAAATTCTCGGCATCATCGACGTAAAACTTTTCCTGCTCGATCCGTCAGAACATTACACCGAGAAACTGATCGCGCCGTCATTTATCTCGGAGACGATGCGCGCGGTGGAGTTGCTCAATCTCTTTCTGACGCATCCCCAAGGCATGGGTCTCGTGGTTGACGAATTCGGCGGCATTGAAGGAATCATCACGATGGAGGATATCGTGGAGGAAATTCTCAGTGGCACCGTGCCGCGCGATGGTTCGGAGTTTTACATCGAGCCGCTCGGCAACGGCAAATTTCTCGTGAGCGGCAATGCGCGTCTGGACGATTTGACCGAACATCTTGGCTTTCAAATTGACGCCGAAGGAATCGACACCATCGGCGGATTTGTTTTTACGCGGCTGGGTTATGTGCCGTCTTCCGGAACGAAACTCGAGATCCCGGGCCTTGCGATCACAGTCCGTCGCGCCGCGCGCAAGAGAATCGAAGAAGTCCTGCTGGAGACAACCACAAACGCATTCGAGGAGGCCGCATGACGGCCGCGATCATCATCATTGTTTGCTGTTGGATCATTTCGTTTTTCTTTAACGGCATCGAAAGCGGCCTTTTGTCCATCGATCCAGTGCGATTGCGGCAAAATGTAAAGCGCCGCGTGCCGGCGGCTTTGCAGTTGAATCGCCTGCTCAAGCGCCCCGAACGGTTACTGGCGACCGTTCTGGTCGTCACGAATACGGCGGACATCGTGGCTCTGCTGCTGCTGGCAAGCCAGCTGTATCGGTGGTACGGCTATACTGGGTTCTTGTTCGCCTTGGTCATTGCGCTTCCGGTTTATCTATTTGTGCTGTCCGTTCTCCCTAAATCGCTGTTCCGGCGATTTCCGTTTCGCGCGCTGGCGCGGCTTGCCGGTGTGCTCGAATTCACGTCGATCTTATTTTCGCCGCTCCTCGAACTCGGCGCGCGACTGGGCAAGCTACTCCTGCCAGGTCACGCCGGGAAACGGGGGCGCCTTTTTGCCGGGCGCGAGGAACTGAAACAGATCACAACCGAAAGCGAGCGTGAGGGCGGTCTTACCGCGACCGAGCGCGCGATGATTCACAGCGTCGTTGACTTTCGCGGCTCCAAAGTCCGCGACGTCATGTTGCCCTCGGCGAAAGTTGCCGCGCTACGCTCCGGCGCGTCAACACGGGAAGCGCTTGAGCTTAGCGCCTCTACCGGTCTTGATCGTCTGCCCGTCCTTGCGCCCGACGGCCAACCGGCCGGGCTGGTCAATGTTCTGGACATCCTGCTGGAACGAAACGGAAACAAACCATTGGGGGAATATGTACGGCGCATTGTAACGACTACGGAAGATGAGCCCACCTATCGTGTCATGCAGCAACTGCGCGGTGCGCGGCTCGGTCTGGCGGCAGTTGTCGATCGAAAGAACAACTTTCGGGGGATCGTTGCCATCGAGGATTTATTTCGCCACCTGGTTTCTGCGGGTAACGCTTAGCGCAAAATCACAATTAGTTGCGCTGTAGTCACAGTGCTGTGGGCCGTCGTGGTACGGGCGCGTCACTTCCCGTGCGCGCCCATCATGTGAATCTCACGCGGCTGCAGAGGGCTGCTCGCCCTACCAATTCAACCGGCCACAGGCTGGTGGCTACAACGCTTGTGAATCCCCGCTTCCCTGAAATGACGTCGGCTTCAATCGTGTCGCGCGAGAAGCATGTCTTCATCGCCTAGAATCCGAGCGCAACTTACCAAGGCGACGTGCGAGAAGGCCTGAGGAAAATTTCCCAGCTGACGCTTTGCGCGCGGATCGTACTCTTCGGAGAGCAGTCCAAGATCGTTGCGCACATCGAGCAACCGCTCGAACAATTCGCGTGCTTCCTTTTTTCGACCGAGCAGATGCCAGCAATCCGCCAGCCAAAAGGAACATGGGAGAAATACTCCTTCGCTGCCTGGCAATCCATCCACGCCCGTTTCCTGTGGCCGATAGCGCAGCACGAAACCATCTTGCATCAGTTCGCGTTCGATTGCTTCGATCGTGTTCTTGATGCGCTCGTCACTCACCGGCAGAAAACCGGCGAGAGGCATTGTAAGAAGGCTCGCATCCAACGCATCGGACCCATAAACCTGCGTGAAAGCTTTTTTCTTCGGGTTATAGCCGCGCTCGCAAACTTCGGCATGAATTTGATCGCGAATTTCTTGCCAGCGATCGAAATGCTCATAAGCCGCGCAGCCGCAGTTTTCGACCAGCTTGATCGCGCGATCGAATGCCAGCCAGGCCATCATTTTTGAGTGGGTAAAC
>JBBQRI010000130.1:0-6549 GCA_038214915.1 Chthoniobacterales bacterium
GATTCTTTTTTACGAAGACGTCGTCGCGTCTCACCGCACCGCCGCGGAGCGCGTCCTTGAATTTCTCGAATTGCCATTTCCGCCGGACTTGGAAATCCCACCGCCAGCCGTTGAAAAACAAGCTAATCAAATCTCCCACGACTGGGCAGCACGTTACCTCAAGCTAAAAGGAGCGAAGCCAGGCAGGCTTGCAGGTGTCCTCCGGCGCATGCGAGCTTGAACATTCCCTGGTGAGGCTCCGTCACAACGCCAACGCATTGGCAGCAAAAAGTCAGTTGTTCATTCTGACCCTTAAGATGAATGCCAGCAGGATTACAAGAACGCACGCGGCCACAATTGCACTTCCCAAAATCAACCAAGCTGGTTGATAAATAAGAGCAAGCCGTCCATGAGCGCCAGCTGGGACTTCGACAGTTGGAAATAATCCGCGATACGACGTGACGGCGACATTTTTATTGCCCAGTCTTGCTTTGTATCCGCGAAAGTATGGCCTGGAAAAAGTGATCAGCGCCGAATGATCGCCGTTGGGAACATCCACATCCACTTCGACTCGATTTCGGGAATCATCGATTCGCAAAACAGTTGCTGCGGCAAATTGCTCTCCAGGCCGTGAATCAATGGAACTTAACGAGCGTACTCGAGCGAATGGAGGACCAAGCCGATGAAAGACTCGTCCTTCATCAGTTGTAAGAACCGCTTCCCATTCGGAGGTCGGCTGCGGCGTGATATCCACTTCTCGCGCAACAACAATTCCATCCACGCCCAACAAAGCTAGTTCACCATCCTTGGCCGCCTGGTGATTGAGCAAAAAACTTCCTACATCGGGATTGATCTCACCGTGAATCGAAGTCGCGAATTCACGGGCGACCCCAGCCGGCCGAATCGGGCTATAGCCATTGATGAAATGCAGTCCGCCCCACATCGGTGTGCTTCCCGGGCGCAGAACTTCTCCGACCGGATGGGGCTTGTTTGATACGCAATATGTAAGTTCCGCCCACGGATAAATGCTGAGATAAAGGCGCGCTGGATCGAGCGGCGCAGGCTTAAGCAGTTGCCGAGAAAAGTTGTACGTGGGAACCCCGGAGTTCGTCGGGATGTAAATGTATGTCGCGAGCAACGCCGAAAACGTGATCGCCACAGGTGCCCATTTCTGAAGTTCAGAATCGCGCAGCGCGATCTCCCAAAGATACCAAAACACCGCGAGCCCAAGAAAGATCCACGTCAGCGGGAAAGCGTACGAACCAGTTGTTCGCAGCATTAGCATCGCAATGGCCGTACCGGCGGTGAGAACCAGCGCCGCTGTAGCCGCGATAGGTGATCCCAGTCGCAGATGCAACACTTCTGCAGCGCAAATCGCGAGAACTAAATGAAAAAACGGCAACCAACGAAAACTCCACCGAAAGAGTCCAGCTGTAGGAATCATGGAGAGCAGGAGCACGAGCAAAAGCAAGACCAATTCCCACTTGATTTGCCTAACGAGCGCGCGTCCCTGCCACGCCAACCCAGCAATCAGCGCTGCCGGAGCGACAAGCCCACAAGCCAGTTCCGTTGCCGTGTGTGGCAGGTAGCGATTGGAAAAATCGGCCCAATTAACGGTCCAGCATGGCAAGATGAGCCCGGGCAAAGCCGTTGGTGGAACAAGCCATTGCCAATGCGCTTTCGCTGGCTGTAATTCGCGCGCTGAACCCTGAACCAAATCGAGAATCGCGAGCCACGCGGGGGCCGATAACCCGAAGCCGAGTGCCACGCCAAAGAGCATTGCCACAACCGACAAAATGCTTCGAGTCTCGGCTAGCGACTTGATTGCCAACAATGCGACGAGGAGGAGTAGCATCAAAACCGTGTAGGGAAATCCGCCGGTCACGACGAGGTAAACAAACGGCGCAGGCCAAAGGAACCTCCATTTGCTTCGCTCTGAATCGAGTGCGCGCGCCGCGCCCCACCACGCCCAGGGCAGCCATGTAAAAGCACCAAGCGCACCGAACCAATCGGTCGCCCCCCAGCAAATGATCCAACCGCTTAACGAGGCAATCAGCGCAACAAAGATGGATAAGGCGACTGAAAACCCTCGATCGCGTGCGAGCAAAAATGCGCCAATCGCGAGTACGAAAAGGTGCGCGATCGAAAGTGCAGCCGCCTGTTGTGGGAAGGCCAGTGGAAATTTCCAGACCAAAACGACGAGAGCATTCACGAATAGTGAAAACGTGCCGTACTGAAACTCGCCCGCGAGATTGCCGCACACCCAGGAATACGGACTCAGGATCGGCCAATGACCTTCGGACCAACTGCGCGCCATGTCAGCAAACACTGGCAGCACCGATAATTCATAATCATCATTCCAAAAAACCAGCGGATCATGCCAGAGCAGTATCAGGCAGAAGGCAACGACGAGTAATCCGGCTGATACTGCGCCAAGAACTTCCGAACGGGTGGAGCGCGAAGTAGGCATTAAGACAGCAAACGCCCAACGCCGAACGCCCAACGCCCAATCCTGAACTCAGAAGGGCAGCTCACAGTTTCGCGTTCTTTTCTGCTGTCTTAACGCTTGCTGCGAAAATTCTGATTAGTTCCTCTACCTCCTTTAGACATGCTGGCAGATTTGCCGGCTCACCAAGTTTTTTCAGTCGGCTAACTAGACGCAGCCAGCGTTTTGTTTCGCGAAGTTCTTTGAGACAGATTCGCAGCTTGTGAAGAAAATCTTTGCGCGATTCTGCTGCCTCAACCTCGCCGTGATTGGAGAGAGGCGATGTCCCGCAGCGCAAAAGCTGTCCTGCAATGTGATTCCCCGCTCTTGTATTCGGCAGCAATTCAGTCAACTCGACTACGTCCACGGCAAAATCGAGCAATCTGTCCTCAAGATCATAGCGCCCATTCCTGCGTGCGCTGTATTCGGAAGTTACTGACTCGTTAACTCGAAATCCATTCAGGCCCCATTCGATGTTAAGCTCTGGACGTTCAGAGTCCGGAGTTTGCCTGATTTCTATTTCGGCCTTGGGCGTTCGGTGTTGGGCGTTGAGCGTTTTCTTCTTCATAAGACGACTGGCTTGCCCTCAGTCATCACGAGCACCTTTTGCTCGATTCCGTGCGCGCGTGCCGCTGCAAGCAATCGCTGCGGCGGTTCGTGGAGCGGTTCGAAACCGAGAGGGAACGTCCCATAATGCATCGGAATTAACGTTTTGGCGCGCAATTCCACAAAAGCTCTTACCGCCTGTTCCGGATTCATGTGAACTTCACGGCCGGTCGGCGCGTCATAAGCGCCAATCGGAAGCAACGCCAGGTCGACACTGAAGCGGTCGCCAATTTCTTTGAAGCCCGGGAAATAAGCTGTGTCGCCACAATGAAAAATCGTGCGGCCGTTCGACGCGATCACGAATCCACCGAAATCGCGGTGCAAATCCGCAAGAAACCGCGCTCCCCAATGATGACACGGCGTGAGCGAAATCTTGAGCGGCCCGAGTTCGACGGTCTGCCAGTAGTCGAGTTCGTGCACGATGTGAAACCCGAGATCATGAACCAAGTTTCCCACGCCCGTTGGAACCACGATAGGTTGGTTCGTAGCTACGCGCCGCAATGTGCGCCGGTCGAGGTGATCAAAATGCGCATGCGTCACGAGTACGAAGTCAATCGAAGGCAAATGCTGGATTTCGAAACCAGGCTGTTTTAATCGTTTGATGACTTTGAGCCATTTTGACCAAATCGGATCGATCAAGATGTTTACCTCGTGCGTTTGGATGAGAAATGAAGCGTGGCCGATCCAGGTAATGCAGATCTCGCCTTCGCGGACCTTCGGAAATTGCGGCGGCACGTATTCGCCGGACCGCTTCACGAACAGCGATGGAATCAAAACGCTCGTCAGGAAATTGCGTTTGTGCCAATCGGATCGCGGGGGACGCAACCGGACGCGGGTGGAATGCCGCAGTGGAACAGGAGTATCGTCGTGTGGCGCCTGGCGAACAATATTTCGCCGATTCTTTTTCGGAAAGCTGATTGGCACGGCTTAGAAGGATATGGGGCGTTTACAAAGTGGAAAGAGTTAAAACGTTACAAACTCGAGACGCGGTGATCCACCGGCGTTTGACGTTGTAAGCCTCAAGCCTTTTTGACCTTGTAAGTTTGTACATCCCGCGTTCAGTTACATCTCTTCTCATGCGGAGCTGGAGGGTCGGCGTCACACTTTTTGTAATTTGTTCAGCCGGGATAGCGTCCGAATCGCGCTTGCCGTTTGGCACTGTGTTCAAGGGACTGGACCAATTCAACCGGCTGATTGCCAAAGCGAAAGCAGATAATTGGAAATCACTGTCGATCGGTGATCGGACTGCGGCGATTGGAAAAGCGCTGGTCGGTACCCGGTACAAACATTTCACTCTCGAGATCGATAACCGGATCGAATCGCCTTCGGTGAACTTCTACGGGATGGACTGCTGGACGTTTTTCGAAACGGCACTTGGCTTTGCGCGAATGTTGAACGAACCGGAATCCAATTGGACTCCGGAGCGTTTGCTGTACTACATCGAGACGGACCGGTATCGCGGCGGCCAATGCACGGGGGATTATCTTTCCCGGCTACATTATTTGGAAGACTGGCTTTACGATAACGATCGCCGCGGTTTGGTTAACGACATGACGCGTCAGCTTGGCGGGCGCAGCGTCCCGCATTCTGCGCGCGAGATGACCGTTGGCTGGCGTCATTATCGTTATCTTGCTGCGAATCGCTCGTTGCTCGGACCGCTTGCGCGGATGGAAGCGAATGTGTCGTCGCGGACGCTCTATGAAATTCCAAAAAGTCAGGTCGCTAATATCGAGCCGAAGTTGCGCAGCGGCGACATCATTGGCGTGATTTCGCGCGAGCGAAATGGACTGCATTCGACCGCGCATGTGGGGCTGGCACTGCGCGCGAGCGACGGCGTTTTGCATTTCATGCACGCTTCGTCCCCCAGCAATTACGGCAAAGTTGTCGTGGACGACCGGCTATCGAAATACCTGTATCGGTACGGATCGGACAGCGGAATTCTGGTCGCCCGACCTCTGCGTTAGGATTCGTCGAACTTATCCAATTCGCCGAGCAACGTTTGTAGTCGTTCCACGGCCTCCTCAGCATCAACACCGTGTGCTTCGAGCGTTGCGTTAGCTCCGCCATCGAGGTTGGCGCGTAAAACATCGATCAAGCTTGAGGCCGAATATCGCCCGCCCTCGGTGACAAGCCAGATTTCCGATCGAAAAGTCCTGACGTGTTTTACAAAATGAGCGGCAGGGCGCGCGTGTAATCCAAGCTTGTTGCTAACGCGGACCTCGCGCCGCGCGGACACGGACGCTCGCTTTTGTCTGAAGATCATGCCTGACTAGTACCCCAACGTCGATGCAGGAATTTTTCAATCGGCGCGAAGAAAATTTTATCGGCCAGTAAACCGATGACGACAATGACAATCATGATGCCGATGACCTGCTCCATGGCGTTTAATTCGCGGCCAAAGTGTAGAAGCTGTCCGAGCCCGAAACCGGTCAGAATCGACACGAAAATCTCGGCAGCCATAAGCGAACGCCACGCAAATGCCCAACCTTGCTTCATCCCGCTAACAATGAACGGCAGCGCCGCGGGCAGAATAACCTTGAACCACATGTGCAGACGCTTGGAGCCCATGGTCAAAGCAGCCCGGCTGTAGATTGGCGGCACGTTGCGCACGCCAGTTTCCGTTGCGATCACTACCGACCAGAGCGTGCCCATTATTACCACGAAAAGCATAGCGGCTTCCGTCTGTTTGAACCACAACAACGCAAGCGGGACCCAGCAGACACTCGGCAATGTCTGGAGACCAAGGGCTAGCGTTCCAATGGTGTCCTGCCACACCTTCCAACGCGCAGTCAGCAATCCCAATGGAAGCCCGAGAACAAGTCCAATGATGTAGCCTATGAGCAATCGACGCATCGTCACGATCGTGGCTTCCACCAAAGTTCCATCCACCGCAGCGCCTTCCAGGTAGACTGCCACTTGGCGCGGCGAGGGCAGGAGGACAGCCGACCAAATCTTTGCACGAAACAGCGCCTCCCAAATCATCAGGAGAACAGCAAAAAAAAGTGCCGCCAACAAAAAACGTTTCATTCTGCGATTGCGACCTCCAGTTGGCTATAACTCTTCAGCGCTTTCATAATTTCCGTGGCATGAACGGCAAGATCGACACTGTTGATGTCGCGCGGCCGAGGCAGATCCACGGCAAACTCGTCTCGAATGCGACCGGGACGCGACGAAAAAACTATCACACGATCGCCGAGACAAGCTGCCTCGCGGACGTTGTGCGTGACAAACACGATTGTTTTATTCCGCGCTTTCCAGATTCGCTGAAGATCTCCATAGAGTTGCTCACGAGTCAGCGCATCGAGAGCAGCAAACGGCTCGTCCATCAGCAACACGCGCGGATTAGGCGCCAGCGCGCGAGCAAGCGAGACGCGCTGCTTCATTCCACCAGACAGCTCGTGAATGTTGGCGCGCTCAAATCGGCTGAGACCGACCAGTTCGAGGTAGTACTTGGCAACGTCGTGCCGATCTTTGTTTGT
>JBBQRI010000131.1:0-6544 GCA_038214915.1 Chthoniobacterales bacterium
TCCCCTACAGGACTGATACCGCGAAGTACTCGCTGGAGTACGGCGAGGCGGAAATGGAAATGCATACCGACGCCGTAGGAGAAGGCGAGCGGGTTGTGCTAGTGGATGATTTGCTGGCGACTGGTGGAACTTCGGCCGCCGCGGTAGCGCTTATCCGAAACGCCGGTGCGGATCTCGTCGAGGCGCAGTTTTTGATTGAGCTGGAATTCCTCGAAGGCCGAAAGCGACTCGAGCCGACGCCCGTTACGTCGTTTCTCAAATACTGACGTAAGTTACGCGACGCAGGTCAGGGCATGTGCCGGCTCGCATTTCCGGCGCGTCGCAGATTTTGGCTTTTGGATTTGCGATTCTAAATTGTTCCGCAACAGAAGGGGCGATGAAACCATCTCGAGAACTGGAGAAAGTCTTGGCACATGCCGAAAGCAGCCTCGCGCCCACAGGCACGCGGCGCCCAACCGAAGTCCTCCCGTTATACAAAAAATTCCTGAAGGTTGAAGAACACCGTTTGCGCCTGAGGCACCAGGCTGGTGGAGGCGGGCGCGAGATTTGTACGCGTCGAGCGGAACTGGTCGATGTTTTGCTACGATACGTTTTCGGAGCTGCATCGTCCGCAGCGGCTCGTGGAAATGGCGAAGCTGAAGTGCCCCTGGCACTGATTGCTCTTGGCGGATATGGCCGGGGCGAGCTCAATCCGTTCAGCGACGTTGACGTTATGCTGTTGCATCAACAGCGGGCCAAGGTTTCGCCGCACTTGGAGGAAATGGTGAACCAGATCTTGTACCTGTTGTGGGACAGCGGATTCAAAGTTGGACACTCCACGCGTTCGATCAAGGAAGCCATTGCGCAAGCCAACAGCGACATGCGGACAAAGACTGCCATGCTGGAGGCGCGGTTTCTCGCCGGCAACACAGAGTTGGCGACAGAATTTCGGGAACAATTTCGTTCTAAATGCGTCGTAGGACACGAACGCGACTACGTCGAGCTACGCATGAAAGACCAAGTCGCCCGGCACAAAAAATTCGGCGACAGCGTTTATCTGCAAGAGCCTAACCTTAAGAGCGGCTGTGGCGGACTGCGCGACTATCAAAATCTGCTTTGGATTACCTATTTCAAAGAGGGTTCGCTGAGCACAAACCAACTCGTTGGGAAAGACTGGCTGAGCGAAAGCGACCAGCGCCGAATCGAGCGTGCGTACGATTTTCTTTTGCGCTTGCGCACAGACTTGCATTACGCAACCGGTCGCGCCACCGACATACTGCACATGAATTTGCAGGAACAAATCGCAACCCGGCTCGGTTATTCGCCTCGAAAAGGACAGCTTCGTAGCGAGGCGCTCATGCGAGACTACTACAACCACACGCGAAATATTCTGCGGGTGACCGAGCGAATTACGGAACAATTCGTCAGTGGACACGTTACCAGCAAGACCCGCACTCTCTTCAGTTTTCTCCCGTTAACGCGAGCCCACAAAACTCCGATTGGTGATTCCTTCTTTGTTCGAAACAAACAACTGCATCCGGCACGGCGCGATGTTTTCCGCAACGATCCCGAACAGATGATGCGCGCATTTGAACTGACACAGCAACGGAACCTAGATGTCAGCCCGGAACTGGAAGACTTGTTGAGCAGAAGCCTGCGTTATGTGACCCGAACATCTCAGTATGCGCGCGGACCGCGTGTGATCTTTACATCGATTCTGTCCCAGAAAGGGAGAGTGGGACGCATCCTGCGGATGATGCACGAGGTGGATTTTCTTGGCCGGTACATTCCTGAATTCGGCCAGCTCACGTGCCTTGTGCAGCACGAGTTCTTGCACCGGTATACTGCCGACGAGCACACGCTGGTATGCATCGACAAACTTGATGCACTAGCGGAGACCGACGATCCGAAGCTGATTCATTATCGCAAATTGTTTGAACAACTCGCGGACCCACTGGTCCTGTACCTCGCACTTCTCCTGCACGACAGCGGCAAGGCCGTGGGCCGCCCTCACTCTGAAGCCAGCGCGCTGTTTGCCCAGCGCGTTGCGGCCCGCCTGCAGTTGTCCTCCGAGCAGCGGAAATCGCTGATACGGCTCGTCGATCATCACCTCACGTTGTCCATGATGGCGCAGCAACGGAACCTCGATGATCCCGCAACAGTCATGGAATTTGCGCAGACTGTGAAAGACCAGAAAAACCTCGACGCGCTCATGCTGCTTACTCTCGCTGACGGCCAGGGAACAAGCGCCGACGCGTGGTCGGACTGGAAGGAATCGCTGGTGTGGCAATTGTTTCACCAGACCTCCCGTTATCTAGCCGACCGAAAGTCGTATTACGAGCAAACCAAAATCGCGCGAGAAAGCCTGCGCGGCTCCGTCGCAGAGAATCTTTCACCAGACTACGCGGAGGAAATTGAAGCGCATTTCGAACATATGCCGGATCATTATTTCCGCGCGACTGGCGTGCCGGAGATCATCGAGCACGTGAAGTTGTTCCGGTCTTTTCTGGGGAGCGTTTCCAGCGCGAAAGAATCTCCGCTCGCTCCGGCAGTGAAATGGAAGATCGTGCCCGAGCAGGGGCACACAGTTATGACGTTTTGCACGTGGGACCGCGAACGGCTCCTGGCAAAAATAGCGGGCTCAGTTTCCGTCGTGCCGCTGAACATTTTGAGCGCCGATGTTTTCCCGCGCTGCGATAACACGGTGCTAGGCGTTTTCCGCGTGTGCGACACGAAAGCTCTCCCCGTTTCCAACCTGCGCGATTTCGAGCTTGTAGAGCAAACGTTGCGCCGAGCATTCGAGGACGAGAGCTTTGACTTCGCCCCATCCATAGAAAAAGCGAAGAGCTCGAGCCGTCGTGCCGCGGTGGGAATTGAATTTCCGACTCGCATCGCGATCGACAACAAAACGCATTCGACTTATACGCTCGTTGAGTTTCAAGCCCCGGACCGCATCGGTCTGCTTTACGATGTGCTGAGCTGCCTCGATCGCGAAAATGTTTTGGTGCCGCTTTCGCGAATTAACACCCAGGCAGGCGCAGCGATCGACACGCTGTACGTACTGGACGCGTCCAGCCATGCCAAGATCACCGATTCGCAGAGGATGCGGATCGTTCAGCAGCATTTGCAGGAGACGATTCTGCGCAGCGCGGCAAAACCATAGAGAAAACACGAGCGTTTGTCTGCTTTGCTGCGAATTCTTTTGGTCTCATGAACGTTCTGATTCTCGCTGCCGGATATGCAACCCGCCTTTACCCGCTGACGCTGAACAAAGCGAAACCGCTACTCGTGGTCGGCGGCAAACCAATCATCGAATGGCTGGTGGACAATCTCGCGGGCATTCCCGATTTGGAAACGATTTACGTCGTGACCAACGACAAATTCGCGGCGGACTTCCAGGCGTGGAGTCAGAGCTATCAAGAACGCCATCCCGAATTTAAGTTCAAGATTGTTAATGACGGTTCTACGAGCGATGACGACAAGCTCGGCGCAATTGGAGACATCAATTTTGTCGTCAACCAAGAGAACCTTTCCCAGAGCACCGTGTTAATCGCCGCCGGCGACAATTTGTTCACCAATTCGCTAGTAGATTTCGTGGAGTACGCGAGGAACACCGACGTAACCGTTGGCGCCTACGACGTTCGCGACAGTGAAGCCATCAAGAAGTACGGCAACGTTGCCGTTGATGCCGAAGGAATCATCACCCGGTTTGAGGAAAAACCGCAAAAGCCCCAGGGAACACTCGCCGCGATCGCCCTATATTATTACTCGCCTGCGGTCCTTTCGCTTTTGAGAACGTATCTGGCTGCCGGGAACAATGCGGATCAGCCCGGCCGTTTTGTGCAGTGGCTCTACACCCGCAAACCGGTGAAGACATTCCAGATCAAAGGCCGATGGCTCGACATCGGAAGCAAAGAAACACTCGAGAACGCCGACAAGATACTGGCTTCGGACGTTCGTTAAATAGAAGACCCGTTGTAACGATCTAGCGAATTACAGAACCTAGGTTTCGTCATTTCAGTCTTCCTTCATCGAACTCGATCAGATCGAAATAGGTTCGAATATCTTTACGTCCGTCGCCGCCGGCTTCTTTAAGAAAATGCAGGAAACGCGCCTTTTTAGCAGCGGTATCGGGATGGCGTGACATCATGGTCTCGTTCCATTGTTCGACGGCTTCAGGCGAATGTTGCTCTCCATTTTTCTGCACCCAAGCAAGAATTGCCTCGTCGTCGCCCAGTTTGTTGGCGATTTCTTCAAATGCGTCACCGTCGATTTTGAGAAATGCGAGTAAATGTTTGTCGAACCCGACGGTTTTGTAGTTGTAACCGTCGAGCAAGCCTTTGCGGTGCAACCTTGCCTTGTCAATCAAACGCGGCAGATGGACATAACCGCCGAGTTTCTGGTAAGGACTGCGTGGATGCAGTCTTCGCATGAAACTGATCGTTGCTAGGTGGCCGGCAACGGCCGCGCTACGGCATCTTGAAAAGTGGCCTCTGCCGGGCGCGAAGCCGTCGCCTCTTGTTCCCCGAGCAATTCTCCCTGTGCCAAGCCGACCTGGCCGATAGCCAGTTGTCCGGAAAACATCCCGCCTCTCTCCACGCTGATCGCCCTTGCTGTGACATCGCCCTCCAGTGAACCCTTTCTATGGACTGTCACGGATTGAGCAATAACTTCTCCGGACATCCTGCCTTTGATTTCGATGTGCTCCGCGCGGACCGTCCGAAAACAGTGAATGTCAGCTTTGCGCTCAACGACTACATGCCGAGCGCTGATGCGACCGGGGATTTTCCCTGAGTAATTAATTGTCGCTGTATCGCAATGCAGATTGCCGCGTAGCCTGCCTTCAATCAAAGCGGATTGGCACTCCACGCTACTGCTGGCAAGATCGCCTTTGCCGGAAAGATGCACATTACCGCGGGTGCGAATGCTTCGACTGAACCCACTGGTGATTTTGTAATCGAGCAGATCAATGTGCGCGCTGCAGGACGGGCAGATTGTCGACGTCGCTGCGCCAGAAACCTGTTGTTTCCGTTTACATTCGAAACACTCGACAACGCAACTGGTTTGCCGCTTCCAAAAATCCTCGAGTTTCCCAAAGATAGATGAGGAAGTCTCCGGCGCAGGCGCTTCTCCGGTCGTCCGCAGTTTGAGACCCGGTTTCGGTGCGAACGGAGTAAAAGAGCGGCCGCACTGGCGGCAAATCGAACTCTTAGCCGCCGCGTATTCCATCTGCTTGAAGCCACAGTGCGGACATTCCGCACTGACTTTTGCCGGCGATGGATTGGCCACTGTAGGCTTGCCGAAACCTTTCTTTTTACGCGCGCACTCCGAATGCCGCCTTGAGCGGCTCGCTGGACCGCACAACTTCAGGGCGCGGCGCAGCCTTTGGGGAAATGGCACCGGTAGTGACTTCCGATTTCCCGATAAAGGTTGCCCCTTCTTCAATCACAAGGCGGGCTGCTTTGAGATCTCCCTGCAACACGCATTTGGATTTTAGCTCGCAGCGCTCGGTAACGGTGATATTGCCGTGCACCTTGCCATAGACGCTGATCGATTTGGTTTTGATCTCACCCCGAATCTCAGCGTTTTCACCGACCGTCAAAACGCCGTCAGAGTTGATGTCGCCTTCGACTTTGCCGTCGATGAGCAGTTCTTTTTGGAACTTGATCGAGCCTTTGATTTCGACATCGCTCGAGAGGATGTCTTTGCCTCCGTGGTCTGCCATAGGATTAGGTTTTGGATTTGGGTTATCGATTATGTTTGGTTTTGGTGGTGCCTCTTCGCGACTCGCAAGATGATTATTGTCATCTGGAACCGGACTCCGCGGTTCTTCTCGAATCGGCGGCACCGGCCTTTGCGGGACGAATCTTTTTAGCATCTGTTAGTAATGTGACACTCGCGGATGCCTGTCAACGGATTCTCTTTTCTGAGTGAAAAGTTTTTTATAGGTTTATCGCTCAACAGCCGCTCGGTAGAGTTTGCAAGTAGGGTTTTGTGCGGAAAAAATCAGGAACGGCGGCGCCTGGCTGCGCGTTTGATATAAAACACGACAAAGCGGTCGCAGAGGCACCGCTTGGTTCAGAATGGCTGCGGAATTTTGCGCCACGCGGTCGGAATCATAGGCCAAAACCCACACCACGTAGCGTTTCTCAAGAATCTCGCGTCCTTTTTGCGAGTCCTCCGAGAGAAAAAATCGCGCGCTCTCCTCGATCCCGTTAAGACTTTCATGCGAGCTTCCCGCGACTCCAGGCTGCCCCGACCAATAGGCAATCGACGGCGAAAGCCACCACGGTGCAAGAAACGGATGCACCTCTTCCGATCGCAAACTGAGCACAAGATCGCGAATTTGTGTAGATTCAATCCGCCGTTCCACCCGGCCAGCTAATTGCGCTTCGTTTGGCCACAGCCGTTCGTCCCAGTCTCGCAAAATCGGAAACATCGACAACACAAACGCAATCCAGACCGCAGCGGTTGATTTGATCGGCGCGAGCAACGCCGGAAGCGCGAGCGCGAAAATCAAAACAAAAAAATATCCCCAGCGCGCCTGCCAAATCGTCAAAAGATA
>JBBQRI010000132.1:0-6508 GCA_038214915.1 Chthoniobacterales bacterium
GAAGAAGAACAGC
Source organism: Chthoniobacterales bacterium (assembly GCA_038214915.1). Classification (GTDB taxonomy): domain Bacteria; phylum Verrucomicrobiota; class Verrucomicrobiia; order Chthoniobacterales; family UBA10450; genus Udaeobacter. The sequence continues at coordinate 14 of JBBQRI010000132.1, forward strand.
GCTATTTCGAAGTCACACCATCGCAGCGGTGTATAATGTCGGTGCTGTACTTTGGCTTGATTGCGGTTTTGCTTTTCGGCATGCACGTGGCACAGCAGGATTTGAACAAATACGGCGTTCGCTCCCACGGCCACGGTCACGACGTCATCGTTCAATAATCAAGCCGCTGTTACCGCAAAGACCTTTTGAGGTTCGAGCCCGATTTCCTTGACGATCGAAGTGAACCGCTTGTCGGACCGGAGAGGAACAAATTCAGGAGCGATTCCTATAAAGTGCAACGATGATGAATGTTCGTCGTACGCACGCTGCAGTTCTCGGATCGCGTCCTCATTTTCTTGCAGCACCACGTGCACATGCGCAATTGCATCCCCCGGCGTGTAGTTTCCGCGACTCGCGCGAGCGGCCTTGAGAATCTCCCTCGCTTCCTCACGCCGGTTCATTTTGCCGTACGTGATCGCAAGACCAATGGGTACTCGACCGCTGAGGTCCTGCGACTTTTTATATAACGCGATCGCGTCATCAAAGCGTCCCATTTCACGGTAAAGCGCGGCCAGCAGCGGTTCACTGTAAAGAAATGTGGGATCAAGCTGCAACGAGCGCTCGCCGGCGGCCATCGCTTCATCGATCAATCCGAAGTACCGGTAAATTTCACAGGCAAAATTGCTGACCCAGAGGGATGCAGGATCAATTTTCGCGGTGCGGCTCAAATGCGTAAGAGCTTTGTCGCGGTCGCCGACCGCGGCATAAAATGCAGCAATGAAATAATTCGATGGTGTCGAATTAGAATCGATTTCGAACGCGCGGATGTATTCCGCTTCGGCGCCGCTGAGGTCCCAATCGAGGATCCGTTTGGTTTCCGCTAAGTAAACATGCGCTTCGGCTTCGCTATCGTCGATGTTGATCGCATTGACGGCCGCCTGGCGCACCTTCGAATACGCTTCGAGTGGTTTGACATAAGCATCGGCCAGCCACAGCCAGGACTTCGCAATGCTGGTCCAGGCGCGCGCGAATCGCGGATCTTTGTCGAGCGCGCGCTCGAAAAACTCCAGACTTTTCCGCAGTGCTTCCTCGCTGCTTTTGTCCGATAAGAACAAGCCTCTAAGGTAAAGATCGTACGCTTCCATGCTGGGCGCACGCGCCGTTGCCGGCGCAAGCTCTAATTTCAGCTTCAGCGCCTCGACAATAGCGCGCGTGATCTCGTCCTGGAGCGCAAAGATTCCCTGGAATTCGCGCTCGAACGTTTCCGACCACAAGGTGAATCCTTGGCAGCACTCGGTCAGCTCGGCAGTCACACGAATCCGGTTTCCATCTCGTCGAATGCTCCCTTCGACCACATGCTCGACGTTGAGCTTGCTGGCGACTTCGCTCAGTTCGGCGTCCCGATCTTTAAACCAAAACGATGAACGCCGCGCCGCCACCCGCAGATTGTCGACCTTGGAAAGTGCGGTGAGAATTTCCTCGGCGATGCCTTCGCCAAGATAATCGCGCTCCGGCCCCGCGCTCAGATCCTTAAATGGCAAAACTGCAATCGACTTCTCCTGTGAAATGGACGGATCGACGGCATCGGTGCTGGGTGGCGGTGCCCGATCTGGAGTCCGCACGATTCCATATCGAGTAAAATCGAAAAACCACGAAAGCGTAAGCGCCACCGGAAACCCAAGCACAATCAGTACGACCAAGAGTCGAACCACCCAATTTGGAGTATCGAATACCGGAAGAACTTGCGCGATGCCTTGAGCGAGCGCCCAACCGGCTACAACATACGCGATTGCGACGCTATACACTTTTCTTCGCTTTAGCTCGGCAAAAAACGTTTCCGCGTTCACTGGTGAATGGCTCAGCCGTTCTAACCTGAATCCAAATTTTTAACTGCTACAAGCGCGCGAGTCTCTCACGTTCAGGCGCCCTAGCTTCTGCGATCAGTTGTTTAAAACGCGGATCATTGCGGAGCGGATCCCATTCCCAACGATATTTCAGATCGTTGACGGTGATGCTGTAGTCGGCGCTGTCGACAGGACCTGGCGTTTTGAGCAGACGCTCGATCAATGGAATAGCCAAATCATTTTCGCCGACCCTAGCATAGATGAGCGCCAGATACCCGCTCATCAGTGAACCATCGAGAGCATCCTTCGATTCCGGTTTAAGCTCAACAGCACGTCGTCCCTCTGCGATCGCATCGTTCTTCCGTCCCATCAATGCATAAAGCCAGCCGAGGCTCGCGTGCCGCTCGGCGCTTTCCGGTGCTTCTTTCACCGCTGCTTCAAAAGCTGGTCTGGCCTGTTCGAACGCCTTCCGAGCACTCGCACTATCTCCCTGCGCAACATACGTGCAGCCTTCCAGGAAGTTTTTCGGGGTCAATCCGGCCATGCTATAAGAGGTTTCGCTGGCCGACGATGTTTCCAGAATCTTTTTGGCCGTGGAATAATCGCGTTGCAACATGGCCACGTCCCATCGGGCTGCGGTGACACTGCCGTCTGGGTCAACACCGGCTGGAATCTCCTCCAGCATCGACTTCAGCAGACGAGTGTCTCCTTTCCATTGAAAATTCACGTAACCGCTTTGGATTTTGGCCACGAGCGATGTCGGAGCCAGGGCGCGCATTTGCTCAACCCAACGCACCGCTTCCGGCCATCGCCGCATTGACGTGTTCGTATACATAAGTTCACGAGCAGTGCTCGGATTTTGCGGATCGAGCTTCGCAACCTGTTCGTAGGCTTCGAGCGCCGCCTGCCATTTGCCTTGCCGGCGCTCAATCGCCGCGATCAGCCGGCGTGTATCCGCATTGCTCGGCGATAAACGAGACGCGACCTCAAATTGCTCCAGAGCCTTGTCGTAGTCTTGATCCATCCAGTAAATGCACTGGCCGAGCGCGAAGTGGCCTTCTGCAAGATTTGGTTGCAGGCGAAGCGCCGCTTCCGCTTCGGCGCGGGCTTTCGTTCTCCAACTGTCAGTCGGTTCATAATAACGAAAAACTTCAGCACAAACCGATGCGAGCCGCGCGTGAGCGAGTGCGAAATTTGGGTCCAGTTCGATTGCCTGCATGTAAAGCTGCTCGGCAGTCTTGTAATCCTCCAGCAACGTATCGGGATTGCTGGAGATCTGATTCGCGCGCAGATAAAAAACGTACGCATCCGGATTTCGGGTCGGTTTGGCTGCAGCGAGCGCTTTTTCATCATCACTGAGCGTTGCCCGCAGCCTATCCGCGATTTCATTTGCCAATTCTCCCTGCAACCCAAGCGAATCAACCAAAGTACGGTCGTAACGATTTGCCCAAATCTGCCGGTTATTTCGCGTATCGATCAGCTGCACATTCACCACCACGCGGTCGCCTTCTTTGCGCACACTACCCTCGAGAACGTTCGCCACACCAAGTTTCCGCCCGATGTGGCGGACATTTTGAGCTCCAGCGTCGCGAAAACCCATCACTGAGGAACGACTGATGACTCTAAGATCTTTGATCTTTGCCAGAGTCGTCAGGATGTCGTCCTGGATGCCGTCTGCAAAAAATGCGTTGTCTTTTTCCGGACTGAAATTCTCGAACGGCAACACCGCAATGCTTTTCTCCTCAGGGAGCGCAGTTGCTGAATTCTGTCGGGAAAACGACCAGATGCTCAGGGCGGCGGCAGCAAGCAAAAATATGGTGGCTGCAATTGCCAAATATTTGCCTCGAATCTTCCTCGTAGTGTGGCCCGCCGCGGCTTTGGCAGCTCGTTCCGACTGCGATTGCACCATTTTTGGCAATTCAGGATTCCCAACGCCGTCCCCGTAGAAATTTACGAGGAAGATGGGAACGCCGTGCTTTACGGCGCATTCCCCCAAGTCATGCAAATACGGACCCCATTCTCGCGAGTGGCCCAAATCTTCCGCGACCCTCTTGGACAACAGAATGTGTCCATCGTCTCCGCAATCCATGACGCGTTGCGCAAGATTGATCCCAGCTCCGGCGACGTTTGCTGAATCGTTTACGTCGCGAACTTCATTGATTGGCCCGCTGTGGATGCCCATTCGCAGCTTCAGTTGCGGATACTCTTTCAACTTCTTGCTGATCTCCATCGCGCACCGGACGGGCGTTTCTGGACTATCGAAAAAAACGAGCGCCATCCCATCGCCAACGGGAAGTCGAATCAGCTTCCCTGCTTCTTTGGCACCGCGGACCTGCTCGGTACCACGGACAATTTCAGTCAGCTGCTCATGGTATTGACGCTGCTCGTCGAGAAGTAGCTTCGAATAACCGACCAGATCCATAAACAAAACGTGGCCAATCTGTAATCGGACTGACGTTCCAGATTCGGAGCGCATAGGTTCAATAGTAATCTTCCGCAATGTTTCCGATTTCTGAAATCTATTTCCGCGAAAGCACGCCGACAAAGTCAGCCCCGACGTTGCTGTTGATGTTGTGCTAAAATTAGCGGTGCCATTTCAGCTTGAATCCAACTTCAAACCTCGCGGCGATCAAGGGCAGGCTATCGCGAAGCTATTGAAGTCTGTCGAGGGAGGAAACCGCCATCAGACACTCCTCGGCGTGACCGGCTCGGGTAAGACATTCACCGTCGCCAATGTCATCCAAAAACTGAATAGACCGACGCTTGTCATCTCGCACAACAAAACACTGGCCGCGCAACTTTACTCGGAGTTCAAGCAATTCTTCCCGAGTAACGCGGTCGAATATTTCGTCAGCTATTTCGATTATTACCAGCCAGAAGCTTACATCCCGCGCTCTGACACCTACATCGAGAAAGATTCTTCCATCAACGAAGAAATTGAGCGGTTGCGCCTCTCGACCGCGAGCGCGCTGCTTTCACGACGCGACGTCATCGTGGTGGCAAGCGTGTCTTGCATCTACGGAGTCACGTCGCCCGAAGATTATGCACAGATGTTGCTCACTGTGAAACACGGACAGCACATTAACCGCGAAGCGGTGCTCGGTCGTCTAATCGATATGTTATACGAGCGAAACGACGTGAATTTCGCGCGCGGCAGGTTCCGTGTGCGCGGCGATGTGGTTGAGGTTTATCCTGCGAACGCCGATGAAGAAGGAATCCGCCTCGAGTTTTTCGGTGACGAGATTGATGCGATCCGGCGATTTGATCCGCTGACCGGTCACACCCACGAATCGCTAAATGTCATCACATTTTTTCCAGCCAAACAGTTCGTGACGCCCGCGGACAAGCTGAATCGTGCACTGCGCACTATCCGTGAAGAGCTTGAGCAACGCATCATTGAACTCGAATCGCAAAACAAACTTCTTGAGGCGCAACGGCTGCGAATACGCACCGAATACGATTTGGAGATGTTGCAGGAAATGGGTTTCTGCAACGGGATTGAAAATTATTCGCGCCATTTGTCCGGACGGCTTCCCGGCTCGCGGCCGTACACAATCATCGATTTTTTTCCGGACGATTTTCTCACCGTCATCGATGAATCGCACGCCACGATCCCGCAGATCGGCGGGATGTACGAAGGCGACCGGTCGCGCAAAACTGTGCTCGTAAATTACGGGTTTCGCCTTCCCAGCGCGCTCGACAATCGCCCGCTCAATTTCGATGAATTCATGAAGTTGACGAACCAGACGATTTACGCCAGCGCGACGCCTGCCGAATTTGAGATTCAAAACAGCGTTGTCGGAAACAAAGGATACTTCCCGCACAAGCGGCAGAGGATCGGAGAGCAAGAATTAATTCCGTTCGTACTGCCTGGCGAACCTGTAGCGGTTTCCAACCGCCGACCTCGCCGGCCCGGCGCTCAGAGACCGCCCTTACAAGCCACAGTGCGTGTCTCATCCACCGATGACCCGCCCGAAAAATTTGATGCGTACACGCCCGGCGCGCCGCTCGTGGTCGAGCAGATCATTCGGCCTACCGGACTTCTCGATCCAAAAATCACGATCAAGCCGCTTAAGAATCAGATCGACGAAACGATCGAGCTTTGCCGCCAGCGCGTCGAAAAAAGCGAGCGCATTCTGGTGACGACGCTGACCAAGCGAACCGCGGAAGATCTGGCTGACTATCTGCGCGATGTCGGATTGAAAGTGCGCTACCTGCATAGTGATATCGACGCGATCGAGCGCGTGGAAATTTTGCGCGGATTGCGCGCAGCGGAATTCGACATTCTCGTCGGCATCAATCTGCTCCGCGAAGGACTCGACCTACCTGAGGTTTCGCTTGTGTGCATCTTAGATGCGGACAAGGAAGGATTTTTGCGCAGCCAGACTTCGCTTATCCAGACAGCCGGTCGCGCGGCTCGCCACATTAACGGCGAAGTAGTGCTCTTCGCCGACACGATCACGCAAAGCATGGAAGCGCTCATGTCGATTTCCGAATACCGGCGCGCCAAGCAGGTCGAGTACAACGAAACGCACGGCATCACGCCGCAAACGGTTCGGCGGGCCGTACAGGAAAGCCTGCACACCATTCTTCGCGGGCGAGAAATCGCCGCCTCCGTCATTCAGGAGGCCGGCGGCGATTTTAATGTGACCGAATTGCTGCGCGAATTGGA
>JBBQRI010000133.1:0-6438 GCA_038214915.1 Chthoniobacterales bacterium
ACAAGAGTAACAAGAAGCAAAAAGACGCCAGCACCCAGCAACACGGTGCTGCTGATAGCTAAGTGGAAGGGCCTGTTATACCAGACTGACGAGGGCAGCGACCTGCTTCGGTTCAAGCGCCTATTCACGACGAAACTCATAAGCCTGACCATCTTGAATGGAAAGGCGCAGCAAATTGAGTTTACCGTCCTTATCCATTTGAAACTGGGCAAATCCCTTCGTCATGTAGTCCAAATCGACGATGGGTCCAAACGGACCGTTCGGCATGAGTTTGGAGAAGAAGACGTCCCCGTTCCAAGGCTCGAGCTTGAGCCTGGCGCCGGTCGCCTGAAACGCCATGACCAGTGCATCGCCTTGCAACGTCACCGCCGCTTTGCCGAAGCTTGGATTGACGAACTTGCCGGCGAGCGGTGCGAGCGGCGGGAACGTCCGCGGATTGGAAGGTTTGGCAAATAGCTTGGCCTTGGTCTCGAAACTGGCCTTCGCTTGCTCTCTGTTCTTCGCCACGTGGTCGACCTTGGGATTGCCGAGAATCCGGTCCAAGATCCACATCCCAAGCGCAATTTGAAAGCCATTATCCGTTATGTTGGTAAGGATGACGACACCGACATTTCTGTCAGGAACCAAGCCGACAAAGGAGCCGAAGCTCAGCGCGTCTCCATCGTGCCAAAGGGTGTTGCCGTTCGGCGTCGGATAGAAGTACCAACCCTGAGCGTAGGACGCCTGGTCGCTGGCTGCCACCATTGGTCTGCGTGTATAGGCGAGGTTCTCCGGCGAGACGATGCGGCGTCCCTCGAAGGCGCCGTTGCCGAGCTGCAACCGGATCCAGCGCGCCATATCCTCGATGTTGGTGTTGATGTCGCCGGCCCCGGCCAGGTGATAGGGAAAAATCGGCGTGAAAGGCACCTCGATCGAGCCTTCCGGTGTCGAGCGAAAGCCGTTGGCATGGTTGGGCGCCGCTTGGATCGCTTCGACCGTGTAGGTCGAGTCCTTCATGCCTAGTGGATCGAGCAGTTCCTTCTGAAGGACCGCATTCCAATCCGGAGCGCCCGCGGCTTTGGCCACGATGCGGCTCGCCAAGAGATGCGTGATGTTGGTATAGGCGAAGGTCGTGCGGAAACTGGACACCTGTTCGACGTAGCGAAGAGAGCGGATGAGCGCCGCCTCATTGAAGTCGTACATGGCGAGCATATCGTTGACAAGGGGTGGAAGGCTGGAGCGCTGAGCTAGCAGGTCGAAGACGCGAAATTCGCGCGTCACCCAGGGATCCTTCAACTGGAACTCCGGATCGAGATCGACAACGCGGTCGTCCCACCGCAACTTGCCGCGATCGACCATGATGGCCTCGGTCGCGGCGAGAAAAGCCTTCGTGGTCGAGCCGATCTGAAAGATCGTGTGCGTATCGACCGGCAGTTTATCGCTTTTGCTTCGTACGCCGAAGCCCTTGGCGTATACGAGCTTGTCGTTGGCAACGATTCCAATGGCCAGGCCCGGCACGTCCAACCCCTTCATCCCGCTGGTAATGTAAGCTTCGATATCCGGAACCAGCTCCTGCACATCGCCCTCCATAGTCGCTTTTGTCTTGGATGGTTCCGCCGCATTCGCGGTATTCGCGAGGTTGAGAGTAACCGGGAGGACGATTGTCAGGGACGAAAGGAAGACCGCCAAAACACAACGGTAAACTTTGGGTCCGGATATTTCCGCTGCACTTTGCAGCGTAACCCGTGATGCGACCAGGGGAACGACTGGAAAAGGCTTCATGAAGATCGAGAATACAAACCGGTCTGAAACGGACAATGCAAAACTGGTTGAAAGAACGCGCTATCTTCCGGCAAAGGAAAACAAGCTTCGATAGATTTGATTCGGTCACTTCCCGTTCGCGCAACTCCGTCTTCCCGTCTATGTCGCGGCTTCCCCAGCCGCTCCATTCTCGAAATCGCGCGAAATGAGCGTAAGGAACTGAAATGTCGGCTCGACTTTACTGCGGGCGATTTTAGTCTCGTAACGAGTTTATATTCCGATGGAAGAATTTCCAAAAAAACAATTAGAGACGCTTTGGGCACCGTGGCGAGTTGAGTATTTCGAAAAGGAACCGCGAGATTGCGATTTTCTCGAAACGGCGGCACGTGCGAGCGACGACGTGGAACATCTGGTGATCACGCGCCGAAAAAACGCGTTCCTGATGATGAACCGCTATCCCTACACGGTTGGACACCTGATGGTGGTGCCATATCGCAAAGTCGCGGAGCTTTCAGCGCTTGGCGAGAATGAGGTTGTTGAGCTATGGAACCTGGTCGTACACGCGCAAGCACTTTTGCGCGCCGCGGTAAAGGCGCAGGGATTCAATATCGGTTTGAATCTTGGCGAGTGCGCGGGCGCAGGTGTTCCTGATCACTTACACATCCATGTTGTGCCGCGCTGGACCGGCGACACGAACTTCATGCCGATCATCGGTGGCGCGCGTGTCCTCTCGGATGGTTTGCGCGCCTTGTACGACAAACTGCTGAACGCGCAGGCGAACATGGCTTCGACACGCTAAAACTTTTGAATCGTTGATCGTAATCCGCTGTAACGGTTTGACGATGTAACGAATCACTTGATGAACACCTGGGTTGAAGCGCCGCCGCCGAGAAAGGGTCTGGGTTGCTTCGGACGGGGCTGCCTGATTCTGCTGGTATTTGCGATCGTGCTGGGGATTGCTTGTTTTGGCGGGATGTATTGGGGACTGCATCGCCATTCGGCATTGTTCTACGGTAGTTATTGGCTGGCCAAAACGCGGTCACTCGCTGAAGCGCCAACGCCCGTTCCGGAATTCAGCGGTTCCGACCAACAGAATCAACGTGCCAGGGAAGGCTGGCAGGACTTCGAACAGAAAACTCGCGCAGGCCAACCAGTGGAAATTGAGTTGAGCGCGGATGACATCAATGCGTTGATTGCTACAAGCGACGACCTGCGCGGGAAAGTTTTTGCATCCATCGAAGACAATCGACTCCGCTTGCAGGCGAGTCTGCCGATCGGAGGAGTTCTCGGCAGACCCGGTTATTATTTTAATGGCGATGTCATCATTGAAGTGAAGGGCGCGCAGTCGCTGGAGAGCCCGCGGTTCAGCCGGATTACAATTAACAGCGAGCAGGTGCCGACTGATTTCTTAGATTGGAAGTATCGTTCCAGACAACTGCGCGAGTATCTGGCTGACCAGCGGAACGCGTACGAGGTCGGCACCATTGAGATACGCGACGGCAAAGTAATCCTGCGCTCACGCACCAACTAGAGTACATCGGCGTCTGACACAGACGCCCTACAGCCTAGATCCGAAGCGCAGGGAGCCGATCAATTCGGCTGCATGATCTCGCGCACGAAGACGTTCAGTTGTCCGTCTTCCTGTTTGCGCACTTCCGTGATCTCGTAGGGCCGCGTCTCGTCCCGGTTTACGACGGCGCCTTGGTGCGGGGGAGTATAACCACGGGGAAATTCCACAATTATGCGCGTCGATGAACCGCCACCGAAGTGTAGCACTTTGCTTGTTAACGTTGTGCGCGGACGCAGCACCGCCTTGTTGGCGTCGGAAAAATTCACCACAAACTGGCCTTTCAAGTAAATGCGTTCGCCGGCGAGTCCGCGATCGGCTACATCGTTCAAGTCGCCGCTCGCGATCAGTCGTCCAAGCGGCATCTTGCCTGGCGCAAAGGTTTTCCAATTGCCGCCGCCGGCATTGGAAGCCAGAGCTACATTGGAAGCATCGGCTGGAGCAGGTTGAGCAGGCAACACAGGTACCGGCGTAGCCATTGCGACTGGCGAACTCTGTGCGACCGATCCGGTTCCAGCGTCTGGAGCTTTGGACGCTGGCGCTGGCGTCGCGACAGAAAGGTTTAGCGCGCTTGGAGGAGCAAGGGCGGACGCAACGGTGATGGGTGTGCCGGCTGGCGCGGGTTTGTTCTGAGCGACCACTGCCTGCGCGGGAGTCGCTGCCGGCGCAGGAGATTCGAGCTGTTGTTTTTTGCCCTTTTTTCCTTTCGGCAACGGCGCCGCCTTCGCGAGTTTCGCATTGCTTGCGACGACTGGTGGAGTCATGGCAAGTGGCGCGACAGGCCTTGCTTGTTCGATGCGCACCAATTCATTCTTCGCAGGCTGCGGAGTGGCGCTTGCGCCCAGGCCAGGTACGGGGATCGGGCCAGCTTGAGCTGCTGCCATTGTCTGTCGGTACTCGGCAAGATGTTGTTCAATGGAAGCGCGCTCCTGTGATTTAAACAATGGCCAACCTCCGACTAGATTGAGACTGGGCGGTGGTTCGAGGCGAAACGTGCCGAGACCGCGTGTAACCGTATAACTTCCATATAGCAAAGGAACGGCCGTCACCAGAATTCGGCCATCAACTAATCGCTCGGCGTGAAGCACTGCCGAAACGTCGTGCGTGCGTTCCAATTTCACTTCCAAGCCGACGGTGAGGGTCTGTTTCATCAGCGGCAGGGCTTCAGGCTTGGCGGGGTAAACGTGTTCCATAAGCACCTCGCCGCTATCGACCGCAGCAGTCAACGCTGCCATGCCGGAGGGAAACACATCTTCGGGGCCGAGTTCGCGCACTGCAATGATGATATACCGGCCTACCACGTACGAAACCAAGCCGCGGACCTGCTGATAATTTCGAATGTAATTGCGCAGCAGCTCAGCATTCGCTTTCGCTAGCTCGGCGGCCCCCATTCCGACGTAGCGCTCGTAAAGTTGGCTCCCGTTAAGAAATTCGCCGGCCGGCGCAGCCGTCAATTCAAAGCGTTTTGGTGGCTCAATCTTGTGCAGCTTTTGCAGGATTCGATAGCTGTCAGGCCGCTCCGGTTGATTGAAGATGTAAAAACTTCCAAGCCACGCTGCGAGCGCCAACCCGATCAAAAGCAAAATCGCAACCGTCCACGCGAAATAATTGATGCGCTTCGGCGGACGGGAATACGGCTCCTCGTACGGATCGTACGATTGAGTACCATAGTCCATTCAGCGCGCGACGATTCCCTCTTTTAAGCTGACTGCGCCGCTTCGAACGACGTACCGCACCCGCACGTACGCGACGCGTTTGGATTGACGATTCGAAAGCCCGTGCCGGTTAAACCGTCGGTGAAATCCAGGGTCGCTCCCCGCAAATAGGAGACGCTTTCGTCGTCGATAATAAATTGCACGCCATCGCGCTCGACTATTGAGTCGCCTTCTTTTCGTTCGCCAAGTGTCATCTCGTAGTGCAGACCGGAACAGCCGCCCTTGGTCACTTCTACTCGCAAGCCTTTTCGCGAATTTTCCGGTCGCTGCGAAAGCAGACTCTGGAGCTGTCGAACAGCGTTGTCCGTGACATTAATCATCGCCCTGAAAAATACGGCTGCGAGGTATCCAAGTCAAAACATAGGGACGGCACTGCGCCGTTCGCGCACCGCAGCGTGGATTGCCACCATTGATTTTCTTCGCAATCGGGAATCTGGAATTTACAATCGGACATACAAGATGGGCCGGATCCGATTGCTTTCTGAGACCGTGGCCAGCCAAGTGGCGGCCGGCGAAGTGGTGGAACGCCCGGCGTCAGTCATAAAGGAACTGGTTGAAAACAGTCTCGACGCCGGCGCTCGCAAGATCGATGTCGTTATTCGTCGCGGCGGTATTTCGCTGGTTCGCGTGATCGATGACGGCTGCGGCATGGATCGCGATGACGCGCTACTCTCGCTGGAGCGGCATGCCACCAGCAAGATTCGCTTTGCTGCCGACCTTCAAGCTGTTGCAACGCTGGGATTTCGCGGCGAAGCGCTTCCAAGTATCGCCAGTGTGTCGCGATTCCGCCTGACTACGCGTGAATCGGGCGCGATTGCCGGGACAGAAATTATCGTCAATGGCGGCAAAATCGACGTTGTGCGAGACGGCGGTGAAGCCCCAGGCACCCAAGTCGAAGTGCGCTCGCTTTTTTACAATCTGCCGGCGCGCCGAAAATTTTTGCGTTCGGAGAATACCGAAAGCCGCAACATCGAACATCAGATTCATTTGCAAGCGATCGGTCACCCTGAGATTGGCTTTTCGTTGATGCGCGACGATCGGATCTTGTTCCAGTTACCGGCTACCGCAACGCTCGGCGATCGGATCCGGGACTTATACGGCGTCGAATTGTTGCAGCGCCTGGTCGAAATGAACGGCGCTGCCTTCCCCAAAATTGGAATCACTGGTTTTATCGGTCAGGCAGGGCTCAGCCGACAAACCCGCAGCCAGCAGCTCGTGTTCGTAAACGGCCGGGCGATTGAAAGCAGTCTTATTAGCGGGGCCGTCCGCGAAGGATACCACACTGCTCTCATGAAAGGGCAATTCCCAGTTACGTTTCTTTTTGTTGAGCTCGATCCCAGCTCTGTGGATGTAAATGTGCACCCGGCAAAGCGCGAGGTCCGTTTTCGCGATCCCAAGGGCGTGCGCGAGGCGGTG
>JBBQRI010000134.1:0-6397 GCA_038214915.1 Chthoniobacterales bacterium
CGAGGTGAAGGACAACTGCTTCCGCCTCCCGAGCCGAATCAACTCCACTTGGGGTGGAAATTTTACCGACATGGTGCGCTCGACCCATTTCTTGCGGATCATCGAGGAAGAAAACCTGGTCGAGAACGCGCGGGTCGTCGGCGCGTATTTCCTCGAGCGGTTGCACGAGCTGCAAGAGGAAGAACCGATGATCAGTGCCGTGCGTGGTCGTGGTTTGTTCCTCGCTTTCAATCTGCCGAGCCCCGAATTCCGGAACGACTTCTGGAAGGGCCTCTTCGAAAACGGGGTCTTCGCCCTGAAGTCGGGGGAGAGCGCCATCCGGTTCCGGCCCGCGCTCGACCTCACGAAAGAGGTAGTGGACGAAGCGGTCGACTTGCTCCGCGCCCAGTGCGATCGGATGCGGGATCGTTAGGCACTAAACCTATGAACGATTTGCTGCAGAAGCTGGGCATCACCAGCACCAGTGACGGCGCCTTTTCCGGCGAATGGAGTGGCGGCGGCGCCGTCATCGAAAAATACTCGCCGGTCGATGGAAAGTTGCTCGGCAAGGTCCGCACGGCCTCGGTCGACGACTACGAAAAGACGATTACGCGGGCGCAGGAAGCCTTCCAAAAGTGGCGCACCGTCCCCGCACCCGTCCGCGGTGAAACCGTCCGCCAGCTCGGGAACGCTCTTCGTGCGCAGAAGCACGAGCTCGGTCTCCTCGTCTCGCTTGAAGCCGGCAAAATCATCGCCGAAGGCGAGGGCGAAGTGCAGGAGATGATCGACATTTGCGACTTCGCGGTTGGCCAGTCGCGCATGCTTTACGGCCTAACGATTCAATCTGAGCGCCCGAGCCACCGGTTAATGGAACAATGGCACCCACTTGGCGTGATCGCAGTGATTACCGCGTTCAACTTTCCTGTCGCAGTTTGGTCTTGGAACGCTGCGCTCGCCGCAGTGTGCGGTGACGCCACGGTTTGGAAGCCGTCGGAAAAAACGCCGCTTACCGCAATCGCCGTCACTAAAATTGCCGAGCGCGTCTGTCGCGAAACCGGCGCTGATCCGGCGATTTTTACGCTGCTGGTGGGCGATCGTAAAACGGTTGGACAAAGACTGGCGGACGATCCACGGATTCCATTGGTATCGGCTACCGGCTCGACCAACATGGGATTTAATGTCGCCAAAGCTGTTAACGGACGGCTGGGGCGAACAATTCTGGAACTCGGCGGCAATAACGCGCTCATCGTCACGCCAAGCGCGGATCTCGACATGGCGGTGCAATCGATCTTTTTCGGCGCCGTGGGCACAGCCGGACAGCGTTGTACTTCGACGCGCCGGGTGATCATGCACGAGTTAGTTGCGTCGAAGGTCCGCGATAAACTCCTAACCGGTTACAAGACCCTACCCATTGGGAATCCGCTGGATCGCAAGACTGTTATGGGCCCGCTAATCGACAGGCACGCTGTCGACGTGGTGCAGGAGTCCATTCAGCGGTTGAAAGAGGAAGGCGGCGAAGTGCTTTACGGCGGGGAACGGCTCACCGTCCCTGGCGACGCCTACATGAAGCCGTGTCTGGCTGCTGCGAAGCCCGATTTTGAAATCGTGAAACACGAAACCTTCGGACCACTGCTTTATCTGATGACGTATCGCGACTTCGACGAGGCGATGGCGATTCACAACAATGTACCGCAAGGATTGACCTCATCCATTTTCACTAATGACGTGCGCGAGGCTGAAAAATTCGTCAGCGCGGTTGGGAGCGATTGCGGAATTGCCAACGTAAATACCGGCACGAGTGGCGCAGAGATCGGCGGCGCATTCGGTGGCGAAAAACAAACCGGCGGCGGCCGCGAGAGCGGCAGCGATTGCTGGAAGAGCTACATGCGGCGTCAGACGAACACGATCAATTTCTCAGGCGAGCTACCGCTCGCGCAGGGAATCGAGTTCGGCGCAGGCGACGAAGGCAGCGCGACGGCGTAATCTGTAGGGAACGCTGTTAGCGTCCCCTATAGTCAAAGAATTTATCGCGCGATCGTCAGCGCGAGAAGCTCATCGAGCTTTCCCGCGTTTTCCAAATTCATGATGCACTGGCGCAATTTTTCGCACTGCTTTTTCCCGATCACATCACCGCCAAGCGCCGTGAATTTCACCGCAATTTCTTCTTCGGTCATCGGATCGCGCGGATCGCCTTTCGGGACATCGACGCGCGTTGAATATTCCTTTCCATCATTCGTTGTGATTGTTACGCGACTCGGCTGAAATTTTGGAAACAGCGCTTCGAATTCGTCGTTCGCGACAACTTTCACTTTGTCCATGATTGGATTCAGCGATTTATCGAGCACACGCTCCTCTTTGAACTGCAGCGGCGTGACCATTCCATCGACGAGCCCTACCGCCATACAGTAAGGGAGCGAATGATCGGCCGTTTCTTTTGAGTCAGGTCGATACTTGTGCGGATCACCAAGGATATCCGCGGCGCGCGCGATCACTTCTACTTTGATCTCCTTCACGTCGTCAGCCTTAATTTTGTTCTCCTTGACGGTTTTCATCATGGCCGTGAGCGGCGCATGACTTAGCGCTTCGATCGGGAAACTTTTCATCCCGCAATCGAGGATCCGATAGTGCGATTTCGGCGACGTTGGTAGATCCTTGATCAAACCTTCGCCATCGAAGCTTGCCGGTTGTCCCTTGTATTGGACGTGACTGAACACCGCAAACAAACCTTCTTTCCCATCGATCATGTGTTCTGGACCGGAAAATCCTTCGCGCGCAAGCAGCGCGCTCTCGGCGCCCATGCGACCGGCCCACGGATCGACCGTGTTTTTCATGTTGGTCAACTTGCCCGCTGTGACTGCGCCCGGACAAAATGTGCGCGCCGCGCTGATGCCGATCGCTGACACCATTTGATCGGTCGTAAGATTGAGCACTCGACCTGCCACAACCGGCGCGGCGAACGCGCTCAACGTTGCGTGATGCCAGCCGTATTCGCGAACTCCCGGGCGCCCGATTTCGCAAAGCCGCATCTCAATTTCATAGGCGATGATCGTACCGAGAATTAAATCTTTGCCGCTCAATCCTTCGCTTTCGCAGAGTGCCAGAGGCGCGGCGATGAGATCGCTCGGGTGACACGGGTCGGCCTTCCAATAAATGTCGTTGTAATCCATCGCGCGGATCATGTGCCCGTTCAGAAATGCGGCGTCGACCGGATTGGTTTTGAATCCGGAAACAAATGCAGTGGCCTTTCCATTGCCGCCGCCCATGGCGCGATGATGCTCGAGCAGGATCTTCGCGTCTTCCTGTTGGCTCCCGCCCAGCGCGCAGCCGATAGAATCGAACCAGAATAATTTCGCAGCCTGAATCGCTTCGGGCGAGAGATGTTCGTATTTCAGCGCGCATGCCCATTTCGCGATGACATATGAAAGCAGACGTTTTGATTCAGTTGGTTGGTGTGACATAGTGATCTCCGCTCTCTTGGTTTACGATTCGGCGCGAATTGTCAATCCGGCTTCGAAGGTAAAAGCGCGCCAGGTCGGCTCGGGAATCGCGTTCACCCATTAAAAGCTCTCGGTTTCTGGAATTTGACATTTGCCGGCTCTCACACCCAGATATTCTCTCTGGCGCCGACGGCAATTCCTATGATACCGACAGAACCAATTGGAAGCATCCCGCGACCTATTCGATTGATCGAGGCCTTCGCGCGGGTAGACAGCGACGATCCAAGCTTGGACCAAATGTATGATGAAGCGATTCGCGACACGATTGAGAAATTTGAGGCCACAGGCTCCCCCGTAATCACCGACGGCGAACAGAGAAAGTACCATAACTTCGGAACATATTGTGTGGACGGACTCCCAAACGTCGCCCGGGATGGATTTCAGCTTCCTTTTGTCAGTCATGTCCGGCGCTGGCCGCGCCTCGTTTCTGGGCCTTTTCGTTACAGGCGATATGCCGACAGTTTTCTTGACTTTGCCAAGCGCTACGCAACAAAGCCGGTAAAACAGGCAGTCATCTCACCATCTGCGTTGAGTCTGATGTATCCAGCGAAGGGCATCGCTGGTTATCCGCGTGAAGAATTCATCGATGATTTGTTGGCGGAACATGAAAAGGAGGTTCGGAGTTGTCTCGAAAAAGGTGCGCACAGTGTGCAGATCGATTTCACGGAGGGACGACTAGCAATCAAGATTGATCCTTCCGGGCATCTATTGAACAGCTTTATCGACTTGAATAATCTTGCCCTTTCGCGCTTTTCCAGAGGGGAGCGCAAGCGCATCGGGGTTCATACTTGTCCTGGTTCCGACCGCGATTCGACTCATAGCGCCGATGTTGATTACGCCGATTTGCTGCCAAGTCTGTTTGAGCTAAATGCGGGTAATTTCTACATCGCGCTGGCGGCGGAGAAAGATCCGGTCCGCGTTCTAAAAGTAATCCGGAAGTGTATGAAACCGGAGCAAGTTATTTTCGTCGGCGTTGTGGCGCCGATCCATCCGCACATTGATACCCCGGAAGAAGTGCGCGATCGCGTGCTTGAAGCCGCGAAATACATTCCTCTCGAGCAACTCGGAACGACGGACGACTGCGGCTTTTCGCCGTTCAGCGATGATACCTCGACGCCGCGGGAGGTAGCGTTTGCTAAAATCCGGGCGCGCGTTCTCGGAACGGAGATGGCCGCCGAGATTCTGGGAAGAAATTAATGGAGCCTAAGGAGAAGGAAGAAGAGTTGCTCAAGTCGGTCGCGCTCCAGACCGCAAATGCGGTTCTCGTTGCTCGTCGCCGCGCCGAGCAGGAATTGATTCGAATCAAAGAAGCACTTGAGAAAAAGAGCGCGGAGCTGACGCATTCGCTTTCCATGATGAGCGCCACGCTGGAGTCGAGCACGGACGCTGTTCTGGTCACGGACGAGAACGGGCGAGTGATTACGTGGAATCGAAAATTCATCGACATGTGGCGTATCCCATCGGACGTGATCGACTCGCGCGAACATCGAAAACTACAGGAGTTCACGAGCAAACAATTCGCAAATCCGAAGCAGTTTTGCGAGCGGATTGCTGAAATTTATAGGAATTCTCCAGGCGAAACCTTCGATGTGGTCGAAACGATCGACGGCAGGGTACTTGAGCGCTACTCCAAAATCCAATGCGTGGAAGAGCGAAACGTTGGTCGGGTCTGGAGCTTTCGAGACATCACTGAGCGCAAGCACGCCGAAGCCGAACGCGAGCAATTGCTGGCGAGCGAACGCCAGGCGCTGGAAAGAGCCGAATGTGAAGCACGCATGAAAGACGAATTTCTCGCTATCCTCTCCCATGAGCTGCGCACTCCGCTCAACGCCATTTTCGGTTGGGCCAATATCTTGCGGACAAGCGATAATCCCGTCGAGATTACGGAAGGTCTGGAAGTGATCGAGCGCAACGCGCGCGCGCAAACGAAGATCATCGAAGATTTGCTCGATATGAGCCGCATCATTTCGGGCAAGGTGCGATTGGACGTGCAACGGGTCGACCTTCTGTCCGTCATCAATTCCGCTATCGAATCAGTCAAACCGACGGCGGGTGCCAAACAAATCCGCCTTACCTCCGTGCTCGATCCGCTGGCGGGCCCGGTGTCGGGTGATCCGGCACGTTTGCAGCAGATACTTTGGAATCTGCTCACCAACGCGCTCAAGTTCACGCCCAAGAATGGCCGTGTGCACGTCGTTCTGGAACGAGTCAATTCACACCTCGAGATCAGCGTTCACGATACTGGGAGCGGCATCGCACCGGATTTTCTGCCCTACGTGTTCGATCGCTTTCGTCAAGCCGACGCCTCCACTACACGCGAACAGCGCGGCCTTGGCCTCGGCTTGGCCATTGTGAAAAATCTGGCCGAACTCCACGGCGGCAGCGTGCGCGCGAAAAGCCCCGGCCCAAACAAAGGATCAACATTCACGATTGTTCTACCGATGGTCATGGTAAACATCGAAGCGGACCCGAACCGGCGGCATCCGCGCGCGGTGACCCGGGAACTTGCAGAGGAGAGGCTCGATCTACATGGAGTGCGGGTGCTCGCGGTGGACGATGAAGCCGACGCGCGCCATCTCATCAAACGCATTTTGAGCGCCTGCGGGGCCCAAATCGAAACAGCGGACTCCGGAGCGGCCGCCCTGCGATTCCTACGCAAATCAAAACCACACGTCCTGATCATGGATATCGGCATGCCGAACGAAGATGGCTACGAAGCCATACAGAAGGTGCGGCAATTGACGAATCAGGAAGGAGGCAAAGTTCCTGCAATCGCGCTCACAGCTTTCGCACGGTCCGAAGATCGCAGGCGGGCCATCTTGAACGGTTTCCAAATGCACATCGCCAAACCAGTCGAACCATCAGAGCTCATTGCAATGGTCGCGAGCCTCGCCGGACGGACTGGAGATTATCGTTCTTAG
>JBBQRI010000135.1:0-6368 GCA_038214915.1 Chthoniobacterales bacterium
GGAATGTTGCGGCTAGAGATATTTCGGCGGAATCGCGTGCTCCGCGCTCTCGTGCTGCCAGTAAACAGACAGGATCCACCAACGTTTGCCGTCATTAAAAAGCTGAAAACTGTTGATGCCGCGCATAAACGGCGCTGGATCGCTTAGATCGTAACGCGATTCGTAAGTGCTCCAAACATGAGCGATTCGGCCAAACTGTTCGGTGCGCCGCGCGATTTCCGTTTCGTAAAAGCCTTGCTGTAAAAGCGGTTCCACCCGCGCGATGTAACCTTCGACATCCAACATTTGCGGCTCAAGATCGACGTCGTTTCTTCCGGGGACGCTCGCAGTCGGCATTATACGCGCACCGGGATAAAACAGCGATCGCTCGCGATTCCAGTCGCGCTTCTGTCCAGCCGGTCCGGAGATCACGTCGTACGCCGCGGCGATAATGGCGTCAATCGACTCCACGTCGCGCGGATCAGCTGAATTAGCTTCTGACTTCGACATTGGATGTTGGGCGTTGAGCGTTGGGCGTTTTCTTAATAAGTTCAAGCACCTTCATCGCCGCGTTATGCCCGGGAATTCCGCTAACAGCGCCACCTCGCAAGGCGCTTGATCCGCAGAAAAACACATTTTCGTGTTCCGTCTCAACACCCCACGTGCCGACTTGGTCCCTACGCTCGGCAAATGGAAACGTCGGCGCGTTATGAAAAATATTTCCGTGATACATCCCGAGCGCGTCCTCGATATCCACGGGGCTTTTACTTTCGATGCAAGGACTACCATCATGCGCCAGAGCCAGGCAACTTTCGATCGGCTCTTCCAACCATTGGTTGATGCTGGCGAGGTATTTTTTCTCAGCTTCCCGGCGCATTTCTTCATTGTCCCGCACAAACAAGCTCCACGGCGCGTCCAATCCGAAGAGCGTCATCGTGTGAAAGCCTTGTTCGCGCAGATCCGGCGCGAGAATGCTGTCGTCAGTCAGCGTGTGGCAATAGATTTCGCACGGCATTTTCTCCGGCAACCTGCCGTCTGACGCTTCGTCGTAGCTGAGATTCATCTGTTGGTAGCCTTCGTCGCTGTGGAAGGTCCCGCAAAACGCTTCCGTTGCCGGAATTTTTTTTGCCTTCAGTTTCGGCAAACGGCTCAGGAGCATGTTGATCTTGAAAACGGATCCTTCATCAGTGCGATCCGGCTGATAAAATCGGCCTGTAAGCTTTGCCAGCACATTTCGCCCAAAGTTAACCAGGAGAAACCGCGCCTCGACGCTCTCGTCTTTTCCGTTCACCAGAAATTCAACCGTGCGCGTTTTGCCCTCGACGTTCAGCGCGTGGATATGAACATTCGTTAGCATTTCGGCGCCTGCTTTGCGTGCAGCGCGCTCCAGTTCGGACGACACCGTGCCCATCCCGCCGACCGGTACCTTCCATTCGCCCGTTTTATCGCCGATCAGGTGATAAAGAAAACACCGGTTTTGCAGGAGCGAACTGTCGTACGGATGCGTGAAGACGCCGACCTTCGCATCTGTAAACACCAGGCCGCGCACCAGATCGTCTCGCAGATAACGCTCGATCGCATTCCCGAGCGGTTCCTCTACCAAAGTGCGCCAGGCTTCGCGGGAGATTTCGTCAACCTTGAAACGACGCGCCATTTCTTCCCTGGAAACCAGCGACTCGAGCATCGAGTCCCAGACGCGCTCCGCGAACACTCGTGGCAATGCGTAGAAGCATTTCAGCTCGTCGTACTCAGTGGTGTTTCCGGTCAGTTCACACATCGACCGGCGGCCCACCTCTTCGTCGACGTTACTCAAAAGCAACGCGCCATCGTGTCCGTGTTTCATGTAAGGCGTGCAGGATGCGATCGCGCGTCGGCGCAGTTCCAGCTTCAACCCGAGATCATGGATGATCTTGTGCGGAAACAGACTGACCAGATACGAGTACCGCGACAAGCGCGCGTCGTAATCCGGAAAGATCTGCTGCGAAACCGTCGCGCCGCCGATGTAATCATTTTTTTCCAGCAACAGCACGCTCAACCCGGCTCGACCGAGGTAAGCCGCCGCCACCAATCCGTTATGGCCGGCGCCCAAAATGACGACATCGTATTGCGATTTCATTTTGAATCAGTTCGCGAATCCATGCTTACATCAAATATGGCAAAGCAAACATCAAACATTTCTTAGGCGATCACGTTTGGCGAAGTGCCAGTCGTCACAACTGGGCTTGAATTCGCTTACAGCCAGGCGCCGCTGTCGATGAAGGGCGCGATCATGGCGTTTTGGAATTTATCGGTAACAATCGGTAATCTCTGGGTGCTGGTAGGAAACGCGAGTGTGCAAAACTCCGCGGTCACGAAATTCATCGCATCGCGTTCGGCCTCGTCGCCCGCACTTATCCATTGGTAGATCATTACCGGCGGCAGGAGACTTAGCAGTCAATCGTGAGGTAGGAATCACTCCCCCACCCTCCCTTTCTCCCTCAAAGGGCGAAGTAACCCGAACGGCAGCCTAACAACTGATCAACACTACTTTTTAGGCCCCGTCGCGATCTTATTTGCCGGCGATATCGAGAACGACGCGGAAACGTGCTTTGCCGCTCATCATGCGCTCGTACGCCTCGGCGGCTTTTTCCAACGGAAAAATTTCGTTCATGGAATGCACGTCCGCCGACGCACTAAATTCGAGTGTGTCCTGGGAATCGATGGACGTTCCCGAGTACCAGCCTTTGACGGACCGGCAGCCAGTGATGAGCAGAATCGGATCGACTGAAAGCGGTCCTGCCGCGCCGATTACGATGAGCACACCGTTCGGCGCCAGTCCGCCTAGGACTGCTGCCATTGCTTTGGCATTCGTCACAGTCGCGATTACAACTTTCGCGCCGCCAAGCTTATTCAGTTCCGCCGCCGGATCGGAGGCCTGGCTGTCGATGTAGTGGTGTGCGCCGAGTTTTTTGGCGAATGCTTCCTTGTCCTTTCCGCGTGCAATCGCTACGGTGTTGAATCCCATCCTTGCTGCGAACTGCACGCCGAGATGACCGAGTCCGCCAATCCCGAGTACGGCAACCACATCGCCGCCTCGCGCGCCGCTGTTTCGCAGCGCGTTAAACGTCGTCACGCCCGCGCACATTAGCGGCGCGCCGTCGACGGCAGAAAGTTCGTCAGGCACAAGCGCCAGCGCTTCTGCCGGCGCAACCATGTATTCCGCGTAACCGCCATCGAAAGAAATTCCCGTGGTGAGTAAGGCCACGGTGCAGGCAAAAAACTCGCCGCGCCGGCAATGATCGCAATAACCGCAGTTGCCAGCGTGCCAGCCAACGCCGACGCGCTGGCCAGTTTGCCACGGCTTCACCCCCTCGCCCATGCCATCAACGACACCAATGACTTCATGTCCCGGCACACGCGGATACTGAATACCTGGCCAGAGTCCTTCTTTGACTAACGAATCGCTATGGCAAACACCGCACGCCTCCACCTTAACGCGCACCCAGCCTCGCTCCGGCTCGGGGATGTCGCGTTCGACTAACTCAAGCGGCCCGCCTGCTCGCGGGACTTGGACAACACGCATTTTCTTGCTCATGCGTTTCAATCGTTCCAGTCCTGAAAAACACAAGAACTATGCCGCCGTTATGAGACATACATTCGCGGCAGACGATTCGAATCCGCGCGATATTTGGCGCCCGAACGATTCCACTGAGATGAAAGCTCGCCAATCGAGCGATACAATTTTGCGCGCAATCTTTTTCGCGGCCCTATTCCTTATCGCCGTCATAACTGGCGCGGCTGCTGAAAAACGCGCACTCCTCACCGGCAACGCCGCAATGGGTGATTGGACAAGCGATGCGCCCGGCGTCACGCGCAAAATCACGGTTCAGGATTTGCCGCCGCCGGGTTCGAATGTTCTCGCAATTAATCGGGCGCGCGTCGTCGACCGGCCAGCTGACGCGCAACCCAAAGTTCCGCCGGGGTTCAAAATCGAATTGTACGCGACCGGATTTCGCGATCCGCGATTCCTGCTCAGCGCACCGAATGGCGACATCTTCGTTGTAGAGAGTCGCGCCAATCAAATCAAGGTGCTGCGCGATACCAACGGCGATGGCAAACCGGATGTGACTGAAACTTTTGCAGAACGCAATCTAAACAAACCGTTCGGAATCGCTTTTTATCCACCAGGCGACGACCCGCAGTTTTTGTGCGTCGCGAATACCGATGGCGTAGTTCGATTTCCGTATCGTAATGGCGATCTCAAAGCGCGCGGACCGGCCCAGCAACTCGCGGCACATCTCTCGCCCGGTGGGTTGTTGCGCGGCGGCGGACACTGGACACGATGCGTTGTGTTTTCACCCGATGGTAAAAAAATGTACGTGTCGATCGGCTCGCGCTCGAATGTGTCGGATAACGCTGCGGAAGAAAACCGCGCGCGCATCTTCGAGTTCAATCCCGACGGCAGCGAGCAAAAGGTTTACGCCTGGGGAATTCGCAACGCTGTCGGCATCGCGTTTCGGCCAGGCACAAACGAGCTATGGATGAGCACAAACGAGCGGGACGAGATCGGCGAAGATTTGCCACCCGACTACATCAGCAGCGTGCGTCCCGGCGGATTTTACGGCTGGCCGTGGTATTACATCGGAAATCATCACGATCCGCGCCACAAAGGAAAGCATCCCGAGCTCGCCGATAAAGTCATCGTTCCCGATGTGCTCGTGCAGGCGCACTCGGCTTCGCTCAACCTATGTTTTTACACCGGTGACCAATTCCCTTCTGAATATAAAGGCGACATCTTCGCTGCGTTCCACGGTTCATGGAACCGCTTGAAACGTACTGGTTACAAAGTCGTGCGTGTACCGCTCGACAAATCAACCGGCAAAGCGCGCGGCGAATACGAAGACTTCGTGACCGGCTTCGTCACGCCCGACGGCAAAGTATGGGGGCGCCCGGTCGGAATCACCGTGGCGAAAGACGGCAGCCTCCTTATCAGCGAAGATGGCGACAAAACCATCTGGCGCGTGAGCTACGGCAGATGAAACCATCCGGTTCGGTTTCGCGAGAAGAAGAACCGGCCGGACTTTCGCGACCATGCCGACCCGTCACGCCAAAGCTAGGGCGACGGCGGAAGTCGAACAGCCAGACTTCGCCCCGCCTAGGAGGGACGTTCCTCCTCGGTGAGCATTGCGGCCACTGCATCGCCGGTGGCGGCGACCGCGTCATCGCTAAGCGGCCCAGAATCCCACGGCGGTAGATGATTAATCACCTCTCGCACGAACTCCTGTTTTTCCTCGACTGGTAACGCCTCGAACTCGGAAAGCAATTTTGCCGTGGCAGTGCTCATGACGGAAAAGAATATCGCACCAAATTGATTGTCGCAAAAATTGATCCTCTTTTTGCTTACTCTATCGACTCTAAACCAAAGACTCCTTGCCACGCCGTAGCTCGCGAAGGCCGAGTCAACTTTCTGAATTATTACCGTGGGCTCCCGCGATCGATAGCAGAAGTGTCAATAGTTAGCTCTGACCCTCTCCTGCCCTCTCCTGCCCTCTTCCCCATTCCCAAGTTACTTTGAACCAAGTTCACCAATCGACTAGCGCTCGACGCGCTCGGAGACGGTCCGCTCCGCGGCGGCTACATCGTAAACGTCGTGTCGAGGGTTGCGTTCACCGGTTCTACCACCGAGGGCAGCGGCGATTGCGCCGAGAATCATTGCGAATGCTGCTGCTCCGGTGCCGACTGCGCCTCCCTTGGCGGCTTTCTGTCCGGCGTCGCGCGCCTGCGCCTCGCGTGTTTGAGGGTCGGTACTCTGCGCTTGTGCTGCAGCCTGATCCGCGGTTTGACTGGCCTGATCCTTCAATTGCTCGATTGGCTGCTGCAAAGCTGCGGGTAGCCGCGAGGTCTTGTCGCTGTTACTGACGGCGAAGTTGGTCAAACCGGAAGCCGCCCCGATGAGTTGACCGGCCGCGGTAGTTAACAACATAAGCGTTAGCAGGGTAAGCGTGCCCCAGGTGACAAGACCGTGCAGCCATCCATTGAATCGGCCGGCAAGCCGCGCGGCGATGTAACCACCTATAAAGAGAGAAACAAGGCTGCTGATGACGAGCCAGATGGCTGCGCCAGTTCCAAGGGTTGTGCCGCTCGGGCTATCGCCGGTGGCGGGATTAAGGGTGGCCAGGCCGATCGCCATGCCAATGAGGGCGAGAACGATTTGGGTAGCGAGCGCGATGATGGCGCCAGCGAACACTGCTCCCCACGAGATGCGCGCGAACGGTCGATCATACACAGGATAAGTGGCGGCGGTGCGCACGGTTGTGCGCTCGGACGGTATGCTGCTGCTTGGATTAATCATAATAATTGAACGGTTGATGGGTTTCGCTGACAACCACGTATCGGCTGTGGATCGCCAT
>JBBQRI010000136.1:0-6353 GCA_038214915.1 Chthoniobacterales bacterium
GATGCCGGCTGACGTGCGTCAACGTTACGACCGATTACAACAAAATGACCTGCCCACAGCCGCGCCGCGATCGGACACAGATAACGCCGACGAAGCCGATACGGACGATGCAGATGATCAGGATGATGATGATGACGATGAGACTGGTGAATCAGTATCGCAGCAGGTTTCGTTTCAATCGTCTCCCCGTGAGATGATTCCACAGTCAATCTCATTTTGACGCGGCCTCTGACAAAGACGTCCTGCAAACAAACGTGCTGCGGACTGCGGCCGAATTGATTTTGAAGAGCCGACGCGTCGTGCCGGGACGACTGCTTCAACATGGTTTTCAGTTCCAGTTTCCGAACTGGCGAGATGCGGCCGCAGATCTTTGCGTGCGTTACCGTCAGCAAACTCCAGCCTGAAGAAAGTATTCTTCATTTCTTATCTGATTTCTTCACTGGATGCGTGCTGATGACGCGCGATTTGTCCGCGGGCAAAAGTTCGTATTCACCTTCGGCGTCGAACGAAACGAGATAGAAATCCAACCCGGGTCCCGGTTTTTCGACGTCTCCATATTCAGCCAGGGTCGTGGAGGGGTCGCGTTCTTTGACCCGCCAGTGCGATTGCTCCCGAACAACGAACCGCGTTGGCGAAATCCATTTAATAATTTCGGAGTAGAATCCGTCCTGGCGCATTTTTTGCGCAGCCTGGTCATCCACCGAAATTCCGGCGTCGAGTTCTTTCTCCAGTCGGCAAAAATCCGGCACGGCGTGGCAGATTAATTCCGGAGTCTCTACCAGGTACGCGCGCCGGTTCTCGATTCGGTAAATGACGTTCTCCATCTGATGTCGATCGCTCCGGGATGAAATCCCGACGTGTTTCGAATCGGGCGACCAATGTGCCCGATAGGCGTCGGGTGCGTTGTCGAGACCAGTCGCGACCTCTTCGAGTTTGCCGATGAGCTTCTTAGTTTGCGCGTCCATCAAATAGATCCCGATGAACGCACCGCTGTTATCTGCACTGGAGACGATTGAAAATTTTTGGTCCGGTGATTTGCCATTTTTGACTACAAGAGATTCTCCCGGTTTGTAATCGTGCGTTGACGTTGCGCAGATCTCGATAACGCCGAGGACCAAGGCGGCGACGGCGAGAAACGCAGCGCGTATAAAGATTTGCATTCCAGCCGAGCGTGTCACCAAATATTCACGCGTTTGTCCACCGCCCGAACCATTGGCGAGCCATCCGGAATATCGAAGGCCTTTTGGAATTCCGGCATGTTGGCGAGCGGACCGTTCACGCGAAACTGCGCTGGTGAATGCGGATCGGTGGTGAGTCGCAGCTTTTGATCTTCGTCGCGAATCTTCGACCGCCAGATCGCGGCGAATGACAGGAAGAAGCGTTGCCCCGGTGTCAGGCCGTCGATCTTTTTGTTGCGATCCTCTGGGTGTTTGTCGAGCGCCTTCTGCAACGCGGCATAAGCGAGCTTTACTCCTCCGATGTCGGCAATGTTTTCGCCTTGTGTGAGCTCGCCATTCACATGCTGGCCCGGCAGCGGCGCGTACGCGGAATATTGATCGACGACTGCTTTGCGGCGCTTGTTGTATTCGTCCGCCGATTTCCTGGACCACCAATCACGCAGATTGCCAACGGCATCGAATTGCCGTCCCTGATCGTCGAAGCCATGTGTCATTTCATGGCCAATGACTGCCCCGATCCCGCCGTAGTTTACAGCGTCGTCTGCGTCCGCGTAGAAGAACGGCGGCCGCAAAATGCCGGCCGGAAAGACGATCTCGTTCATGGTCGGGTTGTAGTAAGCATTCACAGTCGGCGGGCTCATTCCCCAGTCGGTGCGGTCGACTGGTTTGCCGATCTTTTGCAGGTCCCGATCGGCCGCAAATTTCTCGGAGCGCAGCGTGTTCATAACGAACGGGCCGCGGTCGATCTCCAGTAATGAATAATCAAGCCACTTATCGGGATAACCGATCTTGACGTTCATCGCGGCCAGTTTCTTGAGCGCTTCCTTTTTTGTAGGCTCGTCCATCCAATCGAGCGTTTTGATTCGGTCTGCCAGCGCTTCCTTCAAATTGTTCACGAGTTCGAGTGCGCGTTCTTTCGCCTCGGGTGGGAAATAAAAGCCGACGTACAGCTTGCCAAGCGCATCGCCAATGTCTGCGTCCTCTGAAGTGACCACACGTTTCCAGCGCGGCTTGTTCTGCTGGGTGCCACGCAGGACGCGCTGATTAAAATCGAAATCCTCGTCGACGAAATCCTTGGAAAGATATGGCGCGGTCGCGTTGATCAGATTCCAGCGGAGGTATGTCTTCCAATCATCCAGCGATGTCGATTTGAACAAATTGTTCGCTGCTTTGAAAAACTCCGGCTGATGCACGTTGACGTCGCCCGGCTCAAGCAGGTTGATCGAGTTGAAATAATCGCTCCACTTCCAATCGGGCGTCAGGTCCTGCAGCTGTCGCACCGCCATCTTGTTGTAATTCTTGATTGGGTCGCGCAGCTCCACCCGCGTGCGCGATGCTTCGGCCAATTTCGTTTCCAGCGCCATGATCTTCTTAGCGTCTTCGGCCGCTTCCTCCGGCGGCTGGCCTAACAAGGTCAGCATCTTCGTCACGTGCGCGATGTACTTCTCGCGCTTCTCTTTCATGTCGGCGTCCTGCTTTGTGTAGTAATCTCGATCCGGCATGCCAAGGCCGCCCTGCACCGCCTGGGCGATGTCGTGATTGCTGTCCTTCGCGTCCTGGCCCGAACCAAAATTGAAGAATGCGTTGATGCCGATGCTGTGCAGGTGCGCGATCTCCTTCAGCACATCCTGTCGATCTTTCATTGCGTCGATTTTCTGGAACTCTTCCGTCAGGGGCGTTGTACGCACGGCTTCAACCGCCTTTTCGTCCATCCCGCTCGCGTAGTAATCACCAACTTTCCGTGTCTCCGGCGCAAGCTTCGGGTCGACCTGGGTTTGCGAGGCCTTCTCCGCGATCGTGTGGAGTGCGTCGTTATTGCGTTCGATCAGTTCGTTAAACGCGCCCCATCGGGAATATTCAGGTGGGATCTCTGTCTGTTTGATCCAGTTGCCATTGGCGAACAGAAAAAAATCATCACCCGGTTTTACTGATGAATCCCGGTTGTTGGCATCGAGCGGCGGGGGGTTTTGCTCGGTCTGTCCCTGGGGCGCCGCAACAACCGCGGCAAACGAACAAACAACCGAAATGATGATGGTGATAAACGATTTCATGATTTAGAAACAGAATGAGATGAGCGGTTCCAATTTGTTGATGCGGATTAGACCTTCCACACGCACTTCCGTTGAACCGACCGTCGCGGGGGAAGGGGCGTTAGTCCGGCGCTGTGTGTGGAGCCGAGTGAAGTTACAACTGCTCGATCACGTACCCGCGCTTTTGCAACAGCGCGATCACGCTGCGCGGCCCGGAGAAATGAAGCGCGCCTGCGACAATCGCGGTGGGCTTGCCGGCTTTCAGCTCCGCCTCGATTCGCGGGATCCATTTCACGTTGCGATCATCGACGAAACGAGCCGCAATCCTTGGCGCCTTTGACCGCAGTGGCGCGTCGCCTGCCCACAGGGCATTCGTGTCGCCCTTCCGCCACGCTTTGTACATCCTGCCGGACTCTTTTTCGCCATTGTCAGTCTGAGTAAGCGCGTCCTCCAGCATGAATTCGCCGTCTCGATCGGACAACCCACCCATCACCGCTACATGTTCATTAACCGACTCCAGTCCGCCGATCTCCTTTCCCAATTTCATGGCGTGATCCACAAAATAATTATCCAAGCCATGGGAGGCGGATGTTTTGCTGTACGATGCCGGTGCGGCCAGATGCTGGGCGATCCACCAGGGCTTGTAACGAAGCTGGCTGTCGAAGCTCACGAGTCGCTCACCATTTCCGCCGCGAGCCTCCGGTATCACGGTGAACATGTTTTTGCGGAGCCATGCCAGCAAATCCGGGCTAATCTTCGAACGAAGGTCTTGTCCCGGCGGATACTTGGCCGCGGCCTCAAACTTCTTTTGGAATTCCCCATGCTGGCTTGGATCGAATTCAAAGAGGAAACGGGTGCTGTCTTTCAGCGCGATGTCATAAGGTTTCGGCAGTGGATAATCTTTTTTGCTCAGCGCGTGAATTGAGCCCACGAAATAAAATGGCGCCTTCGCATTCGTGACGCGCCAGACGCAACATTTCGGAAATTTTTTGCCGTTCTGAGCAGCGTTCGCGTATAGCGGTGTGAGAGTTAGCGCGACGAGCAATGCGATTAAACCCCCGGCGGAACGTCGAACGGGTAAAAACATTTCCGGTGTTTAGCGCAAAAAATGATTAAGTCAATTGGCACTTTAACCACACGACGAACGAGCACTCTAACAGCCCGTTGAAATTTGAAGATGGCGGGTGACGAGGCGTCACCCTTGAGGTGAACGCGATTTTTGATACCATACGCGCAGGCATGTCTCTCCCCGTGAAGCGTTGGTCGGTACGCGCATTTCTCTTCGCTTCCTTCGCCGTCGGATCACCAATCGCGATTGCTGCGGCCGAATGGCAGGTCATCAAGATAAACGGGCACGATTACCTGAGCGTGGACAACATTTCCAAGTTTTACGGCTTGCCCGCAGAAGTTGTCCCTTCCGGGGCGAAAATACAAACAGAGACAGTCGATCACCCGCTGGAGTTTGTGAGCGGCAGCCGTGAAGCCATGATCAATGGCGCTCGAAGTTGGTTGTGTTTTCCCGTGATTGAACTGAATGGAAAATGTCTGGTGTCGCGCACTGACGTAGCTAAAACCATTGAGCCGCTCGTGCGGCCGCATCGAGTCCCAGACGTGGGCAAGGTTCAGACGGTCGTTCTGGATCCCGGCCACGGCGGCCACGACAAGGGGCAGGTAAGCCGTTACGGGGCAGAAAAAGATTTCGCCCTGGATGTCGCACGAAAGCTCCGCCCGATTTTACAGGCCAAAGGATTGCGGGTGATCATGACACGCGAGGGCGATTATTTTGTGCCGTTGGAAGTGCGAGCAAAAATTGCCAATGCTGCGCGCAATTCAATTTTCGTCAGCATTCATTTCAACGCGACGAATGATGACGCGAACGCTACAGGGTTCGAAATTTTTTCGTTCACCCCGCGCGGCGCGCCATCAACTTCTGACGGCACCGCAGCTGCGAGTTCCGTCAACGTGCAGCCCGGCAGTTCGGTGGATGCGCAAAGTCTGGCGCTCTCCGCATGCATTTATCATTCGGTCCTTGGTCATCTCCGAGAGTACGACCGTGGTATCAAACGCGCACGGTTCGCGGTGCTGCGCCTAACGAAGGTGCCGGCGGTACTGATAGAAGGCGGGTTTTTGACGGAGCGCGGCGAAAGCAAATTGATCTCGAACAAAGATTGGCGCGCGAAACTGGCGGGCGCGATTGGGATAGGAATCGAAAGCTACCGGGCGCTGCCGGTCAAGAAGCAGCCGCCAACGCTAGTCGCGGATTATCGGCGTGAGACGAAGTCGGCGCCTGTTGAGCCAGTTGCGCAGGAAGGAAGCGTGAAACAAGCAGACGCAAGCTTACTGGAATTGGTCGGCAGATCCGCTTTTCTTCCACCGCAGCAGAAATCATCGCCGGCACAACAAACGTCTCTCGAGTCCGCTCCCATTGTTCCCTAGACTCCCGCGGTGGCAGGCGTGATGTGCGGTCACACAACGTGCGGATTAGCTTGACGGTCTAGCTGGATACATCAGGGTAGTTTTAGCACTCCACCTCAACGAAAGGACATAATGAAAAAACATATCACCCACACAATGGTCGCCCTGTTTGCGACTATCACCGTTTCCATCGCCGCAACGCCGGACAAGGCCGCGATGGAAGCCAAGGAAAAATCAGCGTGGCAGGCGTTCAAGGACAAGAACGCGGACGCCTTTAAGAAAGTCGTCGACAAAGACATCCGCTGCGTTTACGCGAATCGCCTCTCCACCAGTCTACAGAATGAACTGGCCGATATGCAAAAGTGGGACATGAAATCGTTTGAGTTCAGCGATTTCGACATGTTCTCCGATGAAAAGGACGTCATCGTCACGACTTATAAGGTGAAGGTCGAGGGCACGGTTGATGGTAAGGACGCCTCCGGCAATTACAACGCCGGGTCCGTCTGGAAACTGGAGAACGGTCAATGGCTTGCCATTTTCCACACGAATCTTAAAGCGGAAGATTAAAGTGGAAGGGGCGACGCCGGAAGCGCAGAGAAAAGAATAGCGGCCACCGCAGGCGCGATTTTTTGGCATGCGACTGCATGCATCGCGACTGGTGTATCGCGCCGTAGGCGAGAGGCGCAGAATGATGTAAAGTGGGCCATTGTGCCCCGATTTCTTTTCGCCC
>JBBQRI010000137.1:0-6234 GCA_038214915.1 Chthoniobacterales bacterium
AAGTACCTGATCCTCATTCTACGGGCCGATAACCGAGGCGAGGGTGGCATTCTCGCCCTTGCGACATTGGTAGGCGATGTGGCGCGGCGCGGAAAGATCTTCTTCCTTTTGGGTTTATTCGGAGCCGCGCTGCTTTACGCCGACGGGATGATCACTCCGGCGATTTCCGTGATGGGCGCAATCGAGGGTCTGCACATTGCCACACCGTTGTTCGATCCCTACGTTATACCGATTGCCGTCGTTATTTTGATTGGACTTTTCTTCTTCCAATCGCGCGGCACTACCGGTGTCGGCACAGTCTTCGGCCCGGTAACAATGTTGTGGTTCCTGGCGATCAGCCTGCTTGGAGTTCAGCAAATCATTCGCGCACCCGAAGTGCTTGCCGCGGTGAATCCAATACACGGGTTCCAATTTTTCATGATCAATGGTTTACGCGGTTTCCTGGTGCTCGGCGCAGTTTTCCTTGTCGTCACGGGTGGCGAAGCTCTGTACGCAGACATTGGTCACTTCGGGACGGCGCCAATTCGCCTGACCTGGTTCTCTATCGTCCTTCCGGCATTAACGCTGAATTATTTTGGACAGGGAGCGCTTCTGCTCGTCCAACCAGAAGCTGCCGTAAATCCCTTTTATCTGATGGCGCCTTCATGGGCGCTTTATCCAATGGTAGTGCTCGCGACAGCGGCAGCGGTAATCGCATCGCAAGCGATCATCAGCGGCGCCTTTTCTCTTACCATGCAGGCCATCCAACTCGGCTACATCCCGCGGTTGAAGGTCATTTATACCTCGGCGCGCATTATCGGACAGATCTATGTGCCGGCGGTGAATTGGGGCTTAATGCTCGCCTGCATCGGGCTCGTGCTCGGCTTTGGAACGTCGAGCAACCTCGCCGCGGCCTACGGTGTAGCGATCTCAACCACGATGCTAATCACTACAATTCTGTTTTATATCGTAGCTCGCTACCGGTGGCGCTGGCCGGCTGCTGCCGCTCTGCCAATTGCTGCATTGTTTATCACGATCGACCTAGCATTTTTCGGCGCGAACATGCTCAAAGTGGCGCACGGTGGCTGGTTTCCGCTGCTCCTCTCCGGCACGATTCTTTTCCTTATGCTGACATGGAAAAAGGGACGCCGGGTTCTTCGCAGCCGGTTGGGCGAAATTTGCCTTCCACTCGACGCTTTTCTACCCGAACTAAAAAGCCAAAGCATCCGACGCGTGCCGGGGACCGCAGTCTATATGTCCGGTAATCGATCAGGGACGCCGCTGTCTTTGCTTCACAATCTCAAACACAACAAGGTGCTGCACGAGCAAGTCGTATTGCTCACCGTTCGAACCGAAGAGGTTCCTTATCTTGCCAACGCCAAAGATCGCGTCGCGCTGGAAAAGTTGGGGGAAGGATTTTGGCGCGCACAGGTCCACTTCGGATTCATGGAGAAACCCGATGTCCCTGGCGCTCTAGAGAGCGTGAAGCAGACCACTCTGCGTTTTGATTCCATGCGCACCACTTATTTCATTGGCCGGGAGACGATTCTTGCCACGCGCAAACTTGGTCTCTCCTCGTGGCGCGGCTCCATCTTTGCGTGGATGACGCGTAACGCCGGCGATGTTACGTCATACTTCTGCCTGCCGCCGAATGGCGTCGTGGAATTAGGCGCGCGTGTGGAAGTTTGACTCGACCAAATCAGGCGGGCAAACGTTCCGATACCGTCAATTCAAAGCTGAGGCCGAGGGCGTTTGAGAAAGAACTTGCCAGCACGCGCTGGGGCAATTGAAAGTTGCACCTTACAGCGATGGCCGAGATTATTTCCGCAGGAGTCCATCGGCCGCGCAACGTCGACTGGAAGCGCGCCGCGGCGTTGCTTTACGGTGATTGGGGCACCAGCAAGGCATACGTGCTCGGGCTGGCTTTTGTCGCCGCTGGCTTCGCGTCGGGTCCGATCATCCTCGCCGTTTGTCTCCTGACGGCGATCGTCGGATTCAATTATATTATTGTCTGCGCTCATTTTCCGGACGGCGGCGGCGTCTATTCTGCCGCGCGGCAACAAAGTCGTTTTCTGGCATCGGTCGGGGCGCTTTTGCTAATTGCGAATTTTATCGTCACCGCAGCATTGAGCGGCTGGGCGGGCGTCAGTTATTTTGGTGTGTCGACCCAGTATGCGCCAGTGGTGGCGATGGGAATCATTCTGGCGCTCGGTATCCTCAATTACTTCGGCCCAAAACATAGCGGGAGCGTCTCAATCTGGCTGGCCGTGCCGGCGGTGATCGTGGTTGTGGCCACGATCGCTTTTAGCGCACGCTATGTGAATCTGGCTCACCTCGAACCGCGCCATACTGATTTGAAGACCCTTTGGGTGCAGTTTGTCGGAGTCATCCTGGCTTTAAGCGGTGTGGAGGCCATCGCGAACCTCACTGGCGTAATGAAACTGGACCCGGACGCCACACCGGCTACGCCGAAAGTCACGCGCACCGCGACAAAAGCGATTGTGCCGGTGGCGATCGAAGTGGTCTTCGGAACAGCGCTCCTCGGCTTGGCGATGCTATCGCTGCCGAAATCGTTGGCCCCAGAGTTAATATCGCACAAGGAGGATATGTTACGCTTCCTTGGGGAACAGTACGCAGGATCGGTCGGAGGCGCGTGGTTCGGACAAGCCTTTTCTATTTTCGTGGGCGTCGTCTTCGGCCTACTGCTCGTCAGCGCCGTCAACACTGCCATTGTCGCATTAATTGGCGTGATCTACATGATGGCCCAGGACGGCGAGATGCCCCGGCAATTCGCGCGCCTGAACAAACACGGCGTGCCCCGCATTCCATTGATTGTCGCGGTTGCAATTCCGATCTTGGTGCTCGCGATCATGAGGCAATTCGAGAGTCTTGCGGGTCTGTATGCCATCGGCGTTGTTGGCGCTATCTCAGTCAATCTCGGTGCATGCACATTTAACAAGCATTTGGGGCTGCGGACCTACGAGCGCCTGATCATGGGTGCCACATTCCTCGTGCTCGCGGTGGTCGAAGTGACCATTGCCAAAACAAAACCTGACGCGCTCTTTTTCGCGGTATGCGTTTTGGGGGTAGGCCTCGGATTCCGTGCTTACTCGCATAAGATCGCGGGGTTAAAAACGCTCACTCTAAAGCGCGAAGTTGCCGCCATGGTGACGCCCGATCTGGCCACAAACGTGGAGACGCGCATTCAAGAGGGCCACAGGATCATGGTCGCCGCGCGAGGCATTACCAGCGTCCTCGGATTCGCATTGGATGAAGCGCAACTGCGCAACGCGACGTTATATGTTTTGTACGTGAAAGAAATTGTCGTCTTCTACGCGGGTGCCCCGACGGTGCCCGGTCGTCCCAAATGGCAAGAGGACCCCGAGGCGGCGGCAATTATGTCCACAATGCAGAAGCTGGGGGCTGAACGGAATGTCTGTGTGCAACCGGTGTATGCGGTGAGCGAGGACGCTGCGACGACTATTCTTGATCTTACAGCCACACTGGGTGTGGATTATCTCATCATCGGTGCATCACAGCGTACCGCCATGTCCAAATTGCTTCGCGGGAGCGTGGTTACGAACGTCGCACAGCAATTACCCGAGTCGATTCATATGATCATTTACGGGTAACGATATGTTGTAGGGTAACCGCGTCGTCGCCTCGGCTTTATTTTCGAATGCCGAAAAATGCTTCGAGCGCGCGCGTGCCCAGCGCTTTCCAGATCTTAATCACTTCATAGGTGATGACTGTGGTGAAGGTCACAGCAAACCAAACAAAAACTGCTTCGATCGGCAGGCCGGACCATGCTCCGATGTGCAGCCCCATCATGGTAATTGGTCGGTATTCCCACCAACCATAAGGCAACGCGAGCGTCGCTTCCCAAAGCAAACTGATCAACAGCAGCAGGAAAAACGTAAAACCAAATGCGCGCCAGTTGATGAATGGCCGGGCGGTGTGGAAAAAGCCAGCCGATGGAATCAGCGACGCGCAGACGAGATAAATGAAATACCAGGGGAAACCTTCTGGCGCGCCCGACAAAAACTTTCGATACAAAATCGCAGCTGCGATCAGCACAACGCCAAGTGCGACGGACGCAAAATGAAAACGGACGATCCGCGGTATGTTTTCGGCCGTCGCCGGGTAATCGCGCACGTTGTACGCCCCCATCCAGTATTCATCGCACCAAATGTAACTCAGCAGCACCAGCATGAACCCGGCCAGGTAGAAAACGAATTCTTCAATTGGAATCGCTCCGCCCACCGCGGGTATTTCCCAGCCGAGCGTGGCAGCTTTGTTCGGAAAAACGAAGAAAGCGTTGCCAAAGAGCAGGTCGAGCACGAAACCCAGTGGCGTTAGCACCGCGAGCGTTCGCCAGAACGCTTTTCTTGGAAACTGCAAATCGGGTCGGCAAGCAAACCAACAGCCCAGAGCGCCGATCGGGATGATAAACAATAGCAGGCTCGACGTGTATCCGAGCGGCGTCGGATTATCCGACGTGGCTTGCAAAATGACAGGGTGAACAACCGTCCGCAACGTGAGCGCAGCCGGAATGATAAGCGCGGCTGCGATGGCGAAAACTACAAGGAACGCTCTCCGGTCTTGCATGCACCGAAAGTTTAAGCACAACCGGTTTTAACTTTTAAGACTTAAGTGCGCTGGCTCATTAAAAAAAATTGTCATGTTGAGCGAAGCGAAACATCTCTGGTCCCGTTCATTTGCGAAAAACCGACTTCAGAAAATAATCAGAGATTCTTTCGATTCGCTCAGAATGACATTTGTGAGATCTGATCGAGCGTCTAAAAGTTAAACTGCCGTGACTCCGCCAAAAGTCCTCATCGCCGATTCCATTTCGCAACGTGGGATGGATGAACTCGCGCGCGAGAACGCGCTGCAGGTCACGATTAAAACCGGCTTGAACGAGCGCGAACTTGTCGAGTTGATTCCGCCGTTCGCTGCACTAGTCGTGCGCAGCCAGACCAAAGTCACCGCCGAAATTTTGAATGCCGGTAACAAATTGCGTGTCGTCGGCCGCGCCGGTGTCGGAGTGGATAACGTCGATGTCGAGACAGCGACCCGCCGCGGCGTCGTCGTGTTGAACGCGCCGGGCGGAAATACGATCTCGACCGCCGAACATGCGTTTTCATTGTTGCTCTGCGTCGCGCGCAAAATTCCGCAGGCTGATGCAAACGTTCGCAGCAAGCACTGGGACAAAAAAACTTTCGAAGGCGTCGAACTGTACAACAAAACGCTGGGCGTAATCGGCATGGGCCGAATTGGCAGCGAACTGAGTCGGCGTGCAATCAGTTTCGGTATGCGAGTGGTTGCTTTCGATCCTTACCTGTCCGCCACACGCGCCCGCAGTCTGCAAGTAGAACTGGTGGATGAACTCGACGATTTGCTTACCGGTGCCGATTTCATTTCGCTGCACACGCCGCTTACGGCTGAGACACGCCACATTCTTGATGCCGCGCGGTTAAGGAAGACAAAGCGCGGCGTCCGCATCATCAATTGCGCTCGCGGTGGTCTGATTGATGAAGCGGAGCTGGCGCAGGCGTTGCGAGAGGAGCAGGTCGCCGGCGCGGCGCTGGATGTTTTCGAAATTGAACCGCTGCCGGCCGATTCACCTCTGCGCGGTGCGCCCAATATTGTTCTTACGCCGCATCTCGGCGCATCCACGGTGGAGGCGCAGGAGAGCGTGGGCATTGAAATTGCCCAGTCAATCCGCGCCGTGCTGCTCGAAGGCACGATACGTAACGCAGTGAACATGCCGAACCTCGACGCGAAGACGCTGGCAATCATTGGACCGCATCTCCGTTTTGGCGAAAAGCTTGGTAAATTTCTCTCGCAGATCGCGCCGAAACGCGCGGAGTCGTTCAACATCAACTACAGCGGCAAGGTGAACGAAGTTGATACGACTGCAATCACGCGCGCAGCGCTGAAAGGCTTTCTGCAAGTCGCCGGCGGCAGCGAAATCAATGAAGTGAATGCGCCCGCGTTTGCCGAAACGCTCGGTTTGAAGGTGAGCGAATCACGCCTGAGCGCGCCAGGCGATTACACCGACATGCTCGAACTCTCTGCCGCTGGCGAAGGGAAAACTGTTTCAGTGGGTGGCGCGTTCTTTGGGGCCACTCCGCGAATTGTGAGCATCAACACCCGGCCGGTCGAAGCCCGACCGCAGGGTGTGGTGCTCGTGCTGGAAAACACGGATCGTCCCGGAATGGTCGGCCGGATCGGCACGTTGCTGGGTGAGCA
>JBBQRI010000138.1:0-6190 GCA_038214915.1 Chthoniobacterales bacterium
GTTGGTAATTTTCGTCGGCGCGATTCTCTTCAACGACGGTTACGACAGTTCGCTCGGATACAAACCGCGCGAGGTCATCGATGTGACCGTCGGTGTCGTCACCAGCAATGCCATCGCCGAGCCAGAGAATCTCTCTGACGCCGAGATAATCGCGCAGGCGTTGCTCGATCTCATCGCGCGAAAGATTGGGATTCCGATTCTTGTTTAGGAGGCAGGACTCACTGGTGAGTAATGCGCCGCTGCCGTTCACGTCGATCGAGCCGCCTTCGAGGATCATGTGCGGATAAAAAACCGGTAGTTTCAAAATTTCAGCGAGGCGTGTCGGCACGACTTCATCGAGATCAAACGGCGGATATTTGTTTCCCCATGCATTGTAATCCCAGTCCACGACGGCAAGTCTCGGGTCGCGATCGCGTGTGAGAAAAATCGGCCCGTGATCGCGGCACCATGGCTCGTTCGTGGGGACCCGATACAAGGTGATCCGTTCCATGGGCAGTCCGCTCAAAACCGAGCGCGCTTCTACTTCATGGGCGCCGTTGCAAACGTTGATGCAGACCTGCTCGGATTCGATCAACGCTTCGACCATCGCACGCAACGCAGGCAGAACGCGATCGAACGTTTCGGGAAAACTAATCCCCTCGCGCCGTGGCCACGAGAGCCATGTGGCCGTGTGCAGTTCCCATTCGGCCGGCATACGATACCCGAGCGCGGTCGGAGTGTGTGAGCTCATCAAATCAACGTCGAACGCGCCACGCTCAACGTCCAACGACCAAGCCAGAATTTAGATCGAGGAAACTTGGCTCAAGCCGGTCAGCGCAATCGCTCCTTTACATACATGATGTGCCCAGTCGCTGGTTTGTAGATGGCGCCGACGATTGCGCCTGCGATTGTGAATTGGATCACAGCGCCGGCGATCCAGCCGCAAAGGATCTTAAACGTTAATGGTTGGACTGCGAATGAGATCAAATGTGGCCCCGCGTACACTAATCCCACCAGAATGCCCAGCATCGCTCCGGCGCCTGCGCGTCCGCTCGGAACATAGCGGGCACACAGCAGGGTGAAAAAGAATGCCATGACGAACTGACCGAGGGCAAGCCACCCGAAGTAGCTTTTTAGGTCGGCTTCCGGTCGCAAAAGAGTCGCCACTTCCCGATGCGCGTCGTGCATTAACGTCGCGTACCAAAGGAAGCCGAACACGAAGAAGAAAACGAACGCCGCGATGAATGCGAAGAAGAATTTTTTCCAATTCATAACTTCTTTCTATTGAGGTTGCTGTGGCTCCCCTATTGAACCCGCGCACTTTGATGGCAAGACCGCCGGCGGATGTCGATCTCAAATTTTCCGGACGAGGAATGACTGAATGTCTCATTCCGCCGGGCTTCCGCCCGGTGGCTAATTCGCGCAGCCTCGTCATCCGTTTTACAACGGCTGGTGCCGGACTCGCGGATACACCACCGGCCTGAAGGCCGGTGTTAATGAGAGTGCGAGACAGAAGACGCTGCTTGGCTGAATTACCCCTGCTACCGGCTGGCGGGCGGCGCGATTTTCAATCGCAAATCGGGCGATCGAAAATTAGTTAACCCACCTGCCGTCCTCGGAACAGAGGACCGGCAGTTCTTCCATCATGAATTGGGTCTTACCGATGGCGCCGATCATGCGTGTCCCGGTCGCGGCGTACCATTTCTTCGACATTTGCTCGCCGGTATGGCAGCCCCAGCTCTTGACGTAAGCACCGCGGGCGAAGGCACGGCGATTAATTTGTTTCAGATCGTTTTCGTGCAGCCAGGATTTACAAGCGCTGTCGATATTATTGCTGTAATCGAACATGAAACATGCGCGGTTCGAGTGCCCGAAGTATTCGAAATCGGCGATCTTTACCTGGTCTCTTGGCTGTCCGTTGTTCAAATAGTCGATGACCTCCTTGCCGGGGCCGAACCAAATGAGGTTGATATTGAATTTGTCGCGGACCGTATCAATTAGACTGATCAGATCCTGGTGCTCCTGCTTAGCGCGGTCCATGTAACCCTGCTTGTAGATGAGCCAGGTGATCTTCGCGTCCGGCCCGACCTGGCTACGCAATTGTTCAGTGCGCAAACGCGCCGCCCGCACAAAGTTCGCCCACCAATGATCGTGCGGAACAGCCTTGTATTTTTCCCATTGATACATCGACGGCCCACCAACCAGGAGTACGTATTCACCCCCGGCAGGCGGCGCGGCCTGCAGACCGAGCGCGACCATCGACAAACAGCATGCGAGTAAGAGACGTTTCATTATTTCCAGCGAAGGAAGACTATTTATGCGAGGTGCGAAATTCCGCAAGTGGTAGGGCGCGATCGCCGAGCGCACCGAGTTTTCGCGGCCGACCCGGCGGTCCATAGCTACCAGCCTGCATCCACTTCTCCGCGCACGAGGTCATCCCATGTTTGGCGTTTTCGAATCAGCGCGAACTTATCGCCGCGAACGAGCGCTTCTGCCGGGAGCGGACGCGAATTGTAGTTCGACGCCATCACAAATCCGTACGCGCCGGCGCTCATGATTGCGAGCAAATCGCCTTCATGTATTTCATGCATTTCCCGGTCGAGCGCAAAAAAATCCCCCGACTCACAGACCGGCCCGACAATATCGATCTTGCTAATCTTCCTCTCCCTCTCAGTCTTCGGCTGCTGCACCGGTACAATCTCGTGATAGCTCTGGTATAGCGCCGGCCGGATGAGATCGTTCATGCCGGCATCCACAATGGCGAATTTTTTACTACCCGTTCGCTTGATGTAACGAACGCGCGTGAGCAAAACGCCGGCGTTGCCGATAAGAAAACGGCCGGGCTCGATAATGGTCCGCATACCCAAGTCGAGCAACGGCGGCACAATTGCTTCAGCGTAATCGCCCACACTGAAAGCGGATCCCGCGCATGCGGGACCGTGATCGTGCCACCATTTCCCTGGTCCGCTCTCCAGCGCGCCCCGGTAAATGATTCCCATGCCGCCTCCGATGCTGAAAAATTTGATGGCGTATTTCGATTTCAGATCGCGCACCAGTGGTACCACTTTTTCGATTGCGCTCGCGAACGGCTTCGCCTCGATGATTTGAGAACCGATGTGCATCTGCACGCCGATAATCTCGATATTGCTCATTCTCGCCGCTCGGTCATAAACCGCCCTCACTTGATCCAGCGCGATGCCGAACTTGTTCTCTTGGGAGCCGGTCGAGATGTACTGATGCGTGTGCGGGTCGACATCAGGGTTAACGCGCAATGCGATTGGCGCGCGCATGTTCTTTGCGCGGGCGATGCGCTCGATCGCCTCCAGTTCAGCTTCACTCTCGACGTTGAAGCTATAGACGCCTTGCTCCAAGGCGTACTCGATTTCGTCACCTGATTTGCCTACGCCGGCGAACGTGCACTTGGCCGGATCGCCGCCCGCCGCGAGCACACGAAACAACTCGCCAGCGGAAACGATATCGAAACCGGCGCCCGCGCCTACGAGCAAGTTCAGGATAGCGCGATTCGAGTTCGCCTTTACCGCATAACAAATGAGGTGATCCAGCGGCGCGAGCGCCGCGTCAAGGCGCGTGTAGTGATCGAGAATTGTCCCCGCGCTGTAGACGTAACTCGGGGTGCCGAATTCCGTGGCAACGCGCGCTAAGTCGACGTCTTCGCAACAGAGATGACCATCGCGATAGTGAAACAAGTGCATGTTGTGGCGGCGATCGCTGCCGCGACTGCAGGGTAAAATATCAGGCGCTTGGCACAAGCGCCTCTACAACTTGAGCGAGCGTCAGCGAAGCAGTCGCAACCCAACATTGAGAACCGCGATTAGAGCGACCCCCAGCGCAAAGCTCGTCAAAACCAGCTTCTTTCCGTGCTTCAACATTTCTCCGACCACTGCGTGTGTCGCCAAATAAATAAACCCGCCGCCGACGTGCGCCATAATTAACCCGAGCCACAAGATGGAGATGTTCGTCAGGAAGAAATAACCGATGACACCGCCGAGGAGCGTTGAGGCTTCGACCGCCGCCACCCATCCAACCGCGGCCGCGCGTTGCAGTCCTGCGCCGATCAAAAGGCTGCCGAGCGCGAGACCTTCGGGAACCTTGTGGATGCACAGAGCAGAGAACAGCGACCACTTTGTAGCACCGGTCGCAGGGATTTCGCCTTGGATTCCCAAAGCCAAACCGTCGGTCGTACTATGAATTGCCAAGGCGACGATCAGCGCGGTAGCGATTTCGCTGAAATGTCGCGTGGCATCAGCGTCAAAATGACTGGCCGCACAAGCAGGGCAAACATGGTGGACATGTTTGCTGATAAAAAAGAAAAGCGCATAGCCGGTTATTAGCGCCAGCAACCCCGCCCACCATGGGCATGCGCCGAAACTCTCGGGCAAAATCGCAAAGATTGTTACGCCCAGAAGCGTTCCGGCCGCGAAACTAATGAGCGCGCAAAGCGGCTTATGCTCCAGGCGCAGTGACGCGCTGATCGATCCGCCGGCAAGGGCGAAAATGTAAGCGGCGATGACCTGCCAGAGCGTGTTGGCCATTTAAAAGCCTGTTGAAGTACCCAGCCGCGCGGCGCGAGAGCGGTTTGGGCTGGATGGCAAGGCGCGAGAGACGAGTATGTCCGTCCCGCAGTGGCGGGATAAGGAGCGAGCAACGCAGCCAGACAATCCAAAGCGCCCTCGCTCACTGGGTTGCGCCGATTTTTCGCCCCTCCGGCGTTGCTCGTCGGTTACAGACCACAGCGGGTATGCGCCCTGGTCGCGCCTTGGAGAGACGAAAAATCGGCAGCAACGCGGCATGGTTGAGTACTTCAACAGGCTCCTAAGCGCTTGCGACCGACGCGTGGTCTTCGGGGCAATGGTGCGTCTCGATCGTCACGTGGACCAGTTCGTGGTATCCGCGCAGCAACGCTCGATACGACTCGCAGCTCTTCGGTTCGTGGGCGACGATGGAAACCATCGCGGCAAATTTTCCGATGCCGACCTGCCACACATGCAAATCGGTCACGACTGAATCTTTATCGCTCTCCACCGCACGGCGAATTTCTTCAGGCAAATCTGATGACGGCGGCGTACGATCGAGCAGAATCCCGCCGGTATCGCGCAACAGCGTGTAAGACCATGAGAAAACCACGCCGCTGCCGACAATTCCCACGACAGGATCAAGCCAGGCCCAACCGAAAAATTTGCCGCCCGTTAGTGCCGTGATCGCGAGGACGGAAATGAACGCATCGGCCAGTACGTGGATATAGGCTGCGCGCAGATTTAAGTCGTGATCATGTGCGCTCCCGCCGTCGTGTTCGTGGTGGCGATCGGCCAGTAGGACTGCGCAGCCCAGATTCACCAATAAGCCAAGGCAAGCGATTCCGATCGCCTCGTTAAAGTGAATTTCAAGTGGAGCAAAGAGCCGGTGCACTGATTCGCCCGCCATCAGGAACGCCCCAATCGCGAGCACGACCGCGCTGGTGAATCCGCCTAGCACCCCGATTTTTCCCGTGCCGAAACTGAAACGCGCATTGCCGGCTTGTGTTCGGGCGAAATAATACGCCGCGGCCGTTATGAGGAACGCGACGACATGTGTGCTCATGTGCCAGCCGTCGGCCAGCAAAGCCATCGAGTGCGACATCAAACCAGCGACGATCTCGACAACCATCATCGCGGCAGTGATACCGATCACAATCCGGGTGCGCCGTTCCGCATGCGAAAAATCCGGAACGAAATCGTGTCGCTTACGAAAACGCGAGTGATCGGTGCGAAGCATGTCGATTCAGTTTAGCGCCATCACCGAAAACGGCCAATGCGCTCCGTCATTGCAAAAGCGTTTGGGTCTCCGGCTTTTATTTTTCGAACGAGCTATTCGGAAGTCTTGCCGGTTCTCTCGACTTGTGTCTGGAAGACGACATGACGTTTGCCGGCTCCGAAGGTTTTCCCTGCTGCGCGGGCGCGGACCTTTTCCGCCCATTTGGTGTTCTCGTAGTATCGGTCCTGATCTGACGGGACCAGATTCCAACGGAGATGTCCGAAATGACGCCAGCACTCGAGAATCATCCCGCGATCAAACGGCTGTCCTTTCGCCGTAACGACCAGGCAATTGTTTTCGCGCCATGTGTCCCGGTATGTGTCACCCCAGTGAAGTTCAAGCGTCTTGAGTTTCAAGGTGTCGAGCGCAAGAAGCAGGTCCTCGCTCCATTGGTAACAAT
>JBBQRI010000139.1:0-6142 GCA_038214915.1 Chthoniobacterales bacterium
ATGAGCCAACCGTTGGCCGAGTGCAAAGCACGTCTGGCCAGTATTCAATCCTATCGGCGACAGTTCCTGATGGTGACACGGGCAACCGTGACATCATCCAAGACGGTCGATTTCAGCTTTCGCGGACCCTTCGGTTTCGAGGCGCACACTGTGCTGCTTTCGGTGGACGGTGATTCGCCGAGCCAGTACGCATTCGAGTCCGTTGATGGAAACATTTGCCTCATGGGCATCGTTGATTTCGCTGAGATCCGGCCGCACTGCA
The DNA here is from genome assembly GCA_038214915.1 of Chthoniobacterales bacterium. Lineage (GTDB taxonomy): Bacteria > Verrucomicrobiota > Verrucomicrobiia > Chthoniobacterales > UBA10450 > Udaeobacter. The sequence goes on from JBBQRI010000139.1 coordinate 263, forward strand.
CTGAGGTCACGCTCGCGGTCCACTACGAAATCAAAAACAAACTTTTCGCCTGGCTGGATCGTCGTCTGCATTTTGTGGACAGCTTTGTGACCGCCGAACTGCGCAGCATCCGCGCGCATTTCGAGGGGATCAGGTCAAGCTATCTGGAGCGCCCGCGCGTCATGCCCGTACTCCAGGCTGCTCACGCCTGAAGAAGCGGCATTCGTTGCGGCAGAAATCGTTTCTGATCGAGAAAAAATTTGGGGCCATCCGGGGCTAGGCTATTCGCACGGCACGTTTACGGTCGAGGCGCAGGATCTGGCTCGGGTGAAGGGCGATTTTCGCCTTGGGATCGCGAATTTTGATTCCATCAATTTCCACGCTTCCCTGCTTGATCAGTCGCGAGATTTCGCTGTGCGATTTCTCTAACTGAAACACGTTTCGGTAAACATCCGAGACAACATTGACGGCGGTGAGGTCTTGTCGCTCAGTTGGTGAAAAGACCGGCAGATCAACGTGCTCCAAGTCGCGCTTGCTGAAGCGCGTGTTCCACTCATCCAACGTTCGTTTGGCCGCATCCGCCGAGTGGTAAGTCTGCACAATTTCGAACGCCAGCTGCTTCTTGGCCTCTAGCGGATGCGTTTCTCTCGGCGCTGCGCGCCGCAGGAGAAATTCATAGTAGCGCGACATCAATCCGTCCGAAATGCTCATCAGTTTCCCGAACATTTCTGAGGGGGACTCGTTAATGGCGACGTAGTTACCCAGGCTTTTGCTCATTTTTTTGAAACCATCCAAGCCTTCGAGAATCGGGAGCAGGAACATTACCTGCTGCGGCATATTTTCTTCTCGTTGGAAATCACGCCCGATGAGAATGTTGAAGAGTTGGTCCGTCCCACCTAGTTCTACGTCGGCTTTCACCATCACCGAATCCCACCCCTGCATAATTGGATATTGAACTTCATGGACGCGGATCGGGTGCTTTTCTTCGATCCGCGCTTTGAAATCTTCCCGCTGCAACATCTGCTGCAACGTCACGCGGCTATTCAGGCGAATCACGTCTTCGAACGACATGCCGCGAAACCAGTCACCGTTGCACACTGTCTCGGTGCGCTCGGGATCAAGAATCTTAAACGCCTGCTCGCGATAAGTCGCCGCGTTTACGATCACTTCCTGGTGCGTCAGGTGCGGCCGTGTAACGGACCGACCGCTTGGGTCGCCAATCATTCCGGTAAAATCGCCGATGATGAGAATTGCTTGGTGCCCGAGGTCCTGAAACTGTCTCAGTTTTCGTAAAACAATCGTGTGCCCAAGGTGAATATCCGATGTCGTCGGGTCCACCCCAAGCTTGACACGCAACGGCCTGCCCAGCGCAAGCTTCTCGCGCAGTTCACTCTCATTGATGATCTGCGCCGCGCCTTGTTTCAACAAGGCAAGAGCTTCGTCCGGTTGCATGATCCCGTGACAGAATAGCGCACCGGCCTCGCCCGGACGAGCGCTACTTGTTTTTGTTCAACAACTCGCGCACCTGCTCGATCGTGAGCGACTCGTTTTGTCTGTTGAGCGACTTCTGACTCTTGCCTTCGTCCAGAAAGGGCCGGCTACCTGGATACGCACGAGAGGCGACCTTTTTCCCGGACTGAGATGCGTCACGAACGCCGCGGGCGGTCTGGTTTGCATAGATAGCCTTGGAATTTGCAAGTGTTTGCTGTGACGAAACCTCGTAGGCGGTACGTCCGCCGCGGTAGGTCTCAGAATAAAACTGCGTTGTGGAGAAGTCTCGTGTTCTAGAAAAATTTTTCGAGCGCGATTTCTGGTGAACGTAAAAAGTTCCGACATTTGCACGCTTATTAATGGATGCCGAACCCTCTCCGACGAATTTCTTGTTTTGCGCATCGTTCTGCAGCGTCATGTCCGGTTTGAGAAGCCGATCGACCAGTTTTTTCTCCTGGTCCTGAGCATGTACGCAGCACAAAGCAGCTGTTAACACCGTCCAGACTGCAAAAGAGGTGCGCACACGGCGAGGCTGCCCGAACGAGTGTTGGTTTGTAAAGCAAATTCCCTATAAGTGACTGGCGCGGCCACGTTGTCGGGACGGACAGGGTTTTTATTGTTTTGGCCGGTACTGCGGCACACAATGGGCGTATGGCTGAACACGTTTACAAGAAAATTGAGATCGTTGGTTCCTCGCCGAACGGAATGGAAGAGGCGGTCCGCAATGCGCTGTCGCGCGCGAGCAAGACGGTCCGCAACATGCGGTGGTTCGAGGTGACCGAGACGCGCGGCTATATCGACGACGGCAAAATCGCCCACTGGCAGGTGACGTTGAAAATCGGGTTTACGCTGGAAGAGTAATGTTCCGCGCTTGTCTCGCTTACCCGCTCAGCGATTCAACCGTTTCAACGCTAGCGCTGCAACGCTTCCCCGTCCTGCGCCGATCGGTACAGTTTGGCGGCACCGTAAATCAAGATCGCGGGCTTTAGTGCCGTAAAGAGCAGACGCAGAAATCCGGCAAGCACTCGACCCAACGGCAGACGATTCATCACGTATCCAGCCGCAAACGCATATAAAAGAGACTGTGTCGGCTTTTCGCGCACGTACTCACCGGTTTCATTGACCACCGTCTCGACCCGGTCTTTCACCCATTGCATTCCGCGTTCGGGAAACTCAGCAACGATTTCAGGAGATAACTGATCCATGTCGTTAATGATTCGCATTTTGAACCGGTTTTGCGCGCATCGAACTATCACCGCAACGCGAGCCAGACCGAGCTTGCGCCTGTGCGAGGTGGAAAATCAGGCAGTGGCAGCGGCCGGTGAAATGTCGCGGCTCGACGCGTCTCTTTCAGGCAATAGCGGGCCATCACTTCTAGCGCACGCTCGCCCAATGCAGAACAATTCGTCGCTACCAAAACGTGGGCGTCGCGCTCCGCCACTGCAAAAGCGCTAATGAGCAAACTTTCGAAATCGTGTTGGACCTGAAACCTTTTTCCTCCCGGAGAGCGTGAAAAAGTCGGGGGGTCGAGGATGATCGCATCGAATTTTTCGCCTCTCCGGGCGAGGCGCGGCAGCACGGATTGCACGTCGTCCGTGATAAACTGATGATCGACCGTTGACAGGTTGTTCAGGGCGAAATTCTCGCGTCCACGGGTGAGAGATTTTTTCGAAAGGTCGATGTTGACCGTAATCGCTCCGTTACATGCCGCGCACACGGAAAAGGAACAGGTGTAAGCAAAGCAATTCAGCAGTCGCCTTGGCGCGATATGACGCACGTACCGGCGATTCTCTCGCTGGTCCAAAAACAGACCCGGCGAATAGCCTGTGCCGAAGTCTAGGCCGAACCTCAGGTACCATTCGGTGGCGACGGCCTGTAAACTCTCGCCGTGATCTCCAACGACCAGGGCTGGCGGTCCGCGACGTTCGCTTTCTCGCGGAATGAAACGCGCGAAGACGCGTCGCACATGGACGTCGCCCCAATCGGCCCAGGTTTGGAGCTCTTCCAGCAGCCGTTCGCGGGCCAACACCCTTTTGAACGAGAGCAGAACGTCGCTGCCGAAACGTTCGACCCAGCCATCCTCAATAGTGCAAAGGCGGTGCGCGTCAGTACCCTCTGCCTGGAAATCGCGGAGCAAGCCTGGATCAATCCATCCCACATTCATTTTTGTTTCGGTACTCCACGGCATAGTTCGAAACTAGTGTAGCGCAACGGATGGGTTGCCGGGAAACGCGACGTTGCTACACTGGCGCGATCACTTGCGCGCCGTCCGGCCAACGGCCTGCGTGGCGGCGGCGTAACTATGCAACAAGTTACAGTTCGTGTTCCTGCGAGCACTTCCAATCTCGGTCCTGGCTACGATTGTCTGGGCGTCGCGCTCCGCCTTCATAACAGCGTTACGCTCGTCCGGGGCAAAACGCCTCGATCTGCTCATCCACGAATTGTGTCTGACGCGACAGAACGATTTTTCGACCAGGCGCGGTGCCACAAATTCTCGTTTTCGTTTTCGATTACAGAACAAGTTCCAAGGTGTCGTGGCCTGGGCAGCAGCGCGACGGTTCGCCTCGGCATCCTGCTTGGGCTGAACCAACTTAGTGGCGAGCCACTAGATCGACTCGCCCTCTTTAGATTATGCGCCGAATCGGAAGGGCATCCTGATAACGCTGCTCCGGCAGCCTTTGGCGGCTTCACAGTGGTGCAGAGTAGTGGAAGTTCCTCGCTTGCGCGCGGCAAGCGCCACGCATGCGCTATTGTGCAGCGCTCCGAGGTCGCGTCGCGCTTATATTTTGTTCTCCTGGTCCCGGAGCTCCAAATCGAAACCGCACGCGCGCGAAGAATTTTGCCTTCAAAGATATCGCGTGTTGCTGCTGTAGAAAACTGTGCGAACGCATGTGCGATTACCGCAGCGTTTGCATCACGGGATTACGAAAAAATGCGTGGCGCTTTTTCCGATAACCTTCACCAGCCATTTCGCGCGAAACTGATTCAGTTTCTTCCGCGTGTGATCGCGGCCGCTGAGCGAGCCGGCGCGCTCGGTGCCTTTCTTAGCGGAAGTGGATCCGCGATAGCGGCTGTTACGCTCCAAGCGCCCGAGAAAGTCGCAACTGCCATGGCGCGCGCTGCGGCCGCGCCCGCCCGCACAATTATCGCACACGCTGACAACCGCGGCGCGCAGGTATTGCCGGTCCGCAATCATCAATCCGCAATCCACCATTGAGATGGGCCGCCGGCTTGAACAGTTAGAAGAATTCGGGATCGACGTCGTTCTCGAACGGCGTCATGGCGTTCGCGCTTCAGTCCTGCGCGGCATCCTTTACGCGCTCTCGTTCGTTTACGACAGGATAGTGCAACTCCGGCTTTATTTTTATCGCAAAAGAGTTTTCCGCGAACGCACGCTCGGATGTCTCGTGATCAGCATCGGTAACCTTACTGTCGGCGGAACGGGTAAAACGCCGATTGTCGAGAAGTTTGCCCGCGCTTTGCAGGCCGGAGGACGGCGAGTGGCGATTCTCAGCCGCGGTTACAAGAGCGTCCCGCGGAAACGCGATTGGCGGAGCCGGTTCCGCGGAGATTCCGAGCCTCCGCGGGTCGTTTCCGATGGCAAATCCCTGCTGCTCGATCCGCTAACTGCCGGCGACGAGCCGTATATGCTCGCCCATAACTTAAAAGACGTGATCGTGCTGGTGGACAAAGACCGGGTGAAAAGCGGCCGGTTCGCCGTCGATAAATGGCAGGTCGACACACTGCTGCTCGACGACGGATTTCAATATCTCCATCTCAAGCATCGGCTGGATATGGTGCTCGTGGATCGACAAGCACCTTTTGGGAACGAGTTCCTGCTGCCCCGGGGCACGTTGCGCGAGAGGCCGCGCAATCTGCGCCGCGCCAGCTACATTTTCGTTACGAAAAACACCGGCGAGCCTAACTTCGAGCTGATGCGACGGATCCGGCGTTACAATCGCACCGCAGAAGTTATCGAATGCGCGCACAAACCGCTTTATCTTCAGAATGTTTTTACGGGCGAACAACTGCCGCTGGAGGCGTTGCGCGACGCGTTCATCGGTTCCCTGTGCGCGATCGCTGCCCCTGAAAGTTTCGAGGGCGCGCTTACCAAACTCGGAGCACACGTCGATCTGGCGAAGAGCTACATCGATCATCATTACTACACCGAGGCCGAGCTGATCAGCTTCACCAATCGCTGTATCCGCCGTGACCTGGCGATGATCGTCACTACCGAAAAGGACTCGGTGCGCATGCCGCGTCTGCCAGACGGGGAACTGAAAGTGCCGATTTATTTTCTGCGGGTGGAAATCGAGATTCTGAGCGGGCACGAAAGCTGGGAACATTGCGTCGCCCGAATTTGCAAACCCAAGCCGGTGCTCCCGCCGGAGCGGTTCTTCGCTTGAAGAG
>JBBQRI010000140.1:0-6131 GCA_038214915.1 Chthoniobacterales bacterium
ATCACGCCGCCGACAACCAGCCCTATCATGATTTGCACCGTCAACGAAGGGCGATACCAAGGTCGGCGCCTCGGTTGAGCAGCGCTAGCAGTCATCGCCCTCGTATTAGCACAACGGGCGAATTCGAACAGCGGCTGTTTCCGGGGACCACACGCGCCCTCGCCACGCGAGCTTCGCGTGCAATGCTCAGCGGGCCCGGAATTAGTCGATCATCCGCTCTTCGATGCCGCCGTAGGCGTCGATTCTGCGATCCCGCAAAAATGGCCAATGGGTTCGCTGCTCATTGACGCGAGCCCAATCGATCTCCGCAGTTAAGATTTCTTCGCGATCCACAGAACCTTTCGCGATGATTTCGCCGTCCGGCCCGCACACGAAGCTTTGCCCCCAAAATTCAATTCCATCTCCACCGGCGGGCGCTTCGTGCCCGACGCGATTCGCCACCGCAACGTAGCACCCGTTTGCGATGGCATGACCACGCTGAATCGTCTCCCACGCGGAATGTTGCGCTTTTCCAAATTCCCTTTTCTCGCTCGGATGCCAGCCGATTGCCGTTGGATAAAAAATAATCTCTGCGCCGTGCAACGCGGTGAGTCGCGCGGCTTCCGGATACCATTGGTCCCAGCAAACGCAGACGCCGATCTTGCCGCGCGCAGTGTCCCACGCCTTAAATCCAAGATCGCCCGGCGCGAAATAAAATTTTTCATGATACAGGGGATCATCGGGAATATGCATTTTGCGATATTTACCGAGCAATTTTCCATCCGCGTCGATGATTGCCGCGGTGTTGTGATAGAGGCCGGCGCTGCGTCTCTCGAAAAGCGATGCAATGATTAGTGTGCCAGTTTCCCGCGCGACTTCTCCCAATGCGGCTGTTGATTTTCCCGGCACTTCCTCCGCCAAATCGAAATTCTTATGATCTTCTGTCTGGCAAAAATATTCCGATCGAAAAAGCTCCGGCAGGCAGACAATCTCTGCGCCTTGTCTCGCCGCGTCGCGAATAAATTCGATCGCGCGCGCGAGATTCTTCTCCGGCTCCACGCCGCAGCGCATCTGAATTAATGCAATCTTTGTCATGTTGAGCGAAGTCGAGACATCTCTCGATTTTTTGAAATCAGCAAGAGATTCCTCGACTTCGCTCGGAATGACAACAGCGTGACCTCGTCGCTACTTCACCGAATCAGCCGGCACGATTTTGATGCTTTCGATCACGACGCGTTTGGTCGGTTTGCTTGGTTCGCCCATGCTGTTTCTGGTGACCGGAATATCACCGATTTTCTCCAGCACATCCTGGCCTTTAATCAGTTTACCAAAGGTTGTGTATTGATGGTCGAGCCGGTGCACCGGGGCGAGGCAGATGAAGAATTGCGAACCCGCAGAGTCTGGATCCGGGCCGCGCGCCATCGAAACCACGCCGCGGTCGTGACTATGATCGTTGAACTCGGCCTTGATGTTGTATCCGGGGCCGCCTTGCCCGTAGCTGTTCTCTTTTGTCGGATCTTTCGAATTCGGGTCGCCGCCCTGGATCATGAATTCTTTGACGATCCGGTGGAAAATCGTCCCGTCGTAAAAGCCCTGGCGCGCCAGTTTCTTGAAATTCTCGATCGTGTTTGGTGCGGCATCAGTCCAAAACTGCAACACCATGTCGCCTTCACTCGTCTTTATCACGGCCACTTCGTTGGATGAATTCATGGGACTTTTTTCTTCTTTCTTTTCGTCGGCAGCAAAGGCCGCCGCGCCTACTAACAACAACATTAAGATCGGCAACTTCATTCCCTCCTGTAGCGGCGGTCTCGGACCGCCGCAAATCCGAACGATCGATGGTCAGAGACCGCCGCTACAATGATATTCTTGCAAAGTGCGCACTTGGATTTTTCGTTTTTGCAGTGAGCGGATTCCATTCGCGCTGGCCAGTGCTGCGCGGACTGTCGTCATAATCGGAATTTTTGCCGCGAGTGCGGCGTTGCGAATGACCACTTCGTGCTCACGCGGAATTTTCCCGCTTGGCGTGTTGATGATGAAATTGATGTCACCGTTCTTGATGCGGTCGAGTACGTTCGGACGTCCCTCGTGAATCTTGAAAACCTTGGTCACTTTGATTTTTGCTTCGGTCAGCGCTTCTGCCGTGCCGCTGGTGGAAACAATCTCAAAACCCAGTTTGAGAAATTCACGCGCGACGGGAATGATCGCTTCCTTATCGGCATCTTTGACGCTGACGAAGACTCTTCCGCCTTTCGGTAAAGGAGGCGGCGCGGCCATCTGCGATTTCGCATACGCAAGGCCCAGATCGACGTCGATGCCCATCACCTCGCCCGTCGATTTCATTTCCGGCCCGAGAGAAATATCCAAACCCTCGTAGCGCAGAAATGGAAACACCGCTTCTTTCACCGAGAAATGTTTCGGCACGATTTCTTTCGTGAATCCGAGTTCGCGTAATGAGATTCCCGTCATCACTTTGGCGGCCAGTTTTGCCAGTGGCACGCCGATCGCTTTGCTGACGAACGGCACAGTACGCGACGCGCGCGGATTCACTTCCAGCACGTAAACGTCATCGCCCTTCACCGCGAATTGCACGTTCATCAGACCGCGCACATCCAGCTCGCGCGCCATTGCTTTCGTCGCGGATGAAATCTCGTCTAGGACTTTTTGTGACAGGGAGAACGTCGGGATCACGCATGCGCTGTCACCGCTGTGGATGCCCGCTTCCTCGATGTGCTCCATGATTGCGCCGATCACGGCCGTCTCGCCGTCGGAGATGCAATCGACATCGACCTCAATGGCGTCCTCGAGAAAGCGATCGATCAGCACCGGCCGATCAGGCGTCACTTCAATAGCGCTTGTCATGTAACGTCTGAGATCCGTCTCTGTATAGACAAGCTCCATCGCGCGCCCGCCCAGAACGAAGCTTGGCCTAACGAGCACCGGATAGCCAATTTTCTTCGCTATCGCCACGGCCTCTTTGGCGCTTGTGGCCGATCCGTTGGGCGTTTGGCGCAAGCCAAGTTTGTCCAGCATCGCCGCGAATAGTTTTCGGTTTTCCGCAGTCTCGATGCTTTCGGTTTGCGTCCCAAGAATGGGCACACCTGCCGCTTTTAAACCACTGGCGAGATTCAGTGGCGTTTGGCCGCCAAACTGGACAAACACGCCTTCCGGTTGTTCCTGATCGTAAATGTTGAGTACGTCCTCGAGCGTGAGCGGCTCAAAATAAAGTTTGTCGCTCGTGTCGTAATCAGTCGAAACGGTTTCCGGATTCGAGTTCACCATGATCGTCTCGAATCCGAGCTCGCGCAGGGCAAACGCGGCATGCACACAGCAGTAATCGAATTCAATGCCCTGGCCGATCCGGTTCGGTCCGCCACCCAGGATCATTATCTTTCGTTTGCCGCTGTCGCGTCGCTCATTCTCGTCGCCATACGTCGAATAGTAGTAAGGCGTGTACGCTTCAAACTCTGCCGCGCACGTATCCACGAGGCGGTACGTGGGTGCAACTCCTTCAGCTTTTCTCTTGGATCGAATTGAGCTTTCCGAAGCACCTCGCGCGACTGCCAATTGTCGGTCGGAGAAACCAAATTTCTTTGCGCGCGAGAATGTCTTCGTCTTCAAGCATTCCGTTTCCGCAACGAGCTCAGCGATGTTGCGCAAAAACCACTTGTCGATTTTCGTAAGCTCATAAGCTTCATCAATCGAGGCGCCTTTTTTAAGTGCCTGCGCGATGTAGAAGATTCGTTCGGCATTCGGGATCGCCAGCTTCAATCGCAGTGTTTCAAGATCGACATCTCTATCTGCGCCGTCACCTAACAAGCCGAAGCGTTTGATCTCCAGGCTGCGCAGCGCTTTTTGCAACGCTTCTTTAAACGTGCGTCCGATCGCCATCGCTTCTCCGACGCTTTTCATTCGCGTTGTGAGCGTCGCGTCTGCCTGCGGAAATTTTTCAAATGTGAACCGCGGCACTTTGACCACGCAGTAATCAATCGTCGGCTCAAAGCAGGCCGGCGTTTCGCGCGTGATATCGTTTCTAATCTCGTCGAGCGTAAAGCCGACTGCGAGTTTGGCCGCGATCTTTGCAATCGGAAAACCGGTCGCTTTCGATGCCAGCGCACTGGAACGCGACACGCGCGGATTCATTTCGATCACCACCATGCGGCCCGTTTCAGGGTGAACAGCAAACTGAATATTCGATCCGCCGGTCTCGACGCCAATCTCACGAATGACGGCAAACGCGGCGTCGCGCATCATTTGGTATTCCTTGTCGGTGAGCGTTTGCACGGGCGCGACAGTAATGGAGTCGCCCGTATGCACGCCCATTGGATCGAGATTCTCAATCGAACAAACAACCACGCAGTTGTCCATTCGATCGCGCATGACTTCCATCTCGAATTCTTTCCAGCCGACCAGCGATTCTTCGATCAACACTTCGCGCACTGGCGAAAGATCGAGACCGCGCGCAGCGATCTCATCGAGTTCCTCGCGATTGTAAGCGATCCCGCCGCCAGCACCGCCCAACGTGAATGCCGGACGAATGATCAGCGGAAATGTTCCGATCTCGTCAACGATGCGATCGAGATCCGCAAGTGAACGCGCTATGCCAGAGCGCGGCACGTCGAGCCCGATACGCAACATGGCTTCCTTGAACAATTGACGGTCTTCGCCTTTTGCGATCGCCTGCGCGTTGGCGCCGATTAATTTCACGCCATGCCGCGCCAGCGCGCCGTTGCGATTCAATTCCATTGCCGCATTGAGCGCAGTCTGACCGCCGAGGGTCGGCAAAATCGCGTCCGGCTTTTCACGCTCCATAATCGCCTCGATCACTTCGGGCGTGATCGGCTCGACATAAGTGCGATCGGCGAATTCCGGATCCGTCATGATGGTGGCTGGATTCGAATTCACCAGCACCACCTCGTAGCCTTCTTCGCGCAGTGCCTTGCACGCCTGCACGCCGGAATAATCAAATTCGCAGCCCTGCCCGATCACGATTGGACCGGAGCCGATCAGAAGAATTTTCCTAAGCTCGTTATTTCGCGGCATCTGCGCCAGCGGGGATGGTAAACGAAATTGGCTTTGCGTCACGCGAGAAACGTGACAAAGCGTGGTGTCCGGCCCGCCGGACAGATTCACGCTGCCGAACCTGTGCTACGCCACCTCCGCCATGCGCTGGCGGTCTAGCCAAACTTTGCAGACGCTTTTTATCCGCGTTAGGACGTAATACACTGTCTGGCTGCGAAGTCGCACCAGTTCCGTGCCCACGACGCGCGTCACAAAATCACTCGGCAGATCCAGAATCTCCTGCGGCGTCGAGCCGTCGAGCCCCTTGCAAAGAATCGCCGTCATCGCGCGAGTGAGCGTTTGCACTTCCGGGCCAAGCGTCATTCGGATATGCGCTTTCCCGCTTTCATCCACGTGCAGGTAAACCCCGACTGTGTCCGTGCATTCCTCATCTTTACGAACGTCGACGAGATCAAAATTCTCGCCTTCACGCGGATCCTGCCCTTTCGCATTGTCTGCATACGAAACGAGCGTTTCGCGCCGCTCATCTTCCGGCAGCGATTCAAAAAGGTTGATGATCTTGCTTAATTTGCCCGGATACATCGCACTAGAAATCTACCGCTGATTTGCATGCTGTCATTCCGAGCGAAGTTGCCTGCCACGCCGTGGCCATTAGCGAAGGCGGGAGGAATCGCTTGCTCTCAACATTATGGTTATGGCTAATTGCACCATGAAAACTCCGATTAAAGTCGCCGTGACCGGCGCGGCTGGGCACATTGGTTACGCGCTTCTATTTCGCATCGCCTCCGGGCAAATGTTTGGGCCCGATCAGCCGCTCAAACTTCATCTGATCGAAATTCCAGCTGTGCTCGGCGCGCTCGAAGGCGTCGTCATGGAAGTGGACGACTGCGCGTTCCCACTTCTTGAATCGGTGGTACCGACGGCCGATCTCAATGAAGGTTTTCGCGACGTGAACTGGGCATTGTTAGTCGGAAGCGTGCCACGCAAGGCCGGCATGGAACGGAAGGATCTACTCGGGATCAACGGCAAGATTTTCATAGGGCAAGGCCAGGCAATTCAAAAGAATGCCGCCGCCGACGTGCGCGTGCTTGTGGTCGGAAATCCGTGCAACACCAATTGCCTGATCGCGA
>JBBQRI010000141.1:0-6097 GCA_038214915.1 Chthoniobacterales bacterium
CACGAGGTCGCCATAAAGCTGCATCACGATGTGACGGCGCAACTTGTCTTTCAGGTGAAGTCGGCAGCAGAACCAAAGGCTGATGCGACGCCCACCGCTGTGCCGGGAGAACCTGACAAGAAGAAACGTCGAATTTTCCCCAGGAAAACAGAACAGCCGAAACACGACGAGAAATAAATGGCGACTCCACCGTCCGCATGGACAGGAGAGAAGCCTCGTAAAGCGGGAAATGGCGCTGGCCGAGGTTCGGCGGCGCGAAGCGGCGAAAAAGTTGTTCCCATTTCGCCAACAGGTTCTGCGCAGGATGTTCACCGAACGCCGCCGCACAGCGTGGAAGCGGAACAGGGCGTTCTCGGTTCAATGCTCATCTCCCCACGTGAAACGATCGCGGAATGCGTCGAGAAGATTAACGGAGAATATTTTTACGTCCCTGCGCATCGGACAATCTACGATGTTCTTGTCGAACTTTGGAACGCGGGACAGGCGATCGACCTGATCACGTTCACACAAGTTCTGCGCGATCGAAATATACTCGACAGCGTCGGCGGTGCGGCAGCCGTCACCAACCTGTTCACCTTCGTTCCGACCTCGGCCAACGTGCAGTACTATCTGGAGATCGTTCGCGACAAATACATTCTGCGACAGATCATTTCCGCCGCCACCGAGAGTGTCCGCCGCGCGTACGAAGAGCAGGACGAGGTCGACAGCCTGCTGGACGAAGTGGAACAGAAGATTTTCGACGTCGGCGAAGATCGGTTCAAAGGCCAGATGCTCTCGATGAAAGACCACGCGATGCAAGCGATCGAGACGATCGAGAAGCTTTACGAACGCAAAGGCAGTATCACCGGAATCTCAACCGGTTTCGTCGAGTTCGATCGCATGACCAGCGGCCTGCATCCTTCGGAAATGGTCGTGATTGCAGCGCGTCCGAGCATGGGAAAAACCGCGCTCGCCATGAACATTGCCGAATTTGTGGCGATCAGCGAAAAGCTGCCCGTCGCCGTGTTTAGCTTGGAAATGAGCAGTCAGCAACTCGTGCAACGAATGCTTTGCTCCCGAGCGCGCGTAAACCTGCAAAGAGTGCGCGACGGCTTTTTGGGCGAGCGCGATTTTCCGAGCCTGACTGCCGCAGCGTCAAAATTGGCGGAGGCCAAAATCTTTATCGATGACAGCGCCAGCCTCAGCATTCTGGAACTTCGGGCAAAAGCACGCCGGCTGAAGGCGCAGCAGGATGTGAGCCTCATCATCGTGGATTATTTGCAATTGCTCAGGTCAACTTCGCGGCGCGCGCAGGATAATCGCCAGCTCGAAATCTCGGAAATTTCAGCAGGGCTCAAAGCTTTGGCGAAAGAATTGAAAATTCCCGTCATTGTGGTGGCGCAATTGAACCGGCAACCAGAACAGCGTACCGGCGGCAAACCGCGGTTGAGCGATCTGCGCGAATCTGGCTCGATCGAGCAGGATGCGGACCTGGTCGGGTTACTCGTTAGGCCCGAGCTGTACGAGGAAGACGAGGAGGCGCGCGTGGAAAAAGCCGGCGAAGCCGAGTTGATCATCGCTAAACAGCGCAACGGCCCAGTCGGCGAAATTCCGCTCACATTCCTGAAGGAATACACACGCTTCGAAACTCGCGCCCGCAACGTGAGCGAACCAGAAGAAGCGTTCTAGGGTAGGGGCGGTTCACCTGAACCGCCCGGCGTATCTCGTCGCATCCGGAGCAGGCGATTGAGGGCAATCGCCTCTACCTCAGCGATTTCGCTGCGTCGATCACGTGTTGTGCGTCGATGCCGCGTTCTTTCATCACTTCGGGCCCGGGTGCGCTCAGACCGAATTGGTGCAGTCCGATGATTTTTCCGTCGAGACCGACATATTCGTACCAAATCTCCGTCACGCCGGCTTCGATCGCGACGCGTTTACGGCATTCGTTAGGCAACACTTCTTCACGGTATTTCTGCGGCTGGCGGTTGAATCTTTCAAAGCACGGCATGGAAACGACGCGGACGCCGTCGCCCAGCGCTTTCGCCGCGGCGAGCGCATGCTGCAATTCGCTTCCACACGAAAGGATGATCAGTTCGAGTTTGCCGGTTTCCTCTTTCGCGATATAACCGCCGCGCAGCACCCCTTCACGACGCAGATTTACATCGATTTCGTTTAACATCGGAACGGCCTGACGCGTGAGCGCGAGGAACGTCGGGCCGTCCGTTCGATGCATCGCGGCGACAAATGCGCCCGCGGTTTCTTCCGGATCAGCCGGCCGAATCACGTCGATGTTCGGTATCAAACGAACCGAGCTGACGGTCTCTACAGGTTCATGCGTCGGACCGTCTTCGCCTACACCGATCGAATCGTGCGTGAAAATGTAAACGTTCGGCAGCTTCGATAATGCGCTCAGCCGAATGGCACCACGGCAATAATCGGTAAACACCGCGAAAGTCGCGCCCGAGGCGCGGAACAACCCGTGATATGAGATGCCGTTGAGGATCGCACACATGCCGTGCTCACGAATGCCGAAACGGACGTTACGGCCGGCGAAATTGTCGCGTGAGAAATCCCCGCCATCCTTAATGTAATTCATTGTCGATCCGTACAAGTCGGCGCTGGCACTCATGAGCAACGGCATCGCCTGCGCGATCGGTTGCAACGCTTCGCCGCCCGCCTTGCGAGTCGCCAGTTTCGCGTCCTTCGGAAACTCCGGGATCCTCGACATGAGATCAGCCGGCACTTTTCGTGTGAGGCCATCATCGAGCAGCTTCGCTTTGTCGGGATTTTTCGCCCGCCACGCATCGTAAGTTTTTTCCCAGCGATCATACTCAGCGAGGAGTGTCTTTTTGTGCTGGGCGAAATAGTCGTACACATCTTTCGACACGAAATAATGCTCGTCTGGCAATCCGAGCGCCTTGCGGGCTGCATCGACGAATTTCGCGCCCGCTTCGCCGTGCGCTTTGTACGTGCCCGCGACTTCGGGAATGCCTTTTCCGACCAGCGTATGCGCGATGATGAACTGCGGTTTACCGTTGTCGCGGCGCCTGGCGACGTCGAACGCGTCGAGAAACTGTTGCATGTCCTGGCCGTCGACTTCCTGGACATCAAAGCCGTACGCCTTCATCCGCTGGCCCGTGTCCTCGCACTGCGTGTCCTTTGCCGGGGCGTCCAGCGTAACGGCATTGGAATCGTAAATAAAAATCAGATTGTCGAGGCCCCAAACGCCGGCGAGCGCGCACGTCTCGGATGCGACGCCCTCCTGCATGTCGCCGTCACTGCACAAGCAAACCACGTGCTGATCGAAAATTCTGTGCTCATCGGTGTTGAACCGCGCCGCAGCCATGTTCGTTGCCACGGACATGCCAACCGCGTTGCCGACACCCTGACCGAGCGGTCCGGTGGTGCATTCCACTCCGGGCGTTTCGCCAAATTCGGGATGTCCCGGCGTTTTGGAATGCAGTTGCCGGAAGCGTTCGATTTCCGACATCGGCAAGTCGTAGCCGCTCATGTGCAGCCAGGCGTAAAGGAACATGCTGCCGTGCCCGGCGGAGAGTATGAAGATATCGCGATTGATCCAGCGAGGCTGGTCCGGATTATATCTCAGAGCATGACCAAAAAGCACCGCGCCAATTTCCGCGCAACCGAGTGGCAGCCCAAGATGCCCTGATTGCGAGGCTTGCACCGCGTCCATGCACAAACCGCCCGCCTGATCCGCTGCTTTCGAAAGTATTTCGATGTTCAAATTCATGTTACGCTTATAATCGCAGGGCAGCGATTCGTCATTCGGATTTCATTTTCACCAATGAATCAAACCACTCTCGTTCAAATTGCGGAGCGCCTGGAAGGATTGGCAGGCAAACTTCCCGAAAAAATTCGACGGCCAGTGCTGCGTGAATTGATACCGCTAAAGCAATTGTTCCTCCAGCAGCGGCGACCGCGATTTCTCTTCATCGGGTCGAGCAAAAAGTCAATGCCAGAAATCATCGATGTGCTTTTCGCTCCGGACTCCCACGAGGGCATGAATGTGACCCTTACGCCGGTGCATCGTTGGACCGAATGGACGATTCCCGGTCGCGGAACCGTCTCGATTCTGGACGCGCGCGACGCCGGCGATTCTGCCCAAACGCAAATTCAAGACGACCTCAGACGCGAACCTGCCGATATCGTTTTCTTTTTCGACGACGGCGAATCGAATTTGAATGAACCCATCGCCGTCCCGACGGGCGAGACGAAAATCATCGGTCTTTCGCTGGGGGCTGCGAGACGAGTGACGGAATTGGAACAGGCGCTCGATGCGCAGCCGGGTGTCCGTGATCGTTTGCTGAGCGTAGTTCGCATCACTGACGGGCAATCCGCAGAAACGCAGCGGTTGATGTCGCTACTTGCGGCGGAGTTGCCGAACCAGGCGAAGATCGAGATGATTCGCATCTCGCGCGATCGCCATGCGCAGCTTCATGTCGCGCAAATGTTGATAAAATCGACGACCGCGATTTGCGCCGCAATCGGCGCGCAACCGATTCCATTGGCAGACCTGCCGGTTCTCACCGCGCTGCAAGTGTTGATGGTCTCAGGAATCATGTACATCAGTGGCAGGGAACGAAGCCTGCGGGCTGCGACTGAGTTCATCGCCGCACTGGGAGCAAACGTCGGTGTGGGCATGCTCCTCCGCGAAGGGACGCGCGCGATGCTGAAGTTTTTCCCGGGGTGGGGTAACGTGGTTTGCGGGATGGTCGCGGGCGCGGGCACGTATGCGATCGGTCGCGCCGCGAGCGCTTACTTTCTAGAAGGCGCTTCCCTGAAAGAGGCGAAACAGACGTACCTAAAGAGCCGAAGAAAACGGTCGCGTCGGGCGTTGCCATCGCATGAATAGGGAACGCCTCGTGGGCGATTACGCGCGTCGGATTTGTTACGTTTGGCACCGCTAGAAACGTGCGTGAATAACTTGTGAACAAGTTCGCCGTTTCGGCGCATTTTATTCACAGAATTTTGTGAACAGGACTAGGATTTTCCCTTGCTGTCGTGTGGGGCGCGCTCCGCGCCTATGAAGCTTTCAGAGATACGCGAGACGCTTAAGGAAATAGGCGTCTGGCCGGCCAAAGCTCTCGGTCAAAACTTTCTGCACGATCAAAATCTTGCTCGCTGGATTGTCGATCAGGCGCGAGTCACTCCAGCAGATTATGTCGTCGAGATCGGACCCGGCTTGGGCGCGTTAACCAGGTTTCTTCTCGAAAAAGGCGCATACGTTCTGGCGATCGAAAAGGATGCCCGACTTGCAAAATTTTTGCGTTCGCGGTTTAGCGACGAGCGACTTAAAATTGTCAACACTGATGCGCTGAAGTTCGATGCACGCGTTCTTTTCGCGCATCGCCGGGTGAAGTTGATTGGCAACTTGCCGTATAATATTTCGAGTCCACTGCTCTTGAAATTCCTCGAACGCCCAAGTCCTATCTCGTTGTGTCTATTGACATTACAGAAGGAGATGGCCATGCGTCTTTCTGCATCACCTTGTACCCATGATTACGGGGCGTTGACGGTGCGCGTCGAATTGCATCATCGCGTGAAATATCTGCGCAGCGTTCCTCCAACCGTTTTTTTCCCCCGGCCTGATGTCGATTCCGCAGTAGTGCGACTCGAGCCGCGTGATCCTCTCGAATTGCCCGAGCACGACGATGAGTTGCTTTTGAAATTGATCCGGATCGGGTTTTCTCAGAGACGAAAGCAGCTCCGAAAACTACTGCGGGAATACGCTCGCGACTGGAACGCGCTCGCGAACTGTCTGAACATCGATCCGCAAGCACGAGCAGAGGAATTATCACTGCTGCAATGGATCGCTCTTGCGAATTGCATCGCGCCGCCTCCGTGCCAAGAGGCCTGCTCGACGCCCAACGAGCGGTTCCCGGTGGTCGATAAGAATGACCGAATCCGAGGCTACGCGAGCCGCTCTGAAGTGCATGGGAATAACTTGCGGCATCGCGCCGTTCATATCCTCATTTTCAACCAAGTCGGGGACATGTATTTACAGCAACGCTCCCGTTGGAAAGATCGGCATCCGTTGAAATGGGACTCTAGCGCTGCCGGCCACGTCACTGCCGGAGAAAATTACGATCAAACAGCG
>JBBQRI010000142.1:0-6055 GCA_038214915.1 Chthoniobacterales bacterium
TGGAAAATTCGCGTGTTATCCGCGACACACGATCGGCTGTTCGGCAAAGTGCCATTTGATCAAACGGGTTCACAGGCGGGTGAGCCGCAACGCGCCGCCGACTGGATCTGCGGGGAAGCGCTTGCGTTTTTGATCGAGGTAAATGGCCAGTGCATTTACATCGACTCCGGAGGAACACCGGCGCAGTTGCCGCCTAACGAGCCCGTGGACCTTGCAATCCTCGGCATGGCATTGCCCGATTCGCGTGCACGACTGGCCGCAGCGCTCACACGCCTACAGCCACGATATGTTTTACCGAGTCATCAGGACGATTTCTTCCGGCCGTTGAGCGCCGGATTTCAATTTGGGCCGTTGACCGATTTTCCTTTTGTGCAACGCGAGTCTGCGCAGCAGAATCGCAGTCGGTTAATCCTCCTGGATTATTTTCGGCCATGGACACTGCCGAAGGCAGCAGGCTCCAAATCCCAAAAGCCAAATCTCAAAAAGGATTGACCACGGATTACGCAGATTCAACGGATGAAAAGCAGGACTCCTTCGTCATCCGTGCCATCCGCTTTATCCGCGGTCTCATAACTCTTTGTTGAAACGTTGAGATTTGCCTGGGATTTGGAACTTGGGATTTGGGATTTCGCGCGCCAAGTTAGATAGAGATCAAAGGAGATCGATCTTGTGGCCCACGAAATTGAAAGCAGTGCACTTCGCGCGCGTTACGGGCTCTTGCTCACAGCCCTGGCGCCGGTGATTCCGCAAATCCTCGGAAGTGCGTTCAACATTTGGTACAACGCGACGGTTATTGAGCCAATGTTCACGCCGGCGTTACGACAACGTTTCTTCGCCACGGTTATCGTTTACAACGCTGTTGTTTATCCCATCGGGGTCTATCTGTGGGTGAAACGAATTTTTTCGTTTCGGGATCTGTTTCATCGGCTTCAGACGGAAGCCGGCGATCAGAGCCCGCCGCTACACGAACTCACGCAGGCGCGCCGGCGATTGATTCATTTGCCCTGGTTTGCAGCGGCGATTTGCGGCCTCGCCTGGTTCTTGTGCATACCGGTTTTCACTGGCGCGCTGCTACAAGTCCAAAATCCGTTGGATCCGCGCTTGCTCTGGCATCTGCCAATTTCTTTTTGTGTCTCGGGTTTCATCGCGGTCACGCATTCATTCTTCCTGGTGGAGCTTGCAAGCCAGTGGGGATTGTTTCCGGTCTTCTTTCGAGACGAACGTGCCGATCGCACGCCGAACATCTTCACGTTATCACTGCGCGGCCGCGGAATCGTGTGGGCGGTTTCGGCGTCAATCTGTCCGATCGCGTCGCTTTTATTGTTAGTTTTGGCGCCGCATTCGCCGGCAACGAACGCCGCATGGCTCGCCGTTTTCGTCGGTGTAATCGGCATTGCGTTCGGAATTTTCACCGCGCTGATGATGAGCCGACTCGTGGCGAAACCCATCGATCAACTGCGCAGCGCAGCCGACGCGGTTTCGCGCGGAAACTTGGCCGTCGATCTTGGCCGTGCAGGCGCCCGGCGCGCGGATGAATTTGGCAGGTTGCTCTGTGAATTCGACCAGATGGTGCGCGAGCTCAGGGATAAAGAGAAATTGCGGCAGACTTTCGGCTTGCACGTAGGCAGACGCGCGGCGGAACGCATCCTTGCGCGCGACCCGGGATTGAGCGGCGTCGAAGAAGAAATCACCGTCATGTTCGTCGATATGCGGTCGTGGACGGCCCGTGCGAGCGCGTCGCCGCCCTCCGAAATCGTGGAAATCATGAATGATTTTTTCCGCATAAGCGTGTGCGCGGTTGAGGAGGAACATCGCGGCATGGTCAACAAATATTTGGGAGACGGTTTCATGGCGATCTTCGGCGCAGGCGACTCGGGTTCGAATCATGCCCGAGATGCTGTGTCGGCAGGGTGCGAAATTTTGCGCGCGGTCAAAGGTTTGAATGACGAGCTTGCAGCGAAGGGACGCGCGCCGATCCAAATTGGAATCGGAATTCATTCCGGCCCGGCGATTGTGGGCAGCGTCGGTTCGCCGCAACGGCTGGAATTCACTGCGATTGGAAACACCGTGAACGTCGCATCGCGCATACAAGGCCTTACGAAGACCGTCGGCAGAATCTTGCTCGTTACCGAAGCCGTGCGCAATCGAGCAAGTGACTCGTTCAAGTTCGAGGAACTGTCGCCGCAGGAAGTCCGCGGGATCGAGGGGCGCGTGATGATTTTCGCGGTAACGGTGTAGAGGCTGCAACCAACCGCCTCGCCCCGCTTGCGGGCAGAGGATTGAGGTGAGGGGGTTCTTCGTCCGCCTTTCCAGAATCAGTTTTGGCCGCTAGAGTGACATTTCGTGAACCGCGCTCGCATATTGCGAAAAAAGGCGACCGACACTCGAGCGCACTCTCTGGCGGCATCCCCGTAATCGAAATTTTGCGGGATACAAATTTCGCCGTCAGAATCCGCTTGGCTGCTACATAATCGATTTCTATTCTCCGGAGGCAAAGCTGGCAATCGAACTAGATGGTGGCGGGCATAATTATCAGTTGCGTCGAATTCGCGATCGAAGGCGTTCGAATGTGCTCGCTGATCACGGAGTCGCTGTGCTGAGGTGTTGGAACCATCAAGTTCGCTATGAACTGGACAGCGTTTTGAAAGCAATCTGGTTCGCGTTGGAGGAACGGCCTTTGTCGCAACCCTCACCTCCCTCAATCCTCTCCCTTGCAAAGGGAGAGGCGGGTCTTGTACGGTGACGGCACGACAAACTAAGTCGTCATCATGCCTTCCCTTTCCGAGATTGTCAGTTATACCGACCGCTTTTTGCGGATTCGCGACGTGGGTGATTGGGACAATGCGCTTAACGGTCTCCAGATCGAAAATTCCGGCCGGGTCACACGCATCGGTGCGGCGGTTGATGTTTCGACGCGCGTTTTGACCGACGCTGCAAAACACGACGTCGATCTTTTGATCGTGCATCACGGTTTGTTCTGGCCTGGATTACAGCCGATACAAGGCGCGTTGCGCCGGCAACTGCGGATCGCATTTGAAAACGACGTCGCACTTTATAGCGCGCATCTCCCTCTGGATATCCATGCACGGGTCGGCAATAACGCACAGCTCGTCGCCGCGCTCGGACTAAAATCCGCGCAACCGTTCCTGGAAGAAAAGGGCCAGCCGGTCGGCTTAAAAATCCGCGCATCGCTGCCGCGCAGTGAACTCGTTCGCAAATTACAAAAGGCGTTAAATGGGCCGGTAAAAGTTTTCGGTTTCGGTCCGAAACAGACGCGCGCGATAGGCGTTGTGACCGGAGCCGCGGGCTCGGAAATTTACCGGGTCGCAGACGAAGAAATCGACACATTCATTACCGGTGAAGCGCCGCACTGGGCGGCAGTTGCCGCGGACGAAGGCGGTGTGAATCTCCTCCTCGGCGGACATTACGCGACGGAAGTATTCGGCGTTAGAGCGCTCGCCGCACATCTGTCGAAACGATTCAGGGTGCCATGGGAATTTATCGATTGTCCAACAGGGTTGTGAGCGGAGCGCAGGCATCTTGCCGGCTAAGCGCCAAAGGCGCGCAATCAGCTTTGGCCTGGGGCATTCGCCCCAAGGCGCGATGGGTAGCGCCGAGCGAGGCGGGAGCCGAACGAGTTTCAATCGAGGAAAGGGATTTCCGAGATAGAAGGTAAGGGTTCGCCGCGGCGACCAAGCGAGGCGGGAACCGAGCGAGTTTCAACATACGCAGGAAGCCCTCTTTCGCCGTTTCCTCATTTCCTGCTTTCCTGATTCAAAGAATCCTCCGTTGTGTAGAGGCGTCTGTGTGAGACGCCTAGCCATGAATTCGGTGCTGGGCACAAGCATCGCTACGACCCAGATCGGGAAACTTACCTAGACAAAAGAAACACGTAACGACACAACAATGTAACGATTTTAACGGAAGTAACGCAGTTCTTAAGAAGTATTTTCCCGACGAAAATCCCTGATCTGTTCACGGCTGTTCACACAACCCCCTAGGGGTTTTTACGCCAAAAGTTCAGGGGTGTCCCCTACTCGGAAGCCCACGGATTTTTTCTTTACAAAGCGTTCAAACTCGATAAAAATCCGCGCCACTTACGACACAGGTGTTTAAACCTAGGCAAGCAACTCATTCGAATTTTTGGCCGAAGCGGAATTCTTTTAAGAACTTCATTCCGCTATTTCCGGGGGAGCAGGTGAACAATGGACGAGAAGAGAATTGTTCATTTCCTGAGAACTTCTCTTCGCAGTTTTCGGAGAAGATGTTTAAACGGGGAATTTTTAACGAAAGAGGAATTATCAAGCTGCCCCGGATCAAGAGATTCGCATTTGTGTCTCGGTTTCCCGTTCGCAAATGGCCTTCTGTTAGGTTCGCGATCCAACTAACAAATAAAACCTCAAAGCTTCTCGCTACTATCCCATGAGTTGGATCACGGTTTTCTGGTCGATAAATGTGGGTGCATGTTTGACCCTTGCGGTGATGTATCTGGCGGTTTGGTGCAGAGGGCGTGAGAGTTTGGTGCGTCTGCTATTTTCCTGTATCGCGGCGTCTGCTGCCCTCATTGCCGTATTGGAGTTGCAGTTAATCAGTGCCGATACGTCTGAGGAATATTGTGCAATCCTGCGCTGGCGGGCGCTGCCGGTGTGGGTGCTTGTTCTTTCGCTCGTCGGCTTTACCCGGCTTTATCTACGCGCGGGGCGATCATGGCTGGCTTGGACTGCTTGCAGCCTGAAGACCCTGACATTGATCATCAATTTTGTCTTTACGCCGAGTCTCTACTACCTGGAAATTACCGCCCTTCGGCAGGCCTCCTGGGGCGGAGAGGAGGCTTCGATTGCGCTGGGCACTCTGAATCCTTGGAGCTTACTCAACCAGGTAACTTTGCTGCTGCTCCTTGTATTTTTCGCTGATGCCACGATTACGGTCTGGCGGCGGGGCGATCGGCAGCGCGCATTGATCGTCGGCGGCACTACAACCTTCTTCGGCGCGTTGGTGATGGCGCAGTTCGCGTTGGTGGTCTGGGGAATCATCCAGGCCCCGTTTTTCGGCAGCTTCGCGTATGTGGGCATCGTCGTCGCGCTTGGTTATCAGTTATGCGACGACGCGGTTCGAGCGGCGCATCTCGCGTCGGAGTTGCAGATCGGCGAAGAGCGCTTCCGCCGGGTGGTCGAAGCAGCCCCCAGCGCAATGATTATGGTAAATCACGAAGGCCAGATCACTTTGGCGAATCTACAGGCCGAGAAAACATTCGGCTACTCGCGCGAGGAACTCCTTGGCCGTCCGATTGAGATGCTTGTTCCAGAGCGGCTCCAGTCTGGCTACCGGGACTTTCGGCACGGTTACATTTGCCATCCCCAAGCTCGCCCGATGGGCGCAGAGCGGCGGGAACTCTTTGGGCGGCGCAAAGACGGAAGCGAGGTACCGGTCGAAATCGGGCTTAGTCCCATCAACACATCCAACGGGCCGCTCGTGTTGGCTTCCATTGTTGACATTACTCAGCGGAAGCTGGCCGAGTTAGAGGCAGCGCGTCAGCGCCACGACCTGGCGCACCTTGCGCGTGTGACCGCGCTTGGGGAACTTTCCAGCTCGCTTGCGCACGAGCTAACCCACCCACTCACCGCCATTCTCAGTAATGCTCAGGCCGCCCAGCGATTCCTGGCCCATGACGATGTCGATCTTGATGAGGTACGCGACATCCTCAATGACATTGTAACCCAGGACCAACGCGCTGGCGAAGTAATCCACGGCCTGCGCCTGCTGCTAAAAAAAGGTGAACTTCAAGAGCATTGCGACGATGTCGATGTAAACGAAGTGATACGGGACCTCGTGAAACTAATGCGCAGCGATCTCATCAATCGAAACGTAACTGTGGATACTGACCTCGCGCAGAACTTGCCCGCAGTCACCGGCGACCGGGTCCAGCTTCAACAGGTATTGCTTAACCTGATGCTGAACGGCTGCGAAGCGATGGCTGATTACAATTCTTCGGAGCGCCGATTGCTCATCGCTTCTCGATGGGAGAACGGCGCGGTGCGGGTATCCGTTGCCGACC
>JBBQRI010000143.1:0-5954 GCA_038214915.1 Chthoniobacterales bacterium
AGCTCACACCACAATTTCCGCAGGGCAGAATTATCCTGGAGAACCCGAACACGGACTCCATTTGCGCGCGCGCGGTCGATTTATTGACGCCGCTCGGTCGCGGGCAACGCGGCCTCATCGTTGCGCCGCCGCGAGTGGGCAAGACGATTTTGCTGAAGGAAATTGCGAAAGCGATTCAGGCAAATTATCCCGAGATTGTTCTTATCCTGCTGCTGGTAGACGAGCGGCCGGAAGAAGTGACGGATTTGCAGCGGGAGATCGACTGCGAGATTTATCATTCAAACTTCGACGAAAGCGTGCAGCGCCATGTGCAAGTAGCGGAGATGGTGCTGGAGCGCGCGAAACGCCTCGTGGAAATGAAACGTGACGTGGTGCTGTTGCTCGACAGCCTCACACGGCTTTCACGCGGGTATAATAATCTGGAGCCGGGTAAAGGACGCATCATGTCGGGCGGCGTCGAAGCGAAAGCGCTGATTAAACCCAAGAAATTTTTCGGATCGGCGCGGAACGCGGAAGAAGGCGGCAGCCTAACCGTGCTAGCCACGGCGTTGACCGAAACCGGCAGCCGGATGGATGAACTGATCTTCGAAGAGTTCAAGGGCACGGGGAACATGGAATTGCATCTCGACCGTGGGCTGCAGGAGAAAAGACTTTATCCGGCGATTCACCCGATGCGCTCGGCTACAAGACGCGAGGAATTGCTTTATCATCCAGAGGAATGGGAGCGCGTGCTGATGTTGCGCAAAACAATGGCCGCGTTGCCTCCGCTCGAATCGATGGAAAAACTCATCGATAACCTGCAGGCGACCAAAACGAACGCCGAATTGCTCCTGAGCGGACTGCGGTGAGAGAGATGGCACTCGCAAGATCTGCTTCACACGATGTGATCGCGTCGGAGCGGCAGTTGGCCGAATTGATTCGGCAAATCCAGGCGGCTGATCGCGTCGCCCTCGATACTGAGGCAGACAGCCTGCATTCATACCGAGAAAAACTTTGTTTGGTCCAAATCAGCGCGCCATCTGCCGTCATCCTGAGCAACGTCGAAGGATCCGGCGGAACTGCCTCAAAGGTAGCGTTACCGAATTTCTCGCCTTCGCGCGGAATGACTGTCCAGTCGGTTTGCGATTTCATTGTTGATCCGTTGGGCAATCTCGATTTGGAACCGCTGCGCCAGGCGTTAGAACCGAGAGAAATTGTTTTGCACGCCGCCGATTACGATCTGCGGATGCTCCGGCGCGGCTTGAATTTCACGGCGAGCAGAATCTTCGACACAGTGATTGCTGTGCGGTTGCTTGGGATTCGCGAATTCAGTCTGGGTGCGTTGGTGAAGCGCTTCTTCGGTGTCGAGCTTCACAAACATTCGCAAAAGGCAAACTGGGCGCTACGACCGCTGCCGCCGCGGATGCTGAAATACGCAGTGGACGACGTGCATTATTTGTTGCCGCTTGCCGCAAAATTAGAGGAAGAGCTGGAGCGTGTTCACCGCCGTGATTGGTTTCAGCAATCTTGTAGGCGTGCCATCGAGCTAGCCGCCGCTGAGCGCGAACGCATCCAAGATGCACTTTGGCGCATCGCAGGAGTCGGCGCGCTCGATCCGCGTACGGGAGCAGTTCTGCGCGCGCTGTGGCAATGGCGGGAAACAGAAGCAGAACTCGCAGATAGACCGCCATTTCATATTTTACAGAACCACGAGCTCTTGAAAGCGGCGGAAAGTTTCACTTCGGGACACGTTCCCGACTACAAACACTTCTTCGCTCGCCGGCGGCAGACGTTCCGCGAAGCAGCAAAAATTGCGTTACAATCGCCGCAATCAGAGTGGCCGGTTATGCGCCGCCCCTCCGGTTCTCGGCCGACCGAGGAAATGCGTCGACGCGCCGATCAGTTGCGCGAACGGCGCGACAAAGCAGCTGCGCAACTTGGGTTGGAGCCATCGTTCATTGCATCCCGCGGCGCCCTCGAGGCGATTGCAGCTGATTCTGCGCGGGCAACCGCCTTGCTGGTTCCCTGGCAACGCGAGTTGATCGGAATAGAAGAGTGACGTTGTAGCTTGCATCGGTGATGCCCGTGGCGCTTGAAGTAGCTGCTTCGGTCCGGACATCAACGATCTGCGCTACAGGGTTGTTATGGAATTACCAGCGTCTGACCGATCGTGAGGTCCTTTGGATCGCGAATATTCTTCTTATTCGCTTCAAGGATGGCTTTCCAACGTTTCGGCGATTTATAAAACTTTCGCGAAATCGAGACGAGCGTGTCGCCCGACTGCACAACATAGGTTTGGCCTGCTCTCTTTGGTCCGGCTTTCCTAGAGTCGTTTCCTTCCAACTTCTGTGATGCCGTTCGTGATGCTGCGCGCTCTTCGATTTCTTTGTGGAGCGTTAGATTTTCATTGCGCAACCGCGCCGCTTCCGCCCGAGTGATGACGGAATCGCTGGACAACGCCGTGAGCGCGGTGATCTCGTCGCGCTTGATCGAATCCTTGACGTCTTTTGCATGCGGCCCGTTTGGACTTAGCGCGAGATAGCGCTTGAAATGATGCAGGGCGCCCACGGGATCGTTGAGCTTGTCATCGTAAACAAGAGCCAGTTTGTAGTGGACCTCGGCACCTCGTGAGCTGTCATCGAGTGCGGCTTCATAGAGGTTCACCGCTCGTTCGAAATCGCCCTGGGCTGATTTATTGTCTGCGTCCTGCATCAGCTGAGCGTAACGGGAATTGCCTACTCGATCGCACCCAGCTACCCCGCAAATGAAAAGCAGCGAGAGGCAAAGCCAGCTCAGATTCACAGATGCGGGCCACAGTGAAAAAGAACGGGAGCGGCGAGGCCGAGGCTTGTCAGTGCAGCGCATTCTCGGCAATTTGCTTACTTGTGAGCGTGCGTGCACTTCAAATCTTTTTATCACTGGCGCCGGCGCTCATCCTTCCCGCTGCGCCCGTGCGTGGCACGCTTTCAACCGGCAACACGTATTCGATTAACTTTGTCGATCTCGACGGCAATAAATTTTCCACGGCAGATGGACACGTCACCATCGTCGTGTTGACGACACCTGCGGATCGCGAACAGGCGCGCACAGTGGGTGACCGTGTTCCTGATTTTTGTCTCGGCAAACCGACTTACAGAATGATTACCGTTATTCATTTCACCGGCAGACACATGACAATAGGGCGTCGGATGGCGACTGCGTTCATTCGGCACCGGGTGCGTGAAGAGGCAAAACGGCTTCAGACGCGGTATGACGCGCAGAAAATCTCGCGTGCTGCCAAAAGCGATATATTTGTCGTAAGCGATTTTGACGGGACAGTAGCTTCGCAGTTGGGTCAGTCCGCGGGAGCAACGGATTTCTGCGTGTTCGTATTTGGAAAAACTGGGGATTTGCTAGCGCAATGGCACAGCGTTCCCAGCGCGGACGAACTCGCTGCGGCCATAAAGAAATCTGATTAAACCCGCGGCTTCAGCCCGGCGGCAGCACTGCAGGTGAAGCCGCGCCGTTAATCAAACACTCTCAGTATTTCGGCACGGTCGGGTCGATCAAGTCCGACCAGGCATCAATTCCGCCTTCAAGATTATAGACGTTGGTGAAACCCCGTTGCTTCAGCAGTCGCACGGCCTGTGCGCTGCGGCGACCGCTGTGACAATGGACGATAAGCGTTTGCTCGCGGTCTAGCTCCTCTGCGCGCTCGGGGATTTCACCGAGCGGGATCAGTTTCGCGCCATCGATTCGTGCGATCTCAAATTCGAACGGTTCGCGTACATCGATCAACTCGAACGCTTCGCAAGCGGCCATTTTCCCTTTCAATTCCTGCACCGATATCGCAGGAACGCTTGCGTCGTCCCGCGCGCCGCAAAACTGGTCGTAATCAATCGGCGCAAAGATTGTCGGGTTTTCACCGCAAACGGGACACAGCGGATCGCGCCGCAGCTTTAGCTCGCGAAATTGCACCTTAAGCGCGTCGAAGTGCACCAGGCGTCCAATCAACGGTTCCCCGATGCCGACAATCAGCTTGATCGTTTCAATCGCCTGGAGCATCCCGATAATGCCAGGCAAAACGCCGAGCACGCCAGCTTGCGCGCAGTTCGGGACTGACTCCGGTGGAGGCGGCTCCGGAAACAGACAACGATAACAAGGCCCGCCCAACTGCGGCGCGAACACAGTCGTTTGGCCTTCAAACCGAAACACCGAGCCGTAGATATTTGGCTTCCCCGCAAAAACACAAACGTCATTCGACAGATAGCGGGTGGCGAAATTATCCGAGCCGTCAACGATCACGTCGTAGTCAGCCACAATTTTCACCGCGTTTTCGCTCGATAATCGGCACTCGTGCAACTCAACTTCGACGTCTGGATTTATGTCGCGCAATCGGTCGCGCGCTGATTCGAGTTTGCTGCGACCGATGTCCTTTGTTCCGTGAAGAATTTGCCGTTGCAGATTGGTGAGATCGACACGGTCGAAATCGACAAGCCCAAGCCTTCCGACACCAGCTGCTGCCAGATACAGCGCAGCAGGGGAGCCCAAACCGCCGGCGCCGATGCACAACACGCGCGCTGCCTTAAGTCGTTTCTGTCCCTTAGCAGTCACTTCGGGCATGATGAGATGCCGGGAATAACGTTGCAGTTCCTCCTTTGTTAGGCCGGTACTGGAAACTCTTTCTTCGGCGATGACACTTTTATGCATGGCTTGCCGTACGTTAGCACCGCTCTCAGCGCGAAGCATGCCCCTACAACGCGCGGTCGCTCGTCAATGCGTATTCAGCATGGCGCGGCAGCCCGAGACATTGCAAATAAGCAGAATTGTAAGAATGCCGAACAGAAGCAGTGTCGACCACAACTTTCGCGACCGGAAATAAAACTAGGCGTGAATGAGGTAAATCGCGACGCAACTCAAAAACACGCCCCAGCCGCCGCTATTACCCCAGTGCCGATCGACAAACGCAGCAAGACCGAGGGGAAACATATAAGCCAGGACCAACAGGCGGGCGTCAGGACTAGTCGCAAAAAGCGCGGCTAACCACGCCAGAACACAAATGATTTTGTATGTCAGCCGCACGGATTGGTTCACATCGTTTGACTGAATCCGGTTGAATCAGGCAGCGGGCTACTCCGTTACCGTCACCGAAGTTCCGACGGGAGCGTTTTCAAAAAACCTGACGGCCATCTGTCCCGGCAAACGGATGCAACCGTGCGACGCGGCAAAGGGAGGGACGTAGCCCTGATGCATCGCGTAACCGCCTCTGAAGAACATGGCATACGGCATTCGCGCTCCATCGAAATGCGACCCTTTCGGACGAGTATCCTTTCGTGAGTCAATGTTTGACCTAACAACATTCCCGTAATCATCCACGTAATCGCCGAACACGCTCGAGACGTGATCCGCATCTTTCGAAAGCACCGTGTAACGTCCAGGCGGAGTCGAAAAGCCGGGCTTACCGGTGGAGACAGTTGTTTCGCCGACCAAAGTTTTGCCCTTATAAAAGTAAGCCTTTTGCTCGCCGATGTGCACAATAATGCGCGGCTTTCCGGGAGCGCTTTCGTCGTTCCACCAGCCTGCGGGAGCCGCGCGCGGATAGAGGCCCGGCTGATATGGTGTTGGGTACTCTTCGCAACTGGAAATAATCAGCGCCGCGAGCAGCGTGCCTGCAATTCTCAGTATTCGACCATTATTCACAAAGCGGCGGATACTATCAACGGGAGCTTACTCATTCAACTCTAAAGTCGATTTTAGTCGGGCGGGTGGTCGCCTCTGAAAAGCGCCGGGTTTCAGCCGCTGAGGTTGAGCCGTTAGGCTTGGCTCGACAGAGCGAGTTTGACGCTTTACTCGCCTAGAAATACGCTCATGCCTATGACCAGAGTGCAATCGCCAATCAATGTAGAGAAGTGGATTGAAGAGAACGCTGATAAATTTAAGCCGCCGGTGAGCAACCGGTATCTTTACGACGGCCGTGATTTTTTTGTGATGGTCAT
>JBBQRI010000144.1:0-5931 GCA_038214915.1 Chthoniobacterales bacterium
CAGCCGGCGTAGCAGGAAACATGTTTGCCGATGACGACTGCGTGCGGTTTTTTGCTTCGGAGGAATCGAAAGATTTGCGCGCTCTCGCAATAAAAGCCCTCGCCAAATATGACATTCGGCGGGATTGGTTCCCGCCACCAATCGCCTTCGACGTGCCGATCTTCTCTAACGTTGCTCATGGGACATAGACACCGGGGCGTTAAGTTGGAAATTTTCCGGATGTGTAAAGTTTCGCGTAAACGCCGCCGCGGACCAGAAGTTCGGGGCCACGGCCTTGTTCGATGATGCGTCCGTGCTCTAGCACGATGATTTGATCGAGATTGTGAATGGTCGCCAGCCGATGTGTGGCAATCAACGTTGTCCGGCCGCGCATTAATTCCTTGATGGTTTCCATGATGGCAGCTTCGGTGCTGGGGTCGAGCGCCGAAGTGGGTTCGTCCAGCAACAGAATCGGCGCGTTCTTCAGAAACGCTCGCGCGATTCCGATGCGCTGCCGCTGACCGACGCTCAAATGCCCTCCCCGTTCGCCGACGAGGCTGCTGTATCCCTGTGGCATCTGCTGAATAAACTCGTCAGCCTGCGCCCGACGCGCCGCTTCAATTATCTCTTCCTCCGTCGCATCGGGTCTGCCGTAGGCGATGTTCTCGCGAACGGTGGTGGAGAAAAGTAGCGTGTCTTGGAGGACGATGGCGATCTGAGCGCGCAAAGATTTCTTCGTAATCTCATGGACATCGCGACCATCGAGCATCACGGAGCCCGTGGTCGGGTCGTAAAAGCGCGGCACCAGGCTAAGCAGCGTGCTTTTGCCCGCGCCCGTGCCGCCCACGAGTCCAACAATTTGATTCGGCGCGATGGAAAGATTGACATCGCGTAAAACGATTCGGCTTTCGGCGTAACCAAAATCAACCGACCGAAACTCGATCGCGCCCTTAGCCGACGAAATATCGACCGCACTTGGGGAGTCGCGCACGTCGTCCTGACTATCAAGGATTTCGAAGCAGCGTTTCGCGCCAGCTGTAGCGCCTTCCATTGCCCATGCCGTGTACGTCAGGGATTCCAAGGGTTGATACAGCATTAGGAGATAAGCGCTGAAAACCAGTAACGAACCGAGGCTCAGCGTCCCGGCGAGCACATGCAGAGTTCCTACGTAATACATCGCCGACGTGCCGATAACCATCAGCGTGCTGATCACCAGCGCGCTGTTCACATTCGTTAACGTCAACCGCAGATTTGCCTGCAAACTCTGCTGCGCCTGTTGATGAAATTGCCGAACCTCGAAGTCTTCGCGCCCGAAAGCGTGCACCATTCGAATCGAACTCAGTCCCTCCTGCGCTTGCGCAAGGACGGCGCTTTCCTGTTCCTGAATCGAAGTCGATTCACCACGAATCCGGCGCGCGAAGAAATAAATCGCGCCTACGATCAGAGGCACAATCGCCAGGGAAAGCAGCGTCAATACCCAGTCGAGCCTCAGCATTACGATGAATGTGCCGATCAGCGCGATTACCGAAGCAAAGATGTTGGTGAAACCTTTGTTGTAGATCGTTTGGATCGACTGCGAATCGTACGCAACGCGAAAACTGGAATCGGCAGAGCGCCGCGCGTCATGAAATCTAAGAGAGAGGCGTTGCAGATGAGAGTACAGATCGGTTCGTAGCTTCAGCAGCGCCTGGAGGCCGAT
Organism: Chthoniobacterales bacterium; assembly: GCA_038214915.1. Classification (GTDB taxonomy): domain Bacteria; phylum Verrucomicrobiota; class Verrucomicrobiia; order Chthoniobacterales; family UBA10450; genus Udaeobacter. The sequence goes on from JBBQRI010000144.1 coordinate 1,679, forward strand.
CTTCACGAATAGATAGTTTGTAATCCAGTTAATGATTCCCCAGATAAACTGGATCACGACTAGCGCGAGGCAGAGCAAGGGAAGCCAAGTACGCCAATCGCCGCGCGCAACTGGCGTTGGCCGTAGGAAATCGTCAACGATGATTTTGAATGGCCACGGCTTGAGCAGATTCAGGCCAATGCCGACCAGCGACAGAAACAGGCCGATTATCGTTTTTCTCCAGAACGGCTGGTAATAGCGAAGGACGCGCCGGTAAATCGACATCTGAAATTTCGGATTGCGAATTTTAGGTTTTGGACTGAACTAGGGCGAATTCATTCGACTTGAGATCGAAAGATTTCTCGGCGGAGCTTGCCCTGAGAGTAGTCGAAGGGCTCGGAGTGACAATATGCATCATCTGGTTCAAATATGGTTTCAGTGGGTCGAGCAGTGGGGATATGTGGGAATCATTTTACTCATGGCGATGGAAAGCTCGATCTTCCCGGTGCCCAGCGAGATCGTTATTCCTCCTGCTGCATTTCTCGCTACGGAGGGAAAATTAAACACGTTCGGTGTCATAGCGGCGGGCACATTCGGCTCGTGGCTCGGGGCGACGGCGACTTATTGGGCTGCCTTGTGGCTTGGACGCGTCTTCATCGGTCGGTGGGGGCGCTATTTTCTGCTCAGCGAGCATAAACTAGAGCGGGCCGAAAGATGGATCCGCCGTTACGAAGCAGGGGGCATTTTCTTTGCGCGCCTTTTGCCAGTGATCCGCCATGTCATTTCTATTCCCGCTGGAATCATTCGGATGAATTTCGCCACATTCAGCGTAATGACCCTGGCCGGGTCGGCGCTGTGGTGTTCTGTCCTGGCGTGGTTTGGCCAAAAAGTGCTGACGCGTGAAATGATCGAGTCGAAAGATGCGACGGCTTTGATCAAAGCCGTAAAGGAGAGCGGTAATTTTCACACGATCGTGATAGCATGCGTCGTGATCACCGTTCTTTATCTGCTGGTAGTCAGTCTGACAGGTAAAAAGCGAAGCAACTGAAGTCGCGAAAAAGCGATTACACGCCGTTCTCAACGCCCGTGCTGTAGTGTGCGCTGTCCTCAGCGCATCCGACTAGGCGTGCGACGTTTAACTCCCGCTACCGGATCCGGGCTTTTATGTTTTAAAATTGAACAAAAGTGTCGCTGAACGGTCAGTTCTAAGGTGCATAAAAGGTGAGTAACCGCACGCATACCATGGACGACATATTCACAATGAACGCTGGCATCAGATCTGCTCAGAGTAGAAATCGTCAACATATGAAAAGAAATCGCCAACTTCGCCAAATCATCAGACCACGCACTCGGCCTTCGCTCGGTGATCTGATCCTGGCAGTTAGTTCCTGCACGCGTAGCAGCACAGAGATGGTGGCAGCCGTCGCGGACCTTTTGGCCAGTGGCCAAGTACGCGTAAAGGATAACGGACGCTTCCTGCGCGCCCGCGTTTGCTAGGCAGCCGGCCGGACGTTCATTCGTTTGCTAAGGCTGTAATCCTGTAGTGTCCGCTGTCCTCAGCGGACTTCTTTTGGCGCAAATGCGCAAGGGATAACGCACATTACGGCTAAATTTCTGGGCCAACCTGGACGAAAACACTTTTCGCTCACCGCGGTCGCTTTTATGTTGCCAGCGTGATCGACCGTTATTCCCGGCCGGAGATGAGCAAAATCTGGTCGGACCAACGAAAGTTTGAGATCTGGCTGGAAATTGAAGTGCTCGCCTGCGAGGCAATGGCAGAGCTTTGCCAGATTCCGAAAGAGGACGCTGCTGAAATTCGAAAACGGGCGCGGTTCTCGATTCCGAAGATCCTCGAAATCGAAAACCGAACCAAACACGACGTCATCGCTTTTCTCGAAAATGTAGCCGAGTCGGTCGGTCCGGCGTCGCGCTGGATTCACCAAGGGCTGACTTCATCGGATATTCTGGACACGACGCTCGCGGTGCAACTGAACGAGTCGTGCCAAATCCTTCTCGATGATCTCGAAGTGCTTCGAAGCGTAATCGCAGACCAGGCGCGCCGGTACAAAATGACGCCGATGATCGGCCGCAGCCACGGGGTCCACGCTGAGCCAATCACGTTTGGATTAAAGCTGGCGCTGATGTATGACGAATTCGGCCGCGCTATAGAGCGCCTGGCCCAAACCCGAGAGCGTATTCGTGTGGGCAAAATCAGTGGGGCAGTCGGTACGCACGCGCACATCGATCCAAAAATCGAGCGTTCGGTGTGTGAGAGGCTCGGATTAAAACCAGCGACGCTTTCGACGCAGATCGTGCAGCGCGACCGCCACGCAGAATTCATGACCACTCTCGCCGTGGTCGCATCGAGCATCGATCGCTGGGCCACGGAATTTCGCCATTTGCAGCGGACAGAAGTGCTCGAAGTAGAAGAATTTTTCGGCGAAGGCCAAAAAGGCAGCTCTGCCATGCCGCACAAACGCAACCCGATCACAAACGAGCGGTTGAGCGGATTAGCCCGCGTGATTCGTGGGAATGCCGTCGTTGCGCTGGAGAACGTGGCGCTGTGGCACGAGCGCGACATCAGCCATTCGAGCGCCGAACGCATCATTTTGCCGGATTCATGCATCCTGCTGGATTACATGCTAGCAAAATTGCGCGTCGTCGTCGAAAAATTGCAGGTCTATCCGGATCGAATGGCGGAAAATCTCGCGCTAACCAAAGGCCTGTATTTCAGTCAATCAATCCTACTCGCGCTCACGCGCGCAGGCGCTGAGCGCAAGAACGCATACGAAGCCGTGCAACGCGCTGCCATGAAAACGTGGAAAGGCGAGGGGACATTCGCAGAGAACGCAAAACTCGAGCCCGAAATCGCCGCCCGTCTTTCACCAGAAGAAATCGACCGCCTCTGCTCACTCGACGTTCACTTTGAACACGTCGATGCGACCTTCAAGGCACTAGGTTTGGAATGACATCCGATGCTGCCTCGCAGCGTTGGCTCAGCGGAGCCCGGACAATATTCAGTCCGCGCGGCGATCGCTTATTCGTAACGTAGCGCTTCGATAGGATCGAGATTGGCTGCGCGATACGCCGGGTAGAGTCCGAAGCCAATGCCGATGGCGGAGCAGACAAGAAGGCCGGCGATAGCCCAGCCGTACGGGAAGATGATATCTACCTTGAGCCAAGCTGCCAGCAAGTCGCCAGCGATGATTCCAAGAACGACTCCGAGGATTCCGCCGGCTTCCGAAATGAACACAGCTTCGGCGAGGAATTGACGCAGGACGTCGCGATTGCGCGCGCCGATCGATTTACGCACACCGATTTCCTTCGTTCGTTCGGTAACGCTCACGAGCATGATGTTCATGATCCCGATCCCGGCAGCCAACAGCGCAATGAAGCTGACAACGAATGCACCGATTCGCACAATGCCCGCGACGGAGGTAAACGCGCTTTTCAGTGAGTCGTTCGAATAAATCTCGAAATCGTTTTCCTGATCGGCGCGCAGTCCGCGTGCGATGCGCATGGCACTTATCCCTTTGTCCAGCGTTTGATTGTAAGTCTCCGTGGAGAACGCTTGCGTAGCGATGTTCACCGTGCGTTTGGCTTCACCGTAGTCCTCAAAGAATCGCGTGATCGGCATGATGCAAACGTCATCCTGGCTTTGGCCAAAGGAGGTTCCTTTCTCCGCGAGCACACCGACGATTGTGTATGTGTGGCCGCTGACCCTCACCACTTTACCGATTGGTGATTCGTGCGGGAACAATCGTTTTTCGATCATTTTGCCGACGACAATTACCCGGCGCGAAAGTTCGACGTCTTCGTCGTTCAAGTTCCGACCGTAAGCGAGAGTATGAGCGTTAGCGGTGAGAAAACTGCGGTTTGTCCCGACGATGAGAAGGCTAGGGGTGGTCTTCACGCCGTTGTAAACAGCCTGGCCTTTGACCTCATAACCAAAACTTTTGAGACAGATTTCGCGTGCGTTACCTTCCATCAACTTCGCGTAATGCAGCGCCTCGCGATACGTGACGTTGCGGCGGTTCTGATATTTTTTCTTGATCTCGCCGCCGACATTCACGTTCGCCGGGTACTTGGCGAACTGAAAAATGTTCGACCCCAAAAAGCTAATCCCGCTTTCAATAGAGGACTGGAGCGCCCCGATGGCGGTCATCACCGAGATCACCGAGAAAACGCCGATCGTGATGCCGATCATTGTCAGCGCAGCGCGCAGTTTATTCGCGCCTAACGACGCCAGTGCCATTTTAATGATCTCGCTGAAT
>JBBQRI010000145.1:0-5918 GCA_038214915.1 Chthoniobacterales bacterium
AATGTCCGCGCGCTCAGTTTGGCTAGTGTTGAAACGGTATGTCCGGCACACGTCCATTCCGATTTCCATGAGCCCACACAAATTGCGCCACAGCTTCGCCACGCACATGCTCGATCGCGGCGCGGATCTGCGCAGCGTGCAAGCGTTACTCGGGCACGCGAGTCTTTCCACGACACAGATCTACACGCACGTCACCGTCGAACGTCTCAAGAAAGCGTACGCGGACGCGCATCCGCGGGCGTAATTGAGAAGTGTGGCTTAGCTCGGCGCCGGCGCGCTGCTTTGTGCCTGTGATTCGGGAACCTTGAACGACAGCTTGTCGTCAGCTGCCACGACGTCGACGTGGTCGCCCGGTTTGACGTTGCCGCGGAGCAATTCTTCCGCGAGCGGATCTTCAAGAAAACGTTCGACAGCGCGGCGCATCGGTCGGGCGCCGTATTGGGGATCGTATCCTTTGTCTATAAGAAATTCCTTGGCGCTTTGCTGCAGGTCGATGTGCACTTCCTTGGCTTTGATGCGCCTGAGCACTTTGTCCACTTCCAAATCAACGATGCGCAACAGCTCCGGTTTACCGAGCGAATGAAACACGATGATCTCGTCCAGCCGGTTGAGGAATTCTGGTTTAAAGACCCGTTTCGTTTCATCGAGAATCTTGTCGCGCATCGAATCGTAATCGTGTCCCTCGCTCGGTGCGCCGAATCCCATCACCGTCTGCTTCTTCAGCAAATCAGCGCCGACGTTCGACGTCATGATGATGATCGTGTTCCGAAAATCGATCTTTCGGCCTAACGAGTCTGTAATCTTGCCGTCTTCCAGAATCTGCAAAAGAAGATGCATCACATCCGGGTGCGCCTTTTCAATTTCATCGAAGAGAACTACCGAGTACGGCCGGCGCCGCACGGCTTCAGAAAGTTGCCCGCCCTCCTCGTAACCGACATAGCCCGGCGGTGCCCCAATCAAACGGGACGCCGTGAATTTCTCCATGTACTCCGACATGTCGATTTGGATCAACGCGTCAACATCGCCGAACATGAACTCTGCGAGCGTGCGCGCGAGGTAGGTCTTGCCGACACCGGTCGGACCTAGGAACACGAACGAACCAATTGGGCGCTTGGGATCTTTCAAATCCGCGCGAGAGCGCCGCAACGCCTTGCTGATCGCTGTGACTGCTTCGTGCTGGCCGATGACGCGCTCTTTGAGCTCCGCCTCCATCCTGAGCAATTTCTGGGTCTCCTGCTCTTCCATCCGCTGGAGCGGAACGCCCGTGACTTTCGAGATGATGTGCATCATGTCGTCGCCAGTCACGACGACCTCTTTCTCGTCGCGTTCTTCGCGCCACTTGGTCAAAATGGCATCGAGTTTTTCCTTGGTTTGCTTCTCCTTGTCACGAAGCGAAGCGGCTTTTTCAAAATCCTGGGCCTTGATCGCTCCTTCTTTTTCTATACGAATGGCTTCAATTTCTGTCTCGATATCCTTCACGTCCGGCGGCCGCGTCATCGAGTTGATGCGAGCGCGCGCACCTGCCTCGTCCATGACATCGATGGCTTTATCGGGAAGAAAGCGGCCGGTGATGTAACGATCAGAAAATCTGACGGCAGTCTCGAGCGCTTCATCGGTGAGCTTGGCTTTGTGATGCGCCTCGTACTTCGGGCGCAGACCTTTTAAGATTTGAATGGCTTCATCAACGGTCGGCGCATCGACCTTTATTGTCTGAAACCGGCGTTCCAGCGCGGCATCTTTCTCGATGTACTTGCGGTATTCGTTCATCGTCGTCGCGCCAACACATTGCAATTCGCCGCGGCTCAGGGCTGGTTTAATGATGTTTGACGCGTCCATCGCGCCTTCGGCTGAACCTGCGCCGACGATCGTGTGCAGCTCATCGATAAAAAGGATCACGTTCTTGGAACGACGAATCTCGTCCATCACCGCTTTGATTCGTTCTTCGAACTGGCCGCGATATTTTGTTCCCGCGACCATTAACGCCAGGTCAAGGGTGATCACGCGCTTATCCCGCAGTAGTTCCGGCACGTTCCCGTTTGAGACCTCCTGTGCCAATCCCTCAGCGATGGCTGTTTTGCCCACGCCGGCTTCGCCGATCAACACCGGATTGTTCTTCGTCCGACGGCAAAGCACTTGAATCACGCGCTCGATTTCGTTGCGCCGGCCAATCACCGGATCGAGTTCGCCCTTTCTCGCCAACTCCGTGAGGTCGCGACCGAATGCGCGCAGCGCCGGAGTCTTGACGTCTTTCTTCGCCGGTTCACCTTCCTGTTCCGATTCGGACGGCGTGAAGTTCGGATCGAGCTCTTTCAAAATTTCGTTGCGCGTACGTTCGATATCGAGTTCCAGAGTCTTCAACACTCTGGCAGCAACCCCCTCGCCTTCGCGCAACAGCCCGAGTAAAATGTGCTCCGTGCCGACGTAGGAGTGATTGAGCGCCTTGGCTTCCTTCCCCGCAAGCGCCAGGACTTTTTTGACGCGAGGCGTGTATGGCACGTTACCGACCATCTTTGTCTCCGGCCCGGAACCGACTTGTTTCTCCACTTCCATTCGCACCGTCTCGAGATCGAGGCCCATCTTTTGCAAGACATTCACAGCCACGCCCTGCCCCAGCTTGATCAGGCCGAGAAGCAAATGCTCGGTGCCGACGTAGTTGTGGTTGAAGCGGTCGGCTTCCTTTCGGGCAAGCGCCAAAACCTGTTGAGCTCGCGGTGTGAAATTATTCATTATTCGATGGTCCGTTAGTCAAGCCAGGGCCTGACTCTCTTACCATCTTACTAATATCAGGTTTAGGGAAAATTTTCAACCGGTCGCGGATGATTTGGGCCCGCAGATAGTCGCGCTCTTCAGCATTTAACTTCTGTTGCGAGTTCTTTTGCAGATGCGCCGGCTGCGTTTCGATGAACAATTCGTCGATTTGCAGGCGCTGATGTTCTGGGAACGCGCCAAGGTCGATTCCAATTTTGATAACCGATAGCAGATTGAGCGCTTCCTTGGATGGCATGGCATGCGCGTAAGTTAGAACGCCATAGGCACGACCGATCTGGTCGCAAAGGGTACTCGGTTTTCTCTGGAGCAAAGTCTGCCGCGCATCGTGTTCCTTATCGATGATGGTCTCGATCACTTTGGTCAGACGATTGATGATGTCTTCTTCTTTTTCACCGAGCGTGGTCTGATTAGAAATCTGAAAAAGATTGCCCATGGCCTCGGTGCCTTCGCCGTAAAGGCCGCGCACCGCGAGCCCTATTTTGCTGACGGCTTGGATGACTTGGTTGATCAAATCGCTCAGGACAAGCCCTGGCAGATGCAGCATCGCAGAAGCACGCATGCCGGTCCCGACGTTGGTCGGGCAAGCGGTCAAATATCCAAGTCGCGGATCGAAGGCGAAGTCGAGTTTGCTTTCAAGCGCCGTGTCAACCTTATCGACGAGCTTAAATGCCTGTTTCAACTGAAGACCCGAACGAATGGATTGCATCCGGAGATGATCTTCCTCGTTGATCATGACGCTGAGCGTTTGCCGCCGATTCACCACGACCGCGCTGCCCGCGCCCTTCGCGGCATGCTCACGACTGATCAAGTGGCGCTCGACCAGCACCTGCTTGTCCAACGCCGCCAGGTCCTGTAAGCCTTCGGAAAACGCATCCTGCATCTCCGGAAGTTCTTCCACGCGCGACCGGATCTCTTCCAGGATCGACGTGCGTTCCGCTTTCTTCGCCCATCCCGGAAAAGCACGGTTCCGCAAATTCCGTGCGAGGCGGACGCGGCTGCTGATTACAACCTGGTGATGCGGCCCTTCACCGCGCAGCCATTCCCCCGCAGTGGAAAGCATGTTTGAAAATTTCATACTGAATTCAAAAGATCAGTTTCGAGCCGTTTAATTTGATCGCGCAGCGAGGCAGCACTCTCGTAGTTCTCGTCAGCCACGGCTTTCTGCAGATTTTCAGTGAGAGCGCGCATTCGCTGGTTCAGTGCCATGGTGCGCTGCGCGCGTTCCGGCAATTTGCCGACGTGTTCGGTCCCTTTATGCATCGCTTTTAAAAGTGAACCCAAACCTTCGGCGAAGGTGCCGTAGCATTCGCTGCAACCCAGGCGACCTGTTTTTTTGAAGTCTGCCTGACTAAAACCGCACACGGAGCATTTTTTCGCTGGTGCTCCTTTTTCAATCTCTTCGGCGGCCCCGATCCCCAGAAGTAAATCAGCAAGCGCGAAACTGGTCGGATCCTGGACACCTTTTTCCTTCGAGCAAGCTTCGCACAGGTTTACCTTGTGCATCTTGCCCTCGAGGATCTGTGTCAGGAAAACCGTTGCATCATTACATTTGCAAACGTCGCACAACATGTCCGTTAGTTAGACAGTGATCTGCTGCAAACATTCAACGCGATACACATTCCCCTGACATCGTCTCGCTTGGCGGTCCTTGCTACCTAATCGAAAATCGGCGTGCCAGTCTGGTGTATCATTTCGCGGAACCGTGCGATGATGCGCGTTGTGATCGGGCCGGGTTTTCCGTTTCCGATGATGCGGCCATCGGCTTTAACCACGGGAACGATCTCGGCAGCAGTTCCCGTGAGGAAGCATTCGTCGGCCACGAAAATGTCGTGCCGCGTGAAATCTGCCTCGATCACTTTGATGTCGAACTCGCCAGCAATATCAAACACGACTGATCGCGTGATTCCTTGCAACGCTCCGGCCGTGGTCGGAGGCGTGAAAATCTGGCCATGCTTGATGATGAAGACGTTGTCGGCAGTGCATTCGGCGACGTTTCCTGCGTCGTTCAACATCAATGCTTCATCAGCGCTGGCAAGGTTCGCTTCGATCCGAGCCATTACGTTGTTCAAATAGTTCAATGATTTAACCGCCGGATTGAGTGATGCTGGATTGCTACGGCGCGTCGCGACAGTAACAATGCTCAACCCTTTCCGGTAAAAATCCTCGTGGTAAAGCGCGATCGTCGCCGCAATGATGATCACGCTCGGATTTTTGCACTGCTCCGGATTTAAACCCAGGTTGCCGACTCCGCGCGTGACGACCAGACGAATGTAACCGTCACGCAAATTATTTTGCCGGATCGTTTCAAGCAATGCCTCCGTCATTTCCTGCCGGATCATGGGAATATCGAGACAAATCGAACGCGCTGAATTCCAAAGCCGCTCCAAGTGTTGTTCCAGGCGAAAAACGCGGCCGCTGTAAAAACGTATGCCCTCGAAAATTCCATCGCCGTAGAGCAAACCATGGTCGAACACTGAAACCTTTGCGTTTGCTTCCGAATAGAATTTCCCGTCGATGTAAATTTTCGCTTCCCTGACGCCCGTTGTCGGACGCGGCCGACTTTCTATTGCAGGTTCAACTGTTTCCTCGGTCGCACGCCTGTGAGTCTTCGGTTGATCCAACACCGTCGCATCAGTGGTTTTCATGTTAGCAACAAAACCTCAAATGTTTAGACGCGCAATTCAAACCGCAAAATCGGCGTCGCAAACAAAATCACTGCAGTACTCCATCCACGATGTGCAACTGCCGATCGCCGCGCGTTGCCAGACGGATGTCGTGCGTAACGACCAGAAGGGTTTTGCTGCGATCGCGCGCCAGATTTAGCAGCAGATCCATGATCGCGTCGCCCGTTTTAGAATCGAGATTTCCCGTCGGCTCATCAGCAAAAATAATGTCGGGATCATTTGTTAATGCTCGTGCAATGGCGACGCGCTGCTGCTCTCCGCCCGAGAGTTCTGCGGGCAAATGGTGCATGCGATCAGCCAGACCAACTGCCGCCAAACTCTCCTCGGCTTCACCTTTGGTTGTGCGACTCCCAATCATTGCCGGCAACAGCACATTTTCGAGTGCGGTCAGTTCATGCAGCAAAAAATAACCCTGAAATACAAAGCCCATTTTTTCGTTCCGCAGACGGGCTTCCGCGGACGAGC
>JBBQRI010000146.1:0-5891 GCA_038214915.1 Chthoniobacterales bacterium
GTCGGCGATAGTTCGCAACTCAAGCAGGAAATGTCCCTGTTCGCCTTCTTCGCCCTCGGTGTATTGGCGGGGTGCGCGGTTGCGCGAGCTTTTGAAATGCACATTCCCCTTTCCTCCCGCTCCACCGCAGCACAGCACGAATTCCTGCTCATCACGCGCGAGATCGGTAACTGGAACTGCCGATTGCTCCGAAGTCGACGTTGGGTGTTTTTCTTCTTTGGCCGGCCAAACAACCGTCCCCACCGGAACCTTTACGATTTTGTCCACGCCCGCGCGGCCGCTCATTTTTTTTCCCATCCCGTGCCCGCCGTTTTTCGCCTTGATCAGGGGCTCGTAGAAAAGATTGGCAAGATTATCGACGTGTCGGTCCGCCCGAAGGATCACGTTACCACCGCGCCCACCATCGCCGCCGTCCGGCCCGCCTTTCGGCACAAATTTTTCACGTCGGAAACTGACGCTCCCGCGCCCGCCTGTTCCTGCCTGTGCAAAAACTTTTACCCGATCGACGAACATGGCTCGGCCGCGTTACACCGGTAAGGCGTTACATCATTGAAGCGGCAAATAAACATCGTAAACGCTTCGGCGGTTTAACTCTTCAACGTCTCGTACAGTTTCTTTGTCTTCTCTGCAATTGCAGTCCAACTAAAGTTCTCTTCGACGCGTTTGCGACCAGCTTTTCCGAATCGTTCGCGTAATTGTCGATCTCTCATCAACTCATTCACGCGCTGCGCAAGATCGCGCGCGAATTTTTCGGGATTTATTGCCTCGAACGGGCTCTCCTTCATTTGCTCAAGCGGGACGAGGAAACCGGTTTCGCCGTCAACGACGACTTCCTTGATTCCACCAACAGCAGTGGCCACGACTGGCGTCTCGCAGGCCATCGCCTCTAGATTAATAATGCCAAACGGTTCGTAGATTGACGGACAAGCGAACACCGCGGCGTGCGAGTAAAATTCGCAGGCAGTCGGTTGATCGACCATTTCGTCGATCCAGATGATTCCTGGGCGCTGCGCTTCTGCGCGTTCGACAGCAATCCGCATTTCTTCGGCCAGTTGTGGCGTGTCTGGGGCGGCGGCACACAGCACGATCTGGAAATCGGGATCCATGAATTGGATTGCGCGCACCAGATGCTGAAACCCTTTCTGGCGCGCGATCCGCCCCACAAACAGCAGATATGGCTTGGCCGGATCGATACCGTAACGCTTGAGGGCGCCAGTTGAATCGACCTTGCGATATTGGTCCAAATCGATTCCGTTGTGGATCACGTGCACTCGCGCCGGGTCGACATTAAACAAACGGTCGATGTCATGTTTTGTCGCGTCGGAGACTGCGATAATCGCATCCGCCATTTCGAGCGCGGTTTTCTCCACCCAAAGTGAGAACTCGTAGGCGCCAGCGAGCTGTTCGCGTTTCCAGGGCCGAAGCGGCTCAAGGGAATGAACGGTAATCACGAGCGGTAAACCGTAATTCTTTTTGGCCAGGAGCCCGCCGAAGTGGCTATACCACGTGTGACAATGCACGAGGTCGGAGTCGATGTTCATGGTGTTGAAATCCGTACAACGCCGCACCGCGCCGAAAGCAGAACGCAGCGGTTTTGGGCAGGTGAAATTGCTCGTGTCCAGTTCGAAGCCGATGACCTTAAGATTACCTTCCTCAAGATGCTGGTTGCCAAAGCAACGCACTTCGACGGGCATGGTTTTTGCCAACTCCCGCGACAAATAATCAACGTGCACACCCGCGCCGCCATAGATGTGCGGCGGATACTCGTTAGTCAGGAACAGCACCTTCACGCCGGACGAAGAACTAAATGGCGAACGTCGAATCCTTTGTCATTCGTCACGTTCTGACTTTCAACAACAGCACCGGCACATCCACTGCGTGTCGCACCTTGTCCGCGGTCGCTCCGTAAAGAATATCGCTGATCAGCCGGTGGCCATGCGTCGTCATTGCTATGAGATCGACACTTTTCTCGCGCGCGAGCTTTACGATCTCATCCGAAGGTTCACCTAACGCTAGCACGGCCTCACAGCTAAAACCTTCACCAGTTAGATCACGGGCGCGCTTTTCCAGATAAGCGCGGTCCTGCGTCATCTCTTCGCTTTCGGCGAGTTGAAGTTGATTAAAGTTCCGGGCGACCCAGCCGTCAGCGACATGCACCAGGAGCAATTTCGCACCTGTCATGCGCGCCAAAGGCTTGATGTGCATAAGAATGGTTTCATCAGCCAGACTGTTCTCGAGCGGGATCAAAATGTGGTGATACATGGCTTCGCCACGTTAAAGTGATCGAATCCTTAACGGTTAAATCGGTTGTGAATCATCATTTGGGAGCGGGCGATCGAAGCGAATTGTAGAGCGCTTTCAGCACGGCGTCGGGGAGAAACGTATCCAAGAGCAGTTTTAGGTTGAGCACAATGATTATCCCCGCGGTCGTCCATCCAAGAATTTTTATCCATAATGGATTTGCGAATTCACCCATCTTTGGTTTTTCGTTCGTGAACCGCATCAGGGGCCAGACTGCGAATCCGAGCTGCATACTTAAACAGACTTGGCTGGCAATCAGCAACTCGGTAGTTTTTCCTTCCCCGAAGATTCCGATCACGAGCACCGCAGGAATGATCGCAATCAGGCGCGTAATCAGCCGGCGCAACCAAGGGGTAATTCGAAAATTGAGAAAACCTTCCATCACAATCTGGCCTGCGAGCGTGCCGGTGAGAGTTGAGTTTTGTCCGGATGCAAGCAGCGCAACCGCAAACACAATGCTCGCAATGCTAACGCCCAACAGCGGACTGAGTAGTTTGTAGGCTTCCTGGATCTCGGCCACGTCCTGATGCCCGGACCAATGAAACACTGCTGCTGAAACGATCAAAATCGCCGCATTAATGAACAGCGCGAACATGAGCGCGAGGGTGGAATCGATTGTCGCAAATTTGATCGCCTCCCGCCTGCCGCCGGGCGTTTGCTCGAACTTGCGTGTCTGCACAATTGAGGAGTGCAAATACAGATTGTGCGGCATTACAGTCGCGCCGAGGATGCCAATGCTGACGTACAGCATTTCCTGATTTGCGACAATTCGCGGGCCCGGGACGAACCCGCCAAGAATGCCAGCCAAGCTCGGCTGAGAGAAGATAATCTCCGCAGCAAAACAACCGCCGATGATAGTGATCAACGTGATGACGATCGCCTCGATGTAACGAAAGCCTTTGGTTTGCAGATATAGCACCAGCAGCACATCCGATGCGGTGATGATGCAGCCCCATACAAGCGGAATGTTGAAAAGAAGCTGCAATCCAATGGCAGAACCGACGACTTCAGCCAAATCGCACGCAGCAATTGCGATCTCGCAAATGACCCAGAGAAACCAAACGACCGGTCTCGGATAGTGATCGCGACAGGCCTGCGCCAAATCGCGCCCGGTGGCGACACCCAGCTTGATGCACAAGTGCTGGAGGAGAATGGCCATCAGATTCGAAATCATTACCACCGATAAAAGGGCGTATCCGAAACGTGCGCCTCCAGCCAAATCCGTCGCCCAGTTGCCCGGATCCATATAGCCCACGGCGACCAGGAATCCCGGACCGGAAAATGCCATGAGCTTCCTCCAAAAGGATGCCGTCTGTGGCACAAGGATGGTGCGATGCACCTCCGGCAAGGAAACTTGTCCCCCCGTCCGTCGCCAAGCCCCGCGTGGTGTGGTTGCGATTTCCGGCTGCGCCATAAATGCTGCTAAACGATTCTTAGGTGAAGCTAATTTATTTATGGTCGTATATTATTCTGTCAAGGGACAATCTTTGGTTGTTGACTGTTGTGGTGATGCTTTTATGTTCGCCGGCATGCGAAATAAAAAGGCGCCTCAATCGACAGCTGGCACTTCCACGGCTGTCGAGGATTACCTCGAGCGTATCCTTGAACTCATCAATTCCAAGGGATACGCCAGGGTGATCGATATCGCGGCTGCCTTAAAGATTTCGCAGGCGAGCGTCACCAATATGGTTCAACGTCTCGATTCTGAAGGGCTTCTCGAATATGAAAAGTACCGCGGGCTTATTCTAACCGCCGCAGGTAAAAAACTGGCCCGCAGAATCGCCCAACGGCACAAGCTACTCACTGAGTTCCTCGGAGTGCTTGGTGTAGATGACCGAGTGATTCATCATGATGTCGAGGGCATGGAGCACCACATCAGTCCCTCCACGTTGCGCGCAATTGCGGCGCTCACCCAGCAATTGCAGCGTAGACCCGCCCTACGTGCCCAATTGCAAACCGGCGCGCTTTAGCAACTGCCCGGAATACTCCACTGCTACGGGTTCCTAGAGCTCGTGGCAGTGGCGACGGCGTCGCTCAACTTCTTGAAATTCAGCTGCTTCACGCGGCGGTTATCGGCTTCAGAAACAGTAACCAAATAACCATCGATCTTAACTTGTTCGCCAGTCTTCGGTAGATGCCCCAGCAGATGAGTCACGTAACCGCCGATCGTACTTACGTCAGGGCTGTCCAAATCAAGCTTCGCGAGATCGTTTAACTCGTACAGCCCAAGCGCTCCGTCCACACTGAATTCGTTTGCGCTGATTTTTCGAAACTCTTCCTTTTCGGAATCGAACTCATCCTGAATGTCGCCAACGAGTTCCTCCAACACATCTTCCAGCGTCACGAGCCCCACAGTCCCCCCAAATTCATCCACTACGATTGCCACGTGCGCATGCTTGCTAAGGAACAATCTGAGCAGATTTTCCAGCGCCATCATCTCGGGGACCGGAAGCAACTCGCGTTTGATCTGCATCAAATCGGGATGCGGATCACGCATCATGAGAAGCAGGTCCTTGATATGAATGAGGCCGATC
This sequence comes from Chthoniobacterales bacterium, assembly GCA_038214915.1. GTDB lineage: Bacteria > Verrucomicrobiota > Verrucomicrobiia > Chthoniobacterales > UBA10450 > Udaeobacter. The sequence goes on from JBBQRI010000146.1 coordinate 4,836, forward strand.
GTGTTATCGAGGTTGTCGCGGCACAGCGGGAAACGCGTGTGCTGCGACTCGATCGCCTTTTTTACATTTGTTTCGAAATCATCCTCCACATTCAGGTAAACGATGTCGCCGCGAGGTGTCATGATATCGCGCACGACGCGGTCCCGCAGATCCAGCACGTTGAATACAAGTTCACGGCCGAGAGCCGTTACCTCTGCTGATTTTTCGCTTTCGCGTACTATGAAGCGCAGTTCTTCTTCGCTGTGCGCCAGTTCTCCTTCGGCAATTGGTTCGACGCGAAGAATCCGCCGGAGCACCCAGTTGCTCGCGGCGTTTAGAAACCCGATGGCCGGTTTGAAGATTACATAAAACCATCGCAGTGGCGCACTCACGAACAGCGCAGAAGGCATGGCTTTGCGGATCGCGAGAATCTTTGGTGCTTGTTCGCCCACCACGATGTGCAAAAACGTGATCGCCGAAAAAGCCAACGCGAACGAAATCGATTTGATCACGGCGGGAGATTCGATTCCTGCCAAAGCGAAAAACGGCTGAAGCATTCGCCCGAGGAAAGGTTCTCCCAACCAGCCAAGGCCGAGGCTGGCCATGGTTATGCCGACCTGACACGCAGAAAGGTAGGCATTCAGATTGTCCTTCATCGCTCGCAGTAAACCAGCTCGCTTGCTGCCGCTGGCGGCCATGGTCTTGAGATGGCTGGTACGAATTTTGACGAGCGCAAACTCGGCCGCAACGAAAAAGCCGTTCAGCAATACAAGCACGGCGATCGCCAGTAGTTTGCCAAGCAACACCATCGGCGGGTCCCAGTGCTGCACAATCGTTTCGGCAATTGGAGCTAGAGCTAGGGGAAACATCACAAAATTCATCTGTAGCAGCCCGGACGCGCCCGGCTGACGCGTCGCAAAGCGGTGCGGCTACAGCTTACCAGCTAGATTTGGTTACGCCAGGGATCAACCCCTGCGAAGCTAGTTCGCGAAAAGTCAGGCGCGACATCTTGAACCGGCGGATGAACGCGCGCCGGCGGCCGGTGACTTCGCAGCGGTTCACCACGCGCGAAGGACT
>JBBQRI010000147.1:0-5845 GCA_038214915.1 Chthoniobacterales bacterium
ATGAACCGCATTCTGGTGATCCGCGGCGGCGCAATCGGCGATTTCATTCTCACTTTGCCTGCGCTCAAAGCGCTTCGTGACGCGGGGCCGCAGGCGCACATAGACATTCTCGGCTACAAGCACATCGCAGTGCTTGCGGAGGACCGGTTCTATGCTCAAGCGGTGCATTCGATTGAATACTGGCCGCTCGCCAGATTTTTCGCGCGCAACTCCGAATTGCCTCCGGAATTGGCCGACTATTTTGCGAGCTTCGATTTAATCGTCAGTTATCTCTATGACCCCGACCGAATCTTCGAAATAAATCTTCGTCGATGTGGCGTCCAAAATCTGATTTGCGGACCCGCACGGATCGTCGAAAACGGCGGCCATGCGGCCCGGCAGCTTGCGCGTCCGATCCAGGAACTGGGAATCAAGGTTGTGGATTTTGCCGAGAGAATTTTTCCTTCAATCGAAGATCAGGAGTTTGCCCGCGAATTTCTCGCGTCGGTGCCGCCACCGATTATCGCGATACATCCGGGAAGCGGCAGCCACGAAAAGAACTGGCCACTGGAAAACTGGGTTGGCTTGTTTTCGCCAGGCAGTCGTTTCGCAGACCGTAAAGGCCTAGTAGTGATCTCAGGCGAGGCAGACGAAGCTCAGACCGACCAATTGGAACGCGAATGGAAGAATCGCGACGTCCTTTTCGCCCGGAACCTGCCGCTGCCTCGCCTCGCCGCCGTCCTTGAGCGATCGATATTCATCGGGCACGACAGTGGAATTTCGCATCTGGCTGCGGCCGCGGGCGCAAATTGCATTCTGCTCTTCGGTCCTACGGATCCAGATGTTTGGGCGCCAATGAACGAGAACGTGCGAGTTCTCAGGCCGCGGAGCGGGAGACTTGATGATCTCCAAATCGAGACGGTTGAAGCAGTTCTCGCCGCCGCACTGTAGTCGTTAAAACCGCGAAGGTCGCTGGGTAGGGCGGGCAGTCCTCTGCACGCCGTTGCATTTTACAATTCACGCGAGCGGCGCGCACAGAGTGACGCGCCCTACCAAAACAGACTTGCTGCGATACTAGAGTCGGGGACCGGGCTTGCCACTTAGTCGCTATAGCCGCGAGGAAACTTCTGATGCCATTTCCAAGCGCTCTCGACAATCGGGTCGAGGGATTGGAATTGCGGCTTCCAACCAAGTTCCTTCTTGATTCTTTTTGAGGAAGCGATGAGCCGGGGCGGGTCGCCCGGTCTGCGTGGTTTTTCGATCGTCTCGATTTTTCGTTCAGTGATTTTGCGGCACGATTCGATCACTTCTCGGACGCTCGAACCGCCGCCCGTGCCGAGGTTGTAACCGCCGCTTGCGGCTTCGCCGAGAGCCAGAATATGCGCGTTGGCGAGATCGAGGATGTGAATGTAATCGCGAATACAGGTCCCATCCGGCGTGTCATAGTCGGTTCCGTAAATTTCGACGTTCGGTTTTTCACCGAGCGCCACCTGCAGCACAGTCGGAATGAGATGCGTCTCCGGTCGATGGTCTTCGCCAAATTTCTCGGTTGCGCCGGAGGCATTGAAGTAGCGCAGGCAAACAAATTTCACTCCATGAATCTCGTCGTACCAGCGCAGAATTTTTTCGAACGCGAGTTTGGATTCGCCGTAGGGACTAATGGGACGCGGCTGCGCGCTTTCGTCGATTGGCACGCGATCAGGCGGACCAAAAAGGGCGCATGTCGACGAAAAGACGATCCGCCGCACACCAGTCGCGACCATGGCATCGAGTAAATTCAATCCATTGCAAATATTGTTGCGAAAATATTTGGACGGGTTCTGCATTGACTCGCCAACCAGCGCGTTGGCCGCGAAATGCATTACGGCGTCCGGCCTATGAGTGGAAAGGGCAGCTTGGATCTGCTGGCGATCCGCAAGTTCGCCTTCAATGAAATGCGTTCGGGAATCAACGGCGCCCCGATGGCCTTCACTCAAGTTGTCAAAAATGGCAACTTCATGCCCCTCATTCAGCAAGAGTTCAGAGCAAACGCTCCCGATATAGCCCGCGCCGCCAACGACAAAGATTTTCATTGGCGGGAAAAATGCAGCGTGATTCGCCCTAAATCAAAAGCAACTCGCGAGATGAACGCCGCACATCGCAGAGGGCTGATGGTGGCGTGCCGCTAGTTTGAAGCCGAAGTGCGCCGTGAGGTATTTTGCGCGACGCTTTTGCCTTTCTTTTTCTCGAGGGCTGCGACCATCTTCCGAACGCAATTATGTTTGCAGCGCGGCGCAAGAACTTTCAAACTTTCTTCCTCTGACCCCCATTGCAAGATGTCGATGTCCACGTAGCGGACACCCCAATTTCTGACGTCCGACCGAGTGGTCTTATAAAGATCAATAGTGTCGGTGCCGACCAAGGCGTTTCCGTAATCGTCGATGACGTATTCTTCGCTAGTATCAACGAGGCGAAAGCGCGTTCCGAGCGGGTACCGCGACCAGTCTGAAGCGGCACTCAACACGTGGCGACCGGAAAGATAATTGCCGACTGCGTTGTGAGCCCCGCTTCCTCCCTCGTAATGCGTGTACGCGGTGGTGCGCACCTTTGGAAGACGCTGTCCACCAGTAAGAGTCGGTTTCGATTGCGTCGCGCAGCCTACGACAAAGCAAGCTAAAGCTCCCGCGAGCGCCAGGTTAAGGCATCTAGGCATCGGCGTTGACGCCTTCAATACCAGCCGAGGCGGACAGGGGCAAGCGGTTTTTAAAGGGATTCCCTAGGGATACTGGTGCAATCGAAGCGTGGGCTTTGGGAAGGACCAGCTACAGCGCTAATGCGCGGCAGGCTGCGAAAGTTCAGTTGTGCAATGGGGACAACGCGTGGCTTTGATGGGAATGGTCATCGCGCACGCCGGACAATCTTTTGAGACCGGCTGAGCGTTTGGAGCAGGTCGCTTCATCTTGTTGACGGCTTTCACGACAAGGAAGATGCAGAACGCGACAATGATGAAGTTAATCAAAAGGGTGATAAAATTACCGTAATTCCAAGTGATCGCCTTATGAGCGACTGCGTCAGTGGGAGTCGCGAAATTAGTCATGCCATCCGCGCCCGCCTTCAGAACAATAAACTTGTTTGAAAAATCGAGCCCGCCTGTGACAAAACCTAACGGAGGCATCAGGATGTCCTTCACGAGCGACGTCACGATACCTCCGAACGCCGCGCCGATGATCACACCGACAGCGAGATCAATGGCGTTACCCTTGACCGCGAATTCTTTGAATTCTTTCCACATGCGGCTCATCTCTCAGATGACGACGATGTTGACCAGCTTTTTTGGAACGATGATCACTTTGCCCCACTGTGTTGTCGGCGATTCGATCTCGAACCCCTCCGGAGCTAGCCATTGCATTTGTCCTCAGGTTTGACGATCACAACGTTGGCGATTTTGTTTGGCACGGTAATCACCGTTACATAAGGCATCAGCGCATCGCCGACGACCTTTTTCACCTTCGGACTAGCCTTTGCTGCTTCTTCGACCTCTTGTCGCGGGGCGTCCACGGGCATTTTGATTCGATCGCGCAGCTTTCCGTCTACTTGAATGGCGATTTCAACTTCGTCTTCGATTAGCAAGCGCTCGTCGTAAGCCGGCCATGATTGTTGGGATACATCTCCGCACGCGTCGCCGAATTCAGCGCCTAATCTCTCCCACAGCTCGGACGAAATGTGCGGAGCGAATGGATTGAGTAGGATCAGGAACGTTCGGATCGCAGACAAAGGGATCGTTTCGACGTTCGTAAACGCGTTCACGAAAATCATCATCTGCGAAATCGCAGTGTTAAAGGAGAACGATTCGATATCCTCTGTCACCTTCTTGATCGTGGCATGCAGTAACTTTTGCTGCGGCTTGGTGGCATCGACGGCTTTAATTTTTTTGGATGATTCCCATTCACCTGCCTGGTTCTCTGTCATGAGCAAGCGCCAGACACGCGCAAGAAAGCGCGCGACGCCTTCGACGCCGCGGGTACTCCACGGTTTCATTTGCTCGAGCGGTCCCATAAACATTTCGTAGCAACGAAATGCGTCAGCGCCGTGCTGATCGATCACGTCGTCGGGACTAACGATGTTCCCGCGCGATTTCGACATTTTCTGGTTGTCCTCGCCGAGGATAATTCCCTGGTTCACCAACCGCTGGAATGGCTCAGGCTTCGAGACGTAACCCAGATCAAATAACACTTTTTGCCAGAACCGAGCGTAAAGCAGATGCAACACCGCGTGCTCAGTTCCTCCGACGTACAAATCTACGCCGCCAGGTTGATCGCCGCCCATCCAGTAACGTTCGGCCTCTTCGCCAACGAATCGTTTGTCATTGTGCGGATCGCAGAACCGCAGGTAATACCAACATGAGCCTGCCCACTGCGGCATCGTATTCGTCTCTCGCATCGCCTTGTCGGAGTAACGGATCCACTCTTTTGCCTTTGCCAGTGGCGGTTCTCCAGTGCCGGTCGGTTTGTAATCGTCGAGCGGCGGCTGAACGACTGGCAATTCTTTTTCCTGCAATGCACGATGCTTCCCGTTTTCCCAAACAATTGGAAAGGGCTCGCCCCAGTATCGTTGACGCGAGAATAACCAGTCGCGCAGTTTGTAATTGATTGCACGTTTGCCAAGGCCGCGCTCTTCCAGCCAAGACGTGATTTTCTTTTTGGCATCAGCGCTCGTCAGGCCGTTGATGATCGGCGAGTTAATGGCGATGCCTTCGCCCGTGAATCCAAGTGCCGGCTCATCTCCTGTTGACTGAACAACAACGACAACTGGCAGATCGAATTTTTTTGCGAATTCCAAGTCGCGTTCATCGTGCGCCGGCACGCCACCTATCGCGCCGGTCCCGTAGCCAAGCAGCACGTAATCAGCGATCCAGATTGGAATCTTTTCGTTGGTCGCCGGATTAATCGCGTACGCGCCAGTAAACACGCCGGTTTTTACTTTCGATAGATCGGCACGCTCTAGCTCACTTTTACGCGCTGTCCGCTCGCGATATTCGCGCACCGCCGGCCACCGCTCCTCGGTAACGATGAGATCGACGAGCGAGTGTTCCGGTGCGATTACCAGGAATGTGCCCCCGTAAAGCGTGTCGGGACGCGTTGTGAAAACGCGAATTTTCTGGTCGCTTTTGTCGACCTTGAAATCGATTTCCGCGCCTTCGCTTCGGCCAATCCAATTGCGTTGGAGCGATTTGATTCCTCCAGGCCAATCAAGGCCCTCGAGTTCATTGAGCAATCGCTCCGCATAAGCAGTGATACGCAACATCCATTGCCGCATTGGTCTTCGAACAACTGGAAAGCCGCCAACCTCGCTTTTTCCATCTATAACCTCTTCATTCGCCAGGACGGTGCCCAACTCCGGACACCAGTTCACCGGGACGTCAGCAACATAAGCGAGCCGAACCCTGTCCGGATCGGTTCCGCGATAGGTGGAAATCGGCTCGGCCCGATTTGTCTCCGGATTAAACCAGGAGTTGTAGATCTGGAGGAAAATCCACTGCGTCCATTTGTAATAAGTCGAGTCTGTTGTGTTGATCTCCCGTTGCCAATCGTAAGAAAAACCGATCCGCTTCAATTGGCTCTTGAACTTCGCCACGTTTTCACGCGTGGTGATCGCAGGATGCTGACCGGTTTTGATCGCGTATTGCTCCGCGGGCAGACCGAACGCGTCCCAGCCCATTGGATGCAAGACGTTGAAGCCGCGCATGCGTTTATAGCGCGCGACGATGTCAGTCGCCGTGTAGCCTTCCGGGTGCCCAACGTGCAGCCCCGCCCCGCTCGGGTAAGGAAACATATCGAGCACATAGAATTTTGGCTTCGCAGGATCGAAACCTTTCTCGCAGGGGTTG
>JBBQRI010000148.1:0-5834 GCA_038214915.1 Chthoniobacterales bacterium
ACAGGCGAAAAGCGCGGCATGCTCTTCTGCAATGCCCACATCGAAGTAGCGACCGGCTTGCGCCTTGGCGAAATGCGATAGCCCGGTGCCGGTCGGCATTGCCGCAGTAATTGCGACAAGCTTCTGATTTGTCTCCGCGAATTTCGCCAGAGTTTTGCCGAAAATTTCCGAATACGTTGGCGTTGGCGTTGGCGCGGTCTCACCGCTCTCGATCTTGTATTTGCCTAGCCCGTGGAATTTATCCGGCTGCTTGAGTGCCGGAGCGTAGCCCTTGCCCTTTTTCGTGAGGATGTGTAGCAGGACGGGTTCATCCTGCGTTTTCAAAAACTCAAATGTTCGGATGAGCAGAGGGATGTCGTGTCCATCGATCGGCCCGTAATAGCGCAAGCCGAGCTCCTCGAAGATAACACTCGGCACGAGCAACCCTTTGACGCTCTCCTCGACTTTGTGCGCAAACTCTGCGACCGATTTTCCAGCGATCGTCTCGACAAAATCACGCGCCTTCTCATGAAGATGCGCGAACGTCGGGCTGGTCACGATGGTGTTCAGGTAACTTGCGATCGCGCCGACGTTTTTGGCGATCGACCATTCGTTGTCATTTAGGACGACGATAAACCGCTTCGTGTGCGCTTTGACGTTATTGAGCGCTTCGTAACTAATTCCGCACGTAAAAGCGGCGTCGCCTGCGACGACCACGATGTTCTCGTCGCTGCCCCGTAAATCGCGCCCAACGGCCATGCCGAGTGCTGCGGACAGGGCGGTTCCTGCGTGGCCCGCGCCATAGCAATCGTGCTCGCTTTCGGTGCGCAACAGAAAGCCATTGAGCCCGCCGAATTGACGCATGGTGCCAAATCGATCGAGCCGGCCGGTAAACATTTTGTGCACGTAGCCCTGGTGGCTGACGTCCATGACGAAACGGTCACGCGGCGTGTCGAACACGCGATGCAACGCAATGGTCAGCTCCACAACGCCGAGGTTGGGTCCGAGGTGCCCGCCGGTTTGCGAAAGAACTTTGATCAGCTCATCGCGCACTTCCTGAGCGAGCTGCGGCAGATCCTGTTCACGAAGCGCTTTGATGTCGGCTGGCGAACGGATTCCATCGAGGAAACGCTTCGGAGCGTCTGTCGTCTCAGTGGTTTGCGGATTTTCAGAAGAGTTTGATTTCGTCATCGGTGCTTTCGGATTCGACCGCTGCTTTCTCGGGAGGGCCCGCTTCTTGCGCCGGCTCGAACTCTTGTACTACGGCTTTCCCAGCGCTGTTGCGGGTAATGATTTCAATCTTTTGCTCGGCGTTGGCAAGACGCTCCTGGCAGATTTTTACCAGTTTCATCCCTTCCTCATAGCCGATGATCAGATCTTCGAGTGGCAATTTACCCGATTCCATCTGCTCGACAATTTTCTCGAGCCGATCCATTGCGCCCTCAAAGTTCGGTTCTGCCTCACGCGGCTTCGTTTTGCTACTCATGGGGAAAACGGAGGAATTAAGCACAGCTTCTCCAGGAGAAAAGGGGGACTTGCGTTGTAGCGTCCGCTGTCCTCAGCGGATTTCGTGCGGAACGCCTCCAACCGCTTCTGCGCTGGGACAGCGCACGCTACACTAATTCCTCGCCGACGGTGCGAAATAAACACTCGCGCCAGTGTGAAGCTCGGCGAATGTTCACTCCCTAGATCGCCGGAAGATGCGTGTATTCCAACTCCCTCAGCGCCGTCAATTGAAGCAAACGACTCAGACCTCGTCGCCATCCGCATCTTTCTACGGCATGTGGGACGCGGTAGCGCGTTTCGCGAAAGAAATCCGAGCCAGTGAATTCATGGCCGCAATGATACGCCGCCGCGACGCGTACGGCAGCGAAGGAGTCATGGGAGCGCTCGATTGCGCAACGCTCTTCGGATTGACGCGCTGGTTGCGCCCTATGGTGCTCGTCGAGTCGGGCGGGTTTATTGGCATGTCCTCGGCGTTCATTTTGAAAGCACTTGCGGATGAAAAGCTCGCTACCTCGAAGCTCTACAGCATCGAATTGAGCGAAGACTGCGAGCAAGGCGCCCTGATTCCCGACGAACTGCGATCTTCGGGTGGATTCGTGCCAATGCGCGGTCGAATCGAAGATTTTCTCAAAGGCGACCAACTACCGCAGTCCATCGACATGTTCTTGCACGACAGCTCGCATAGCTACCAGCACATGCTCTGGGAATTTCGCCAGTTCTGGCCGCGCCTCCGCGACGGCGGATTGCTTGTGTCACATGATGTCCAGATGAACGCTGCGTTTCCTGAATTCGTCACAAAAACGTACGCGCACGAAAAAAAGACTGACCGCCGCGATGTGCAGCGCACTTCGCATTACGAATGGGGCCGCTGGGGCTACATCGGCTTCGTGATTAAGAAGGGCTGAAGCTGCTCGGGTAGCTGCTCTCCAACAAAAGGTGATCGCTATTGAAGCAGGCGTTTTCCTTTCGCAGACTCGCTGATTAATTTTGCCAGGCGAGCCATTCGCGTTTCTTCTTTCTTCGCGCTGATAATCCACCAGCCGATCATTTTTCGATACGACGGCGGCTGTTTTTCAAAAAAGTTCGAAGCTGCTTTATTCTTCTTCAGCAGCTTCGCGTATGGTTGTTTCAACTCAGTGCTTCGTTGTTCGTAAGAATAAATGCCTGACTTGTTCTCAATCCGCGCCGCGAACGCTTTTAATCCGGTCGGTCGCATTTGTTTTTGCCTAACGAGCTCCTTGGCACCCTTGATATTGATCGCGCTCCAAATGCTGGCGCGTCGCCGTGGCGTGAACCGAATTTGGTAGCTGATTTCGTCAAGGCCCTTCCGAATTCCGTCGATCCAACCGAAGCGGAGCGCTTGATTCACCGACTCGGGCCATGTGATGCTGGGCTTTCCCGAATCCTTTTTGTAAAACTCAACCCAAAGCTCAGTCGCCGTCGCGTGATTCTTCTCCAGCCAGGTTCCGAAATCCGCGGGGGTTTGAAAAAACTCCGGTTTCAACCGATATGCGTTTTGTAAGCGGAGGCGTCTTTCAGATTTTTAAGATCGTCGGGATTCTCGATCTTGAGAACGAATATCCACCCTTGCCCGTACGGTTCGCGGTTGATCAAGCCTGGGTCTGCTTCGAGCGCTTTGTTCGCCTCGAGAACCGTGCCTTTGACCGGCGAATAGATGTCGCTCGCCGCTTTCACTGATTCGACGACCGCGATCGGTTCTTTGGCGTTCACCTGCCGCTCGAGCTTCGGCAACTCGACATAAACCACATCGGTCAATTCCGATTGCGCGTGATCCGTGATGCCGACGCGGACGTTCTCGCCTTCGCGCTTTATCCATTCGTGGCTTTCAGTGTAGAGCAAATCGTCTGGGATGATCATGATGCTGGTTTTCTGTAGAGCGGTTTCTTTTCCACGGTGGCTGGAAATTTTTGCGCGCGAATCTCGATGTCAATCTCAGCGCCGATCTTCGCGTGCGCCGAGGACACATACGCCATGCCGATGCCCCAGTTCAAGCTCGGAGAAAGCGTGCCGCTCGTCACTTCCCCAATTCGCTCGCCATTGCTAAAAACGGCGTAGTGCGGCCGCGGTGGTGGACCTTTCTCCTTCATCCGGAACGGCACCAGCTTTTCGCGAGGGCCGAATTCTTTTGTCTTCAGCAATGCATCGCGACCGACAAAGTCTGGTTTGGCTAAATCGACGAAGAATACGAGTCCCGCCTCGAGCGGATTGTGTTCCGGCGATAGATCGGAACCGTTGAGCGGGTAGCACATCTCCAGCCTCAGCGTATCGCGCGCGCCCAGGCCACAGGGCTTGATTCCGAGCGGCTTGCCTCGTTCAAGCGCGGCGGTCCAAAACTTCACCGCGTCGTTTGCAGGAAAGAAAACTTCAATGCCATCCTCGCCGGTATAGCCGGTGCGGGCGACCGAAACGTTCATTGCATCAAATGGAACATCAGCAATCTGGTTTCGCGCTGGCAAATCGATGTCTTTACCGAAGAGCGCATGAAATAATGCCACGGTCCGCGGCCCTTGAATGGCCACTGCGCCAAAGTCCGCGCTGCGATTTGTTAGAGAGAGCCCTTCCTTGAGATGATTTTGCAGCCATGCAAAATCTTCCTCCGCGCGAGCCGCGTTCACGACGAGCAGGTACTTTTGCTGGTCGACGCGATATACTATCAAGTCATCAATGATCCCGCCGCGGTCATTCAGCAAAAACGTGTACTGACCCGTGCCAACATCGAGCTTATCGACGTTGTTGGTCAGCATCCTATTGAGCCAGGTGGCGGCGGCGCCCTCGCCGCCGACTTTCTGCGACGAGGGCGTCGCAGCCACGATGAATTGGCCCATGTGCGAAATATCGAAGACGCCGACATTGTTCCGCACCGCCTGATGTTCCGCTACGATGCTGGTGTATTGCACAGGCATTAGCCAGCCGGCGAATGGAACCATTTTCGCGCTAAGCCGCATGTGCTCGTCGTAAAGCGGCGTTTTTTTATGCGCGGCCTCGCTCACGGGCCAAGCTAAGCGGCGCTGTGATCATGCGCAAAGTGGATCAGCTTGTCCGAAGACGATGAAAATCGTCGCGTTGAGGACAACGCGATCCACCTTGCGTGCGACCTGCGCGACATTACCGTGCGCGAGCAATGGCCTTGCTGGATAAACTCGAACGCCGTTTTGGTTTTCTGGGCATTCCGGGACTGATCCGGATCGTGATTGGCTTCACTGCGCTGGTTTATGTGCTGGTTTATCTTAATCGCGGCTTCGAATCATTTCTAACGCTTGATCCAGCTTTGATTTTTCGAGGCCAGGTTTGGCGGCTCGTCACCTATATCTTCATTCCGCAGACGTTCAGTCCACTGTGGATGCTTCTCGCGCTCTGGTTTCTCTGGTTCATCGGCGAAGGTCTCGAACGCGCGTGGGGATCGTTCCGACTGACGCTTTATTTCGTCGTAGGGATGATTGGCACGACCATCGCGGCATTCCTTTTTGGCAGCAATTTCTCCAATGGCATGCTCATCACGTCATTGTTCTTCGCATTCGCGCGCTTTTATCCCGATGAAATCATTTACATCCTTTTTATTTTGCCTGTAAAAATCAAATGGCTGGCGTGGATTTATGCCGCGTTTTTGATGCTCGGTTTTTTTCTGGGACCGAACTCGTATCGCGCAGCTCTCGTTGCCGCATTTATTAACTATTTCATTTTCTTCGGACCGGAAATCATTCATCAAGCGCGGCACCGGCACGACGTTTCGACACGACGCAAACGATTTGAAACCGACTCGCGCGGTCCCGCTGAAACGCTCCATCGCTGCGCGGTCTGCGGCGCTACCGAGCTAAACGATCCGAATCTCGATTTTCGCGTCGCGCGCGACGGCGAAGAATATTGCATGATGCATCTGCCGAAGGTGCAAACGCCAGCCGGTGAAAATCCATTGTAGAGGCGCTCGCCGCGACGAGAGCTCGGGATTCGGCGTTTGACACAAACGCCGCTACAAAGCTTGACCAACAATCCTCGAGGATGAGACTACCGCGATGACTGATAAAAACACCATGCTCGTTCCAGAGGAAGGTTGGCATTGCTTGCATTTATTTTACCGGATCGAGTACGGCCAATGGCAGTTACTCAGCCGCGAGGAACAAAACGCTGCGAAAACAAATCTAGCGGCGCTGGTGCAGGAGGTGCGCGCGATGGATTCCACTCAATTGCTTACGCTTGGGATGGTGACGCCAAAGGCCGACATCGGCTTCATGTTGATCACGGCCGACTTGCACAACGCCAATACAATTGAGAAACGATTGTCGCTTTCGTTAGGCCCAGACGTGCTAACGCCAGTCTACAGTTATTTGTCG
>JBBQRI010000149.1:0-5798 GCA_038214915.1 Chthoniobacterales bacterium
TCAAAGCCTCCTGAGCGGAATAAAGTTTGCCTTTCAAAATCACTTCAGCGGCCTTTTCAGCGCCGATCAACCGCGGCAACCGCGTGCAACCGCCCCAGGCGGGAAGAAGTCCCAGGCTCGTTTCGGGCAAACCGATCCGCGTGGCTGGATCATCTGATGCGACGCGATAATCGCACGCGAGCGCAACTTCGTAGCCGCCTCCGGCCGACGCGCCATGGATCGCGGCAACTGTTGGAATTCTAAGATCCGCCAGCCGATTGAAAACCTGTTGCCCGCGCTCAATGAATCCGCGCATTTCGCCGGCTTTCGCCGCTTGCAAAAGCGTCTTCAAATCCGCACCCGCGACAAAGATCGATTTTTTTGCCGATGCGATGATCAACCCGCGCAAGGAAGCGTCTTTCTCCACGGCATCGACGTGCTCATTCAACTCCTCGAGAGTAGCGTCGTCGAAAATGTTCGCGCCCGAGTCGGGACGATCGAACGTGAGCACGCAAATGTGATCGTCGTCGATCTCGCGCTGAATCATTGGAAGATTACCTACTGCAGGCATTCCCTTCATTTTGGAACGTTTCCCGCAAATTCCAAGTGCAGAAGACCAGAGTCCACCGGCACGCGGGCAGCTTTTGTAACGTTTTGAAGGAGCCTTTGCGAGTCGTTGCTTTGCGCAAGTGTGAGTGATAGAAACGCCACGTGGTCGGCAAGCTTCTAGAACCCGAAATCAGGGGCATGATTGAAGCGCGGGATTTCGCCGCGCTCCGTGCAGTGTTTCGTGAATGGGCGCCGGCTGATGTGGCTGAAGTGATTGTCGATCTGCCAGAAGACGAACAAGTAATCATCTTTCGCCTGCTGCCGCACGATCTGGCAGCGGATGTTTTCGAATATCTCGACTTCGAGGCGCAACAGACATTGCTCCGCGCCATGGCGCACGAGCAGGTCGTCGGAATTCTAAACGAGATGGCGCCGGACGATCGGACGGCGCTGCTGGAAGAATTGCCAAGCGCTGCGGCTCGGCAATTGATTCGATTGCTAACGCCGGAGGAGCGTCGCATCGCCACAGCACTGCTCGGCTACCCCGAAGACAGTGTGGGCCGGTTGATGACGCCGGATTTCGTCGCTGTGCATGAGGATTGGACCGTGCAGCAAGTACTCGATTATGTGCGCGAACATGGCCGCGACAGCGAGACGCTAAACTTTGTTTATGTCGTCGATGACCGCGCAAAATTGATTGACGACGTGCGGATGCGCGAGTTCCTGCTGCGGCCACTCACGGCGAAGGTGAGCGAAATTCGCGATCAAACCTTCGGGGCGTTAAATGTGACTGATTCGCAGCAGGACGCATTGAATATTTTCCGCAAGTATGATCGCGCCGCTTTGCCAGTAGTCGATTCAAACGGCGTACTGGTCGGGATCGTCACAGCCGACGACATGCTCGACGTTGCCGAGGAAGAGGCAACCGAAGACATTCAAAAGTTCGGCGGCATGGAAGCGCTTGAGGAGCCCTACATGCGCATCCCGCTGTGGCGCATGGTGCGTAAACGCGCCGGATGGCTCATCATTTTGTTTCTGGGGGAAATGTTGACCGCGACAGCAATGGCAAATTACCAGGAGGAACTGGCGAAGGCGCTCGTGCTGGCCCTGTTCCTGCCCCTCATCATTTCAAGCGGCGGCAATTCTGGATCACAAGCTTCGACTTTGATGATTCGCGCGATGGCATTAGGAGAAGTGACTTTGCGCGATTGGTGGCGAGTGATGGGTCGGGAAGTGCAGGCTGGCCTTGCGTTAGGCGCGATTCTGGGAGCCATCGGCGTTCTGCGCGTCGGCGCGTGGGCGATCATTGGTGAACAATATTTGCATCGACAGCCGTACGGTCCGCATTGGCCGCTCGTGGCGCTCACCGTGGGCATTTCGCTCGTCGGGGTTGTAATCTGGGGAACGCTTTCCGGTTCCATGCTTCCCTTTCTTCTACGCAGAATTGGAGCCGATCCGGCGACATCCTCTGCTCCATTCGTCGCAACGTTAGTCGATGTGACAGGATTAATTATCTACTTCAGTATCGCGCTGGTCATCATGCGCGGTGTGATGCTGTGATGTGAGAGTACGCGTCGTAACCTTTGTGGAGGACGCAAAGGCGCGATCGTATCTGAAAAACGCCGATCGCTCCTCTGCAGCTTCAAAAAAAAGAATAGACTCGCGAGTGGGCCTGGCGGCATGCAAATATTCCAGGGAATGATTCGATCGTTTGCATTTACCACACAGGGGCGTTTGCACACCAAAGACCTTGACACCTTTTTGATGCCGACCTTGTTGGCCGACACCAGTCTCTTTCTTTGGGTGGACTTGGAAAACCCGACACCAGAGGAGAGCCAAACGGTGCTGGAACAGATTTTTCATTTTCATCCACTTTCGATCGAGGACTGCGTAGCAGTAAGTGCGTCACCGAAGGTCGAGGAATACACGCCGAAGGAGGACGATCGATTTGCTCCCTATCTATTCATGGTGATCCATGCGGTCGATTACAGTCGCAAAGACGGAGTCTTCGCAACCAGCGAACTGAACTTCTTCCTGGGGAAAAACTTTCTCGTGACGTATCACGAACTGCCATTAAAGAGTGTGCAATCGACCGAAGAGCGTTGTTTACGAGGTACTGGGCACATTGCGCGAGCGCCGGATCGGGTCGCGTATACGCTTCTGGATGGGATTGTCGATAATTATAAGCCAGCCCTGGATGAACTCTCGTTGGAGATTGCCCAATTGGAACAGGAGGCCGTTCAAACTCCCACCAAGGGAACACTAAACCGACTGCTCCAGACCAAAAATGAGGTGCTGCACTTGCGACACATTGTCAGTCCGCAACGGGAGGTCCTGGCCCGATTTGCGCACGGTGAGTTTAAGCTCATCCGGCCGCATTTGGTCCCCTATTATCGGGATGTTTACGACGAGTTGTTTCATCTCTCTGAACTGGCCCAACGCTACACCGATTCGCTTACGGGCATTTTGCAGGTCTATCTCAATATGTCGTCCAATCAAACAGGTGAAATCATCAAGGTGCTCACGTTATTTACTGTCATAACTACGCCGATCACGATTATCGGGACGTGGTACGGCATGAATTTTCACGAGATACACGAATTTCAATGGAAGTACGGATACCTAATGGCCATCGCGATTACTCTTGCTGCCACTGGGGCAACCATATGGTGGCTTAAAAAGAAGGGGTGGTTCTAATAATTTGGTTTCTCAGCATAACGCTCGTCATCATGCGCGGTGTGATGCTATAGGTGTTCCACGCTGTAGCGTCCGCCGTCCTCAGCGAATGAGTTTACTCTGTAGCACTGGCAACAAACACCCACCTGCGGTTACTCATCCAGCTCCTGAATAACTTTCTGCATGCCGCTGACCACGAGCGTGAAGCGATCGTAATCAAGTTTGTCCGGCGTATCGTTGGACGAGTGATAATACGGATAACGAAACGGCGCGGTATCGGTGACCATGATGGCCGGGTAACCCTGTTGCCAGAACGACCATTGGTCCGACCAGCTCACACCGGGGATGAACGCGGGAAGCGAGGCGCCTTCAGATGGGATCTTTGCGTGTTTGCGAAACAGCGTGATTACGCGACGTAGCAACGCGCGTGAATGAACGTTGCTAACGAAACCGATGAAGTTGCCGATTTTCGGATAAAACACGCCGAGACCCGGCGACGGATATGTTTGCGAGTTCGGCGCATCGGAAAAGTAACCGATTGTCTCCAGACTGATCATTGCGGAGATCTTGTCGCCGCGTTCCTTGCATCTGCGGGCATAAACAAAGCTGCCCATTTCACCCGACAAGAAATAAGGCGGCTCCTCATTCACGAACGCGACGAAGCGCAACGTGTGTTTCGGTTTTGTGCTGGCGAACCGCCGAGCGAGCGCAAGCGTTGCAGCCATCCCGGTGCCGTTATCGTTTGCGCCGGGGGAGCCAAACACCGAGTCATAGTGTGCGCCGATGACGATATTCTCCGGGAGATTCCCCGAAATTTCTGCCTCGATATTGTGACACGCCTGTCCCTGCATCTCGTAGCTGTCTCGTCGGGGTCGGAGACCGGCACGCGAAAAAGAGTCTTCAATAAAATCGGCAGCGGCATTGAGCTGTGCGTAATGCCACATGTTGCGCTCGCCGATTTCTCCCGCGAGCTTTTGCACATTCGCGCGGAGCTCTTCGCGTAACACAACTTCATCAGGCGAGAGCGGCCCCGCTTTGGAAACATTCTTCCCGGGCATCCTCATTCCAAACCACCAGAGTAACACCAAAACGGCGACGACCGCGATGGTGACGCACAACGTGCTGAAGAAAATTTTTGAGAGAGTAGCTGAATGCACAAGCGGTATCTCTTAAATGGCAGGAATGGATCGCCGAGCCGTCCGCGTCCGGCGGTCGCGGCCTACCAGATTATCCGAAGTTCACGCGAGCTTTTTCCGAAACCGTAGAGCGCACAAACTAAAAAGCAGATTCGACATCACAATAAGCACTAAAAGGTTCGGCCAATATTCGAAAAAATTTGCGCCGCGCAGAATGATCGCGCGCATCAGCGCAATGAAATACGTCGTGGGAAATAGCGCACCGAGCGCATAAAAAATCCAGGGCATGGTTTCACGCGGGAAAATGAACCCGGAAAAGAAAACGCTCGGCAACAGGAACACCATCGACATTTGCAGCGCCTGCATTTGGTTTTCGGCTCTGGTCCCGACGAGTAGCCCCAGGCTTAGCAGCGCAAACACGTACACCAGCGTAGAAAACATCATGGCGAAGACACTGCCCTCGATGGGAACGAAAAACACAAAGCGCATAATGCTGAACAAGACAACTGCCATGGTCATGCCAATGCATAGATATGGAACCAGCTTGCCGAGCATGAGCCCGGCGGGGCTCAATGGGCTTACCAGTAATTGTTCAAGCGTGCCGCGTTCTCGTTCGCGCACCAAAGCCATGGCCGCCGCAACTGTCGTCCCAATTTGCAAGACGACGCCGATCACCCCGGGCACAAAAAAATTCGGCGCCCGCATGGCCGGATTGTAAAGCATCTGCGGACGAACATCGATCGGCATTCCCTTCCGTCCGGTTTCACGCATCAGCGATTCCATTGATTGCGTCAACGCGACACCGAGTCCGGTTTGAAGAGCCTGCAACGCCGTGGTGGAATTGGATCCGTCAACAAGCAATTCCACCTGTGCGGAATGGCCTGCCAATAGTTCGCGGGTAAAGCTCGGCGGGATGTAAAGCGCGGCGTACGCGCTTCCCTTGCGCATTTCGCTCTTCAACTGGTCCAGGCTTTGCACTTCGCCGACTACGCGAAAGCTCTGCGTGTTAACGAAGCGATCTATCAACTGGCGGCTCTCAACCGTGCGATCTTCATTCAGAACAAGCATCGCCATGTGCTTCACGTCGTTGTCCAGCGCATAGCCGAACGCGACCATCTCGATCAACGGCGGGAAAAAGAAAAAAAACAGAGTCAGCGGATCGCGCCAGACGACGATGAACTCCTTGAACAAAATTGCGGTAAACCCTCGAAACGGTTTGTGTTTCATTTTCACATTGTTGGGCTGGTCATCCCGACCGAAGCGAGGGACCTCGGAAAACATGCAAAATGCCCGGACTACGTTCGATCATTGTCGTTCCATCATCACGCGGCCTTTTGTCGTTCCGCAGCGTGTTTGGCAGAAAGCTCGACGAACACGTCTTCTAGCGAAGGACCCATTTCATGAATCTCGACATGAGCGACGCCAACCTTGCGCAGTTGTTCCTCGATGTGCGCGCGC
>JBBQRI010000150.1:0-5671 GCA_038214915.1 Chthoniobacterales bacterium
TTAGGCATGACCGAGAATGCAATCCGACAGGCGTTTCACCGATTTCGGCAGCGCTATCAATCGTCGTTGCGAGAGGAGATTGCCCACACGGTGGCGACACCCGGCGACATTGAAGACGAACTGCGCCACCTCATTGCCGTGATCGAGACGTAAATACACTAAAGCGTGAAGGCTCGACACGAATTGCACGAATTATCACGAACATTCAGGAGGCCCGAGTCAACGGTTGGAACATTGGTGTAAATTCGTGAAATTCGTGTCTCATGTCTGAGTTGCTCTACAAAGAAGAAGTTTTTCAACTGGTGGGTCTTTGCATTGAGATCCATCGTGAGTTGGGAAAGGGTCACGATGAAGTCATCTACAAGGATGCTCTAGTCGTTGAACTGAGTCGCGCTGGAATTCCGTTTTCGCGCGAGAAGAATTACGAAATCACATACAAAAGAGTTGTCCTGCCTCATTATTATTATGCTGATTTTGTTGTCTCGGATAAGATTCTCTTTGAGGCCAAAGCTGTCGAAAAGCTGACCGATTCGCACAGCAAACAAGTGTTGAACTATCTGGCTGCCTCGAAACTTCGCATCGGTCTATTGGTCAGTTTCGGCAGCGATGTGTTGGAAATGGAAACGGATGATTTTATAGACACGAATGAGCGGAACCGACACGAATAACTCGAATTATCACGAAGATTCATGAGGCCTGAGTCAACCGTCCGAACATTGGTGTGAATTAGTGAAATTCGTGTCCCAATCGTCTGAGTTCTAGAAATTCGTGTCTGCGTAACGTATGCCAGAATTTTACGGAGTACAAAAGGGAGCGTGCTCGGACGCCTCGACAATGATCAGGGTAATCAGAATCTGCCGGAAATGCGGCGCCAAGATCTTTTCCGACGCACCGGAAGGGCTTTGTGCCAAGTGCGTGCTGAAAAGCGCGCTAGCAGTTCCTCAGGATGCACCTATAGCCGGTGATGACGGCGGCTCTGCTGAAAATGTTGGAGTGAATGTTGCTGCTCATGACGGTAAAAAAGGAGCGCGTGCTGCCGAGCTGCTGGGAGAGTTGGGCGATTATGAATTGTTGGAAGAGGTCGGTCGTGGCGGTCAGGGCGTGGTATTTCGCGCGCGGCAGAAAAGTCTGAACCGCACAGTCGCATTAAAGGTCATTAGCCTCGGTCAGTGGGCGAGCAAAGCCCACCTGAAGCGCTTTCGCAGGGAAGCCGAAGCTGCCGCCAGCCTCGATCATCCGGGTATCGTCCCCATCTACGAAGTCGGCGAGCGCGATAGCTCATGTTATTTCAGCATGAAGTTCGTTGAAGGCGGTCAGCTTGATGAAGTAGTCAGGCGCGCGCCGATGTCGATCCGACAAGCGGCGGAACTCATCGCGAAAGTGGCGCGCACAGTGCATTACGCGCATGAACACGGGATTCTTCATCGCGACATCAAACCGGGAAACATCCTGCTTGATCAAAAAGGTGAACCGCATCTGACTGACTTTGGTCTTGCGCGATTGGTCGAAACGGAAAGCACGGTGACGCGCACGCTGGAGGTGTTAGGCACGCCAAGCTACATGGCACCGGAACAGGCGGTCGGTAATAACACCCAGCTAACAAGCGCAACAGATGTGTACGGACTCGGCGCAGTACTTTACCAACTGCTAACAGGGCATCCGCCTTTTGCTGGCGGTACAACCTACGAGACTATCAAATTGCTGCTGGACACTGAGCCGCGACCGCCGCGGTTGCTGAATCCAAAAGTCGATCGCGATCTCTCAACAATTTCCCTCAAGTGTCTCGAGAAAGATCCGAAGCGTCGTTACTCATCCGCTATCGCGCTGGCTGAGGATCTCGAACGTTGGCTAAAGCACGAACCAATTGCGGCGCGGCGCGTCGGACCGCTCGTTCGCAGCAGAAAATGGGTACGACGCAATCCAAGCATCGCAGTCATGGGGGCAATGTTGCTCGCGCTGGCGGTACCTTTAGGAGTGATGGTTTGGAAAAGCGAATTTCTCCGGCAGCCGCTAACCACCGGCATCGCCGTGCTGCCATTTGAAAACCTGAGCGATGAGAAAGAGCATGCGTTTTTTGCCGATGGCGTGCAGGACGACATTTTGACCAAGCTAGCAAAGATTGCCGATCTCAAGGTGATCAGCCGCACGAGCGTCATGCAATATCGCGGTAAACAGGATGTGCGCCAGATCGCCAATGCCCTGCGTGTCTCCCACGTGCTGGAAGGGACGGTGCGGCGTTCTGGCGGGAAGGTGCACGTAAATGCGCAGTTGGTGGACACTCGCTCCGACGCAGGTGTCTGGGCGGAGGAATACGATCGGGATTTGAATGAGGTGTTTGCCATTGAAACGGAAGTGGCGCAGTCAATCGCAAATCGGCTTAGAGCCAAGGTTTCAGCGCGCGAAAGGCTAGCCATGCAAGAGCGACCGACCCAGGACCTTGTTGCCTACGATTTTTATGTCCACGCTGCGTCTTTGATCGACGAGGCCAGCTATGCGCCAGAGCAAGAGCGATGGAAGGATTATTTCCAAGCCGTGGAGTTACTCAACCAGGCGATCGACCGAGACCCAGCTTTTCTTCTCGCATATTGCAGGCTGGCTGAGGCACACGATGAGCTCTATTTCCAAAAGGCCGATCACACGCCCAGCCGTCTGGAGTTGGCGAATGCTGCAATAAATTCCGCTTTTCGACTGAAACCAGATTCGGCTGACGCACACCTTGCCCTGGCTACGCATCTTTACCATGGCTACTTCGATTACGACCACGCCCGTGACGAGCTCGCCATCGCCGCCCGCACCCTACCCAACGACGCGCGAATTTTTGAATGGACTGGATACATCGACCGCCGGCAAAACCGTTGGCATGATGCCGTGCGCAACTTCGAGCGTGCAATGGAGTTGGATCCGCGAAACGTCAAGATTCTCACTGGTGCCGCGGTGACTTACAATGTCATGCGCGACTATGGGCAAGCCAGAGAGACTTCAGATCGCCTCATTACCCTCGAACCAAACAATATTCATGCACGGGTACTTCGTGCTCGGATTGACTTCGATGAGCGAGCCGACACCCGACCGCTGCATGCTGTTATCGAAAAGATTCTCAGGGATGACCCAGCATCGGCGGGAAATCTGGTGGGCTGGCGCTTTTATCGCGCTTTGTATGAGCACGACTTCGCTTCGGCTGATCGCGCTCTGGCGCCACTTATTGAGAATAAGTATACGACTTTTCGAGTAAGAACTGACGCGATGTACTTTAGCCGAGCTTACGCGGAAGGTTTGCTTGCTCGCATCAAAGGAGACGCCGCCGCGGCGCGCGCCGCCTTTACCGCTGCGCGTGCACAGCAGGAGGAAGCGGTCCGCGCACGGCCCGATGACGGCCCGACTTTTTGCCTCTTGGGCCTGATTGACGCTGGACTCGGGCGAAAAGAAGAGGCGCTGCGCGATGGTCGGCGGGCGCTCGAGCTTACCCCTGTTGCAAAAAACGCCAACGATGGCCCAGAGGTCCTTTACTTCTTTGCCGTGATCTGTGCCTGGACTGGCGAGCGCGACCTGGCTATTGAGCAACTCGAAACCCTTGCGAAAATGCCCCTCGGCGTATCCTATGGCGAGCTCCGTCTCGATCCCGATTGGGACCCGCTGCGGGGCGATCCGCACTTCGAAAAAATCGTCGCTTCCCTCGCGCCGAAGGAAAATTGACTACGGATTGCACTGATAACACCGATGGGTAGGGCGCTACCAAGTTTGCCCTAGCCTGCCCGCCGTGGCGGGAGCGAAGTCGAAATGAGGTGCGCCGAATCGCTTCTTTCTTCAAGTAGAAGATAACGAAGAAAATAAAGGGCTGTTCTGTCGATCGCGGCCAAGTGACGCCAAATCTTCACGGCCTTTGTTTCCTTCTGTCTAAGATCTGATCCGTGTAATCCGTGGTTCTCAAGGTTTCTGCATTTTCCGCGTAACGAATCAACAAATCCTACGGAGTACCTCAGTGAACGGCCGGAAATGAGTTTCTCACGACGAGGAATCACGGAAGGCCCAAACAACTGGAGAAAATCAAAATCGAACTATGAAAACAATCAGTTCACTAGCAGCAATATTCATGATAGCGCTCTTCGCCAGCCCGGCGTCGGCAGACCAGCAGGTACCCTTTAAGGGGTCGTGGGTATCACACGAAACCTACGACGTTCAATTCCCCGTGATGTTCGTCCACGGCACCGCAACGGGATATGCCACCCAGATCGGACGATATACTGCGACTTACGAGGAACAGGTCGATCTCCTTACTGGCAGCAGCGTCGGCGCCATAACCGTCGTCGCAGCCAACGGAGACGTGATTTTCGCGACCCAAACCGGGCAGGGCGATCCGACGCCTGATCCTGATGTCTTCTCGATCGTCGAAGTCTCGACCATCACTGGCGGAACCGGCCGCTTTGCGGGCGCGACGGGAACGTTCACAATCGAGCGCCTCGTAAACCTGACTACGGGTGATTCGTCGGGTTCCTTTAGCGGAACGATATCCCATCCCGCTCCCTAACCCGACCAGCTAAAAGCCGCAATTCGCAATCAGCCGTCGCGCTCCACCAAGTGCGACGGCTGATTCTTTTTGGGAAGCGGAGAAATCCAAATTACGACCATAGCCTACCTCGATTCCAGGGAACGCTCCTGTCGCGAGTCTCGCAAGAAGTCCTCGGCAAAATGCCCACGCACTCCCTGACGCGAGTTCGCCGCTTATTTTCCCATTCCTGCGCTGTGCTCGCCGTGTTCGTGCGCGCCATGCCTGTGCAACGAAGGGCGGATGCGCAGAAAAAACTGAAAGGCGTAACCGAGATCGTCTCCGTAGTAGCGGTCGAGAGAATCAGGGCGGTCGTTGATCGTGAATTGGGTGCCGAGACCAATGTCGATGCCGTTTCCGTGTGATAAGTCGCGGACGTAAACGAGCGAGTACCCGCTCACTGGAAAAATTTCGGATTCGTCGAAAGGCTTGAGGACAAGTTCGTGTCCAGATTTTTGCACGCGTTCCCAGCGAAAATAAACCGTGTCGCGGCCACGCTGATAATTTGATTCGATCAAGAACGATTGCGTTTTGCCTTCCTCAGTGGCGTCGTTCTGGCCCCAAACAAACGTGTTCGACCAGTTGGTATCCTGGCCGAGCGGGAGGTTATAAATCGCCGAAGCAGTCGTGCGATGGATTTTGGTTTCGGGATGAAGCGACTCGGGACTCTTGATGTAACCGTACGAAACTTGCAGCGCCAGGTTTCGCGTGGGGTTCCAGGATAGGCGGCCGCTGTATGAATCAAAACGCGGCCGGTCGAAATCGTAGCGGTCTTCATCCGGCTCGCGTCCGGTGAAGATGCTGCCCTCAAGTTTCACGTTATGCCACTGCGCCCCGAGCGTCGCGACACCAAACGTGATATGCGTCGAGTCCTGCCAGTGATGTCCGATTGGCGCGTCTGGGTCGTCCATTGCGGAGGGACGATGCATGAATGCTGGCGGACCGAGCGCCGGCTCACCCGGATAACCGAAATAGACGTACGCGCTTAGATCGTGCTCGAATTTCTGCGAAAGGCTGAACGAAAGTTCGTCGAAAAGATCGTGCGGATGTTGGCGGTCGTGCAATGCCTCGCCTTGCCACGATTCACCGGTTTGAAACAGAAGCGGATAACCGCGTCCGCCTTCGGTG
>JBBQRI010000151.1:0-5662 GCA_038214915.1 Chthoniobacterales bacterium
GTGTCAGTAGGGCAAATTGCTCCGCGGCAGTGACCGGAGCGGCTGGTTGCGCAGCAGGCTGAGCATTCTGTTGCGATGCCGCGTTCTGCTGCGGCTGTGCGCCCTTTGTTTCGAGTGAATGAGGATTTGTTTCGAAATCCATAAGCGGGCGGCCTTTTCCTGCCTGCGACGGCAATGGCAATTCGCCAGTGGCAGCAAGCTCGCTTGCCCCAATTGAATTGGCGTTCGATTCAAATGTCTTGTCTTTCGGTTCGGGCGCTTTTTTGGATTCGTCCGTTTCGATAAACGCGGAATTTTTCGAAGCCATTGATGCCGGCGATAGATCCATGAACGTCAGTTCAACCGGTTTCTCCGGCGCCGGGAGCGCGGGCGAGAAAGACCCGCTGAACGCAGCGAGCAAAAACGCTACGAGCAAATGAATTAGAATCGCCGCAAGCAGCGCCCAGAAAATCGTCCGCGCATTCTGTTCGTAATCCCGCAGCCTGTCGGGATTGCCCGGCTGGACAAAGGCAATGTCAGCTGTCGTCATGGAGCAATGATCGCTTGGTGAAGAAGCATTCGGGCGTAGAAGCTCTTTAAGGCTGGAACATTATCTCAGGCCACAAGCCCTGACAACTTGGGCAAGGTGGGTGGGGCGGTTCAGGTGAACCGCCGCCCCTACCTTCGCTCATTCCGTCGGAGGTAGGGGCGATTGACCTCAATCGCCCGATCGCCGCGTCCGCCACTCCGCGCTTGATGAAACAAATACTGCTGCGCGTATCCGCCGTGTTCGCCGAAATAGGTTTCGGAGAACTGGCGAAGCCGCTGCGCGCTCATCTTCCTTCGACGCGAAAAATAATGCCGCCTCAACACGCGCTCGATCCAGACGTCGATCGGGAATGCTCGCAACCGCTCATACGCAAAAAGCATCACGCAATTTGCAATCTTCGGCCCCACGCCAGGCAACGCGCATAGTTGTTTTCGGAGCTCGGCATCGGACAACGCCGACCAAGCTTCGAGATCCGCTTGGCCGGAGCTGACGAGCCGTGCCGTCGCACGCAGGTTTTTGGCGCGATAGCCGAGCTTGCATTCGAGTAATTCTTTTTCCGAGCCTTGTGCAAGTCGCTGCGGCGAAACGAACGTGTACACGAGCTGACTGCCGATCGTCCGTTGCTTGCCAAATCGTTTCCGGAGCGCCAGCGAAATCTGGCGAATATGCGCCACTTGTTTCATCGACGAACAGATGAATGTGGCGAGACATTCCCACTTCGGTTGCCGAATGATCCGTAACCCGTGACAAAAATTGCGGGCAGCATTCATCACCGGGTCTTTTGGAAACGAATCGCAAATCTCCGCCAGCGGATGATCGAGCGCGAAATAACGCGCGACTATTCCGGGGAGCGGTCGCCGCGGCGACCGGGCTGCTTCGCCGTTCCGAACTGTCAGTACATTGCCGCGTTGCTCGACATAAACAGGCAAATCGCCAATCGCTCCGACAAATCCGGCGCCGACCTTTTGCCAATGAAACACCTGCCCTGAATCAAGCGTTTTCTCGAGATCGAAATCAGCCGCGCGAATTTTCGTGAATTTCATGGGTGGATCGCGTTGTCCTCTACGCGATGTCATCCAGTTATTTTAGCATCTTCTTGTGGAGAAGCCGATCCACCTGGAGCATCCCCACTCGTACATTTGTCATTCCTTAATTATTCGACATTCGGTTTTCGGGATTTGCACAGCGCCTGTGCGTTTGGTTACCGATCACGAGCAAGAGCGCGAGCAGGAGCAAGAGGAAATGATCACATTATCTGTGTGAATCCGTGCTAATCCGTGGCTAAATGACCGTCGACATGGACAGTCGGCTGGCGATCGATACCGCGGTTTTACTTCTGTATTTTATCGTCATCATTTCCATCGGCCTTTACATGGGCCGCAAGGAAGAGAACCTCAAAGACTTCGCACTTGGCGGTCGCAGGATTCCGTGGTGGGCCGTGCTCGCCTCGATCATCGCGGCTGAAACAAGCGCCGCCACCTTTTTCGGGACACCCGGCGAAGGCTTCGCGCTGCGCAACTACACGTATTTGCAACTGGCGCTCGGCACCATTCTCGCGCGCATCCTCGTCAGCTACATCTTCATCAAGCCTTACTACGACTACAAAGTTTATTCGATCTACGAATATCTCACCGCGCGCTTTGGCGTGCCGACGAAAAACGCGGCATCCGCTATTTTCATGGTTACGCGCGTGCTGGCGTCCGGTGCACGCCTGTATGTGGCCGCGATCGCGCTTACGCTTGCATATGAAATGATTCGCGGCGTGCAGCCCGGACAAAAAGAAACGCTGTTCATCTACATCGGCTCAACGACTGCCATTGTCATTTTGACCGCTATCTACACGACGCTCGGCGGCATCAAAGCGGTCATCTGGACCGATTTCATTCAGGCCTCGATCATGATCGGCAGCGCGTTGATTGCAGTCGGTTTGCTTTACTCGAAAATTCCCGGCGGCTGGAACGAAGTCGTGCAACGGCACGGCAGCTTCGGCGTCTCGGATTTTTTCACTACCGGACTCGATCCGGCGAAACATGGCTGGGACAAAATCAAAGGAATGTTCGAGGTCGAGTACACAATTTTTGCCGGCCTGATCGGATCGACCTTCATGACGATGTCCACGCACGGCACCGATCAAGACATGGTGCAACGCATGTTGACTGCGCCAGATATTCGCCGCAGCCGGCGATCATTGATTCTGTCGGGCCTGGCAGATATCCCGATCGTGCTCACCTTCCTGACAATTGGCCTGTTGCTGTGGGTTTATTACCAGGCGCACCCGGATCCAACATTGCCCAAAGCGTCTGGCGAAACGTTTTGCCACTTCATTTTGTACCAAATGCCGGTCGGCGTGCGCGGGCTGTTGATCGCGGGAATCTTCGCTACCGCCATGGGCTCGCTCAGCACAGCGATAAACGCGCTGGCCACGAGTTTCACGCGCGATTGGTACGAGCCGTACATCAACCCACAATCAACGGCCGAACAGAGCCTGCGCGCCGTCCGCTGGGCCACGGTGTGGTTTTCGATTCTGATGATTATCGTCGCATCGACGACTTCATATCTCATCATCGTGCATCCAAACGTGCGCATCATCCCAATCGTGCTCGGGATATTCGGCTACACGTACGGATCTCTTCTCGGCGTTTTCCTATGCGGGATGTTCACCAAACGGCGCGGCAACGACTTGGGAAACATCATCGCGATGATCATAGGCTTCATCGTTGTGATGATTTTGAGTGGTCTACCAAACAAAATTGCCGGCCTGTTCGGCGGTAAGTTGTACACGCAGCCGAGCTGGCTGCCGGTGATGGAATTTCCATGGTGGATTTGCTTCGGGACCATCGTCACGTTTTCCGTGGCAATTGTGTTCCGAACCGGCCGGGAACAGCACCCACCGAGTGAGACTTAGCGACGACGGCCCACAGGGCCGTGGCTGCAGGTTATTGAAAGTTCAGGCAGAAATTTGACCCCGAAAGCGTTCGGGGTTGACTCGCCGTCGTCGCTCAATACTCGTAACGGAGTTTTTTCATCCAACCTTGAATTAATTACTGAAACGCTATGGCGCACGTCGTGACCGAGAAATGTAACGGATGCAAATTCACCGACTGCGTAGAGGTCTGCCCTGTCGCGTGCTTCTACGAGATGGATACCCAGGTGGTGATTCATGCCGACGACTGCATCGATTGCATGGCATGCGTGGAGGTTTGCCCTGTGCACGCCATCTATGCGGACGCAGACGTTCCTACGGAATACACAAAAGACATCGAGTTCAACGCCGTCGAGGCGAATCAGATCAAGGACTCCGGCGCAGCCGCAATCACAGTCCGCAAGGATGCGCTGCCCACTGCGAACGACCGCAAAAAAGCGCTCGGTTATTAAGGAATTGTAGGCGTCTGTGCCAGACGCCTCGGCGTTTCACAGAGTGGAGCCGCCGGGACGCGAGCGACATGGACCGGAGGTCGGCAGACCGAGTGAGCGGGAGCGAGCGAGTCAAACGCCCTACAGCATTCGAATCCCCCATCTTTTCCTGTTTTCCTGATTGAAAATCCTAGCTTCCTCAGTTCCAAGTTCCTGATTAAATATCTTCTGCATGGCGAACACACATACAGGCGGATGTTACTGCGGAGCGGTGGAGATCGAGGCCAGCGGCGCGCCGGCCGAGATGGGTTACTGCCATTGTGAAGCATGCCGGCACTATTCAGGAATGCCGGTAAACGCTTTCACATTGTGGAAGGCCGAGAACGTAAAGGTGACCAAAGGCGAAGAATTCCTGGGGGAATTCAAAAGCAGCGAGATGAGTGACCGCCGATATTGCACGAAATGCGGCGGCAACGTTTTGGTCGAGCACGCAACTCTCGGTTTAATCGATGTCCCTGCTGGCATCCTGCCGGCGCTCACATTTAACCCAACGGTGCATCTGAACTATGAGGAGACGGTTCTTCCAATGAGAGACGGTCTATCGAAATTAAAAGATTTCCCCGCCGCATTCGGTGGCTCCGGTGAAATCATGCCGGAATAGCTGTCCGCAGATTGCGCAGATTTTCGCAGATCAGAAAATAGAAACTCGTAACGCGCTTTGTTCCTGGATTGAAACTCGCTCGGCTCCCGCTTTCACTCACTGCTACCCTCGCAGCTTTGCATTCTATCTCGGAAGTGCCTTTCCTCGATTCCTGGTTTCCTGATTAGTTTGGGATTTTACCTCGCGCAAAACGTCATCGAGTTTACCGGCGGCCACCTCGCGTTTCCGGAGGGGCCTGATTGTCACTTGTTAGTCTACACCGATGCCCATCAATAATCCACTCTCGAGCACGGAAGGATTGATGGTCAAAAACAGGACAACGCCATTCACAGGCGAAATAATTTTTTTCAAAATCTCGCCGAACAAATCTCCTACCGTACCAATCTGTTCGCCTTCTTTCACTACATCGCCCGGCGCGATTTTCGGATACCACATCCCGGCGTTCTTCGTGTAAACCCACTCAAACTTCGTCAGAAGTGTAGTGTCGGCCGCAGATATTCTTGCTGTAGCCACGGCCCTGCGGGCCGTTTTCTTTGCCTTGGAATTTGTTTCGGAGTTCGCGATATGAGATTCGAACTTGGCATCCTCGATCATCCCAAGATGTCTCATCACGTTCACAACTCCATTAACCAAAAGCGCGACGGCCTCCTCCTGCATTTGTCCAGCTCCTCCGGCTTCGGCTAGAATCGCTGGAGTTCCTTTGTCCGCGGCTGCCGCGTAGCTCGATAAACCGCCTGCACCGGCTCGGTGCCCTTTGCTCGGTTGAACGGGCTTACTGATCGTAAGCACGTACGGCAAACCGAACGCCATCGCGATTGTTTTCGATTTCTTAACAACTTCGTCGTTACCTGCTCTGCAGATTACAAACGGCACGAGTGCTTCCGGGATATCGCCGCCGTGAAGGTCGACGTATGCGTCAGCGTGGATGATGAATTCGTTAATACACGCATGCGTCATTTGCTCCGAATAACTGCCGCGCGGATCGCCGGGGAACACGCGGTTCGGATTCACGTTGTCGATCGGACAAACAAACGGCGTCCGCGTCCGAAACGCCGGCAGATTCAACACGGGCATCAAAATAACCGTGCCTGAAATCTTTTTTGGATCGAGCGTTTTGC
>JBBQRI010000152.1:0-5658 GCA_038214915.1 Chthoniobacterales bacterium
ACCTCGCCGTTCATTTCGAGGAGCGGATAAACGAGGAAATTAATCGGTCCGCTTTCAGGTTCTGGATCGACCACCAAATCGCGGCCCTTCGTCAGCTCAAATCGGTTCGCCGGATTATGACCAAAATAGTAATCAGCGAGCTTCGGGTTCTTCCACGCTTCACTGATGTCTACTGGTACCCACTGATTGTCTGCGAGAAATTCGGCCCAGCAATGGTAGCCCTCGATCTTGCCCTCATTCTTGTCAGCGGGAATGGTCGCGCCGATAGCGAAACGCGCGGGTATGTTGATGCTTCGGGACAAAGCGATGAAGTACGCGTGGAAATCACTACAATTGCCGGTGCGGACATCGCACGCATAGACGGCGTCTCCGCGGCCCCAACCACTACCTGATTTATCGTACCGCATGCGGCTGATGACGTGATCGTACAAAGCTTTCGCCCGCTCGAGGTCATTGGTTTTTCCGGCTACGGCTTTCTCGGCAAGCGTCTTAAACGTTTCGTTTACCGGCACCAATTTTTCCGGCCGAAGATACCGCGCGGCGTCTGCATCGCCTGCCGGATAGGCGGCTTTTTCCTTGCGCACCACCTTGTATCGCAGTTCAATCGTTTTGCCACTGTCCTGCGGTTGCGCATTGACCACGCAAATGTCATTGCCGTAATCGCGGTCGTGAACCTTATCCCATTTCATCGGGATGTTTAGTTCTTCCACACTTACGGTTTGAAAAGCATCTGTCTTCGCGAGCGGTATCCAGATGCGAGCGCTGCCGGTGATTTGCGGAAGTTTGACGCGATAAACGAACTCGAACTCATCGGCGCCTTTGACGATTCCGGGCTCACCGGCGCCACGAATGGTAAGAGCGCCGACTAGGAAGAAAACCGGAGCAACGACAGAACGCATCATCGAATGATCATCTTGGGATTAGCTGGTCGGCACTTTGTTCCATTTGCCGTTTTCTTCTTTCCAATTGTAAAGCGGCTTGCCGTCGATCTTGTGCACCGCCGTGTCAGTGACTTTCATTTTGCCCGGCTGCCCAGTCAGAAAGAAATCGATATCATAAGTTTTTCCATCGGTTCCCTTCATGTCTACACAGGCAAAATATTTCCCGCCGCCGAGGTCCTGTAGTCGATCGTCGTGAACTTTGATCAAATCGAGAGCGAGATCCTGGCCCTCGTATTTAACGTGGAATTTTCCGTCGCTCTTGCTCGTCTCGGCGGTGATATTCTTCTTTATGCCTGCAGAAATGTCAGCGGTGCTAACCTTTTTCTGCGCGTCGCCAGCTTTTGAATGCTCGGGGTGCTCCGGGTGTTCCTGTGAAAAGAGCGCCGTCGCCGGCGAAAAGAATAATGCAATGGCTACTGCGATGATGATTCTTGCGATCATATGAGTGTCTCCGTTCAGATTTGTTAAGTTCTATTCGTCGAAGAGACGTATCGAGCAACCATTTTATTTCGAGAAAAGTTTTTTGGAGCGTTGCCGCGCAAAGAGAAAGCCAGTCTTCAATGCAGGTCTCTATTATTATTCCGGTCTTTAATGAGGCGCCGTTGATACGCCCGTTTCTCTCGAATCTGCGCAAGCGAACCTGTGGGGCGGAAATTATTGTCGTCGATGGCGCGAGCACTGACGGCACCGACCGACTGGCGCAAGGCTTCTGCGACCAAGTTATCCGGAGCGGCGAGCGCAGCCGTGCGAAACAAATGAACGTCGGAGCCGACGCCGCAGGCGGCGATATTTTGTGGTTTTTGCATGCTGACGCCGAAGTGCCGCTTGAATCTTTGAATGAAATTGGACGGATAATGCGCAATCCAAAAGTCTGTGGCGGTTTCTTTCGGATCCGACTGCCGGCCGCGCCGCCCGTATATCGACTCACGGACGGTTTTGCGCATTACGCAGGGCTTTTACTCCGGATGCGATGCGGCGATCATGGAATGTTCTGCCGACGAACAGCGTTTGTTGAAGCTGGGGCATTTCCAGACGTGGAGCTCATGGAAGATGTGGAATTTTTCCGGCAGCTTCGCCGCTGCGGTCGCATTGTGCATAGCAACAAACGAATTGGGGCGAGCCCACGCCGCTATGAAACAATCGGACCGACACGTTTGACATTTGCCTATGGATCAATTGCGATGCTTTATCTTTTCGGCGTCTCTCCGTCCACGCTTGCCCGCATTTACCGGCGCACTTGTTGTGCACCGCACGAGCAGGCGATTCTGCCCAACTAGTGGGCATAGCATCCAATTTCAATCAACGCGCGTTGCTCGTGCGCGCGACTATGCTGCCTGATCCGATCCGATATTAGGACGGAATCAATAGGAGGAAGGGAACATGAAAATGGCGAGTTTGATTGCTGCTCTGTTTGCGATGGTCGCGCTGACTGCGCTCGGCCAGGACGGCGTAGTTCAAGACGTTAAGCACGGCGCGAAGAAAGCAGGAGAAATAATTAAAGACGGACTGGAAACAGCAGGTGAGAAAACAAAGGAGACTGCTAAAAAGGTTGGAAAGAAAACAAAAGAGACTGCTGAGACCGTAGGCGAGAAAACGAAAGAAACCGGCGAGACCGTAGTCAGAAAAACAAAGCAAACCGTCGACGGCACAGGCGAAAAAGCATCCGAGACTACTCAAAAGACGCACCACAAGTCCAGGAAGGCCGCCAGCAAAGCGAAGGCCCAAACCGCGGAAGAACAGACGACAGATCGGGACTCAAATACGCCGGCGCCAAGCCCGACGCCCTGACAATCGGCGGTAATCGGAGATCAGAGATTGAAAGCCTGGCCTCGCGGACTCATCCGCTGCGTAGCAGCGTCGCTTCGCTCAGAATGACAGCGATGCAAGATTTTGCGCGTTCCAACTTGCTCACATTCGTCGAGTGAGTCCTATTTGGCGCGATGAGCAGTCTGCGTCTGGGAGTGAACGTCGATCACGTGGCGACATTGCGGCAGGCGCGGTATGCCACAATGCCGGAATCCAAAAATGCAGAGCCAGATTTACTTGTGGCCGCGCGGATTTGCGAGCGCGCAGGCGCCGGCGGGATCGTCGCCCATCTGCGGAGTGATCGCCGCCACATTCAAGACCACGACATCGAACGTCTCCGCCAGAATATCATGACGAAATTGAATCTCGAAATGGGCAACACCGATGAAATTATCGACGTAGCGTTACGCATTTTGCCGGATGAAGCCTGCCTCGTCCCGGAAAAACGTGAAGAAATTACGACGGAAGGAGGCTTGGACGTCATCGCGCAACGCAAGGAACTCGAGCCGACCATTAGACGGCTCCAGGTTGCCGGGATTCGCGTCAGCTTATTCATCGATCCCACGTTGGAACAGGTTGATGTCGCGGCCGAGTTGGGTGTGGAAATGGTCGAGCTGCACACTGGCAGACTTGCGAATGCATTTACGGAAAAGATCCAAAAAGAAAAACTGGAACAACTGCGAGCGGCTGCCCGCGCAGCATCAGAATCCCATATGCAGGTCAATGCCGGTCACGGTATCAATTACAAAAACATCGCGCTCATTCATCAGATTCCATGTTTAACCGAACTCAACATCGGTCACGCAATCGTATCGCGGGCGATGTGGGTCGGCTTGGAAAATGCGGTTAAGGAAATGCTCGCCGCCACGGCGAATTATCCCGAATGAGTGTCAAAGATGGATCGCGTTGTCCTCAATGCGATGACAATTTCGCATGAGCGTTATTGGTATCGGCGTTGATGTTATCGAGTGCGCGCGGATACGGCATTCCATGGATCGATTCGGAGATCGGTTCCTGCATCGCGTGTTCACAGAGGGTGAAATTGAATATTCGATGTCGATGAAATTCCCGGAGCGACATCTGGCTGCGCGTTTCGCGGGCAAAGAGGCAGCGGCAAAAGCCTTCGGCACCGGGATAGGCAAAGCGATGGGCTGGCGCAACGTCGATATCCGCAAAAAAGAGAGCGGCGAACCGTTTCTGGTTTTTTCGGGACCCGCCGAAACATTTGCCGCAGAACGCGGCGTGACTTCGGCGCTCATCACCCTCAGCCACACCGAAAATTACGCTGTCGCGTGCGTCGTGCTTCAAGGATGATCCCCCGGTGGAACGCGTTGTCCTCAACGCGTTGACACAAACAGCATTGAAACCGGCCGCGCTTTCCGACAAGTAAGGTGTTGATGGAAAACTTTCGTGAACTCATGGAAATCATTGGCACCGCCATGGATGGCGTGGGCGTGTTTATCGTGGCTGCCGGAGCGCTGGTTGCCACCGCGCGTCTCTTGGTGCATCGCGCGCACAAGACAGGCAATTACTATTCATCCTTCCGGCAGGACATCGGCCGCGCGATCTTATTGGGCTTGGAATTTCTGATTGCTGGCGACATCATCCGAACTGTTGTCGTCGCGCCCACGATCCAAAACGTGCTTGTCTTGGGATCAATTGTGCTAATCCGCACGTTTCTGAGTATGTCGCTCCAACTGGAAATCGAAGGAAGATTGCCATGGCGCCGCGCAGGATTGCCCCCAGATTAACAAAACAGCGATCGCTTGTTATGCCCACGTCGTTTGAGGCGGCGCGGCGATCGTGATCACAAGACGAGCGAAAGTTGCAAATCTCTCGCACGGACGTCGAACGCTACACGGTTTGATGTAACTCCTGGCGACATAGAGCGTCTCCCGTTTCCAACTGGATCGTAGAGTGATCAATTCCAAACCGAGTGCGCAGTTCTTCGCAAATGCGCGCGAGCATCTTGTCATCGATTTGCGCGTCGGGCTTAACAAGGTGTGCGGTCAATGCCGTTTCCGTTGTGCTCATAGCCCAGATGTGGAGATCATGCACTTTCGTCACACCGGGCAGTGCCACCAAGAATTTTTCCACTGCGATCGCATCAATACCCGTCGGAACGGCGGCCAGGGACAAGTTGATGGAATCGCGAAGCAATCCCCACGTGCCAATTGCGATAACAAGAACGATGAGCAAGCTCACCATCGGGTCGATCCATCGGACGCCGGTGACGTTGATCGCGAACCCGGCCACAATTACACCAGCCGATACTCCCGCATCAGCGGCCATGTGGAGGAATGCGCCTCTGATGTTTAGATCGCGCTCTCGACCTTTCACGAACAACAGCGCGGTCGCGCCATTGATAACGACTCCAATGGCAGCGACCAGCATGACCGGATTGCCGGGAACAGAAACCGGCTGGCCGAAACGCCGAATTGCTTCCCACGCAATCGCACCAATCGCAACCAGCAGCATGATGGCATTAGCGAGCGAAGCGAGAATAGAGCTGCCGCGCAAGCCGTAGGTATGACGTTTCGTCGGCGCAGTCTGACATAAATACGAGGCGACCCACGCCAGCATGAGGCTTAGGACATCACTGGCGTTATGTCCGGCATCGGCGAGCAACGCGAGAGAATGAATCGCGAGCCCTGCGATGACTTCCAC
This sequence comes from Chthoniobacterales bacterium, assembly GCA_038214915.1. Classification (GTDB taxonomy): domain Bacteria; phylum Verrucomicrobiota; class Verrucomicrobiia; order Chthoniobacterales; family UBA10450; genus Udaeobacter. The sequence continues at coordinate 5,415 of JBBQRI010000152.1, forward strand.
AATGATATACGCAACGTTTAGCCCAATGCCGAGAGCGAACGCCTTGTTGTAGTTTGCGGGCGCGTGGCCGTGATCGTGGGCCATAATCCTAGTGCTCAAAAATGATGATGATCAGGCCGAGTAAACAGAACACCACGCCGACGGTAATCGGTTCGTATTTCTCGAGCGCCTTGAATCGGAGACGTTGCAGTCCGAGGAGAGTCAGCCACGTAAATACAATCATTCCCGCAACGGTTCCAATGGC
>JBBQRI010000153.1:0-5617 GCA_038214915.1 Chthoniobacterales bacterium
CGGCGCCTCCTCGCCTTGCCCGCGGACAAACGCGATTTTATCGCCGACATTCACCTTCCCGCCTTCCTGAACGTAAATTTCGGTGAGCGTCCCGTCCTCGGGTGACTCCCACTCCATGGTCGCCTTGTCTGTCTCGATCTCGGCCAGCACTTCGCCGGCCGAGACCTGGTCTCCCTTATTTTTCTTCCACGCGACGAGTGTGCCCTCCGTCATCGTGTCGCTCAGTTTCGGCATCTGGATCTCAGGCATAAGTACAATAGAAAGGTTTACGCGTAGCAGACCTGTTTCACGGCGGCGACGAGTTTTTCGGCGTTCGGCAGAACGGCGTGCTCCAAGTCTTCATTGTAGGGCATGGAGACATCTTCCTGTGATACGCGGACAATCGGCGCATCCAGCTCATCGAAAATATTTTTTTGAATTCGATAGCAAATTTCTGCGCCGACACCGCAGAACGGATGGTCCTGTTCAACAATCACCACGCGATGCGTTTTTGCGACAGAGTCAAAAATCGCCTGTTCATCGAGCGGTTTAATCGAGCGCAGATCGACAATCTCGGCGGAAATATCTTCCTCTTCGAGTTGAGCCGCGACTTTCAGCGCGATCGGAACAGTCTGCGCATAACAAACGACAGTGACATCGCTGCCTTCGCGTTTCACCTCCGCTTTGCCCAGCGGGATAAGCAGTTCTTCATCGGGCGGCTCGACCATACCCTTTGAGCTGTAAAGCAGTTCCGCTTCGAGGACCAGCACAGGGTTGTCGTCGCGCACCGCGGTTTTCAACAAGCCCTTTGCGTCGCGCGGCGTCGCCGGTGTGCAAACTTTCAGGCCGGGCACACTAGCATAAAAATTTTCTGTGGCGTGCGAGTGCGTCGCTCCAAGCTGATGTGCCGGGCCGTTCGGTCCACGAAACGTAATCGGGATATTGAATTGGCCGCCTGACATCATGAACATGTTTGGGGCGTTGTTCACCACCTGGTCGAAAGCCACCAGTGAGAAGCTGAACGTCATGAATTCAATAATTGGTCGCAGCCCGACCATCGCTGCGCCGATGCCCAAACCGGCGAATCCGTTCTCGCTGATCGGGGTATCGATGATGCGTCTCGGACCAAAGCGCTGCAGCAACCCGGCGCTTACTTTGTACGCTCCCTGATATTCGGCCACTTCTTCGCCCATCAAGAAAACATTGGGATCACGCTCCAGCTCTTCAGCGAGCGCTTCATTCAACGCCTGGCGATATGTGATTTCTCTCACGACTTAGCTCCGTTGAAATACACGTAATCGTAAAGTTCCTTGACCGGTAGCTCCGGGCTTTCTTCGGCGAACTTTACCGCGGCCAGCACTGTTTCCTTCGCATGCTTGTCGAGCTGATCGAACTGTTCATTGGTCAATTTTCCCTCGCGCGTAAGCTGCGCGCGCAGACGTATGATTGGGTCATCAAGGCGATATTTTTCCAGTTCGTCCTTGGTTCGATAACTTGCGGGATCTGACATGGAATGGCCACGATAGCGATACGTGCGCACTTCCAGAAACGCCGGATGCGATTCTTTCCGGATCGAATCGGCAACCTCTGCGACTTTGTCGCGTACTTCACGGAAGTTCATTCCATCGACGATCTCACCCGGGATATCGTAACCCTCCGCCCGATCGACGATTTGCTTCAGCGATGTCGATCGTTTCACCGATGTGCCCATGGCGAAAAGGTTGTTTTCACAAATGAAAATGATCGGCAGCCTGTACAGCGCCGCTAGATTCAACGCTTCGTGGAAAGACCCTTGATTAATTGCGCCGTCGCCGAAGAAACATATTGTGACGCGATCCTCGCCGCGGTACTTGATGGCGAAGGCTAACCCAACCCCCAGCGGTACGTGCGCGGCGACGATCGCGTGGCCGCCGTACATGTGGTGTCGCTTGTCAAAAAAATGCATTGATCCGCCAAGCCCGCGCGAGCAGCCGGTCTCTTTTCCGAAAAGCTCCGCCATGCAGGCATTCGCGCTCGTGCCCCGGGCCAAGGCATGCCCGTGATCACGGTAAGCGGTGATCACGTAATCATCCGGCCGCACGGCAGCGATCGCTCCGGTCACGACAGCTTCCTGACCAATGTAAAGGTGACAAAAGCCGCCAATCTTCTGCGCTTGATACTGCTGACTGGCTCGTTCTTCGAACCGCCGGATCAACAGCATTAGCGAGAGCATCTCGACTTCGTCGCGCTGCTCCACCGGCTGCATAATTAATTATCCAGCAGCAACAGGACGGAACTGCGAAGCGCGTTCCCGCGATCTCCCCATCCTTCGCCCCGCGTTCATGCAAACAACAAAAAGACAAGTAAAAATAAGATCGCTCACGAGTGAATTACGGAAAAACATCCAGGTCGGTGTCGCGCTGTATTGCGGGAGACCAATCGTCAACGCTTGAATCAGACCGGCGAAATTCTTGACGTAGCCCGGATCGAAAAGCCACGAGACAGAGTTGGTGACGATGTAGAAGATCAACGAGCCGACAATCGACGCCGGAAGGAGAGTTTTCATTGACCTGCGGTTTTGCAGAAGCAAGCCAAGGCAGCCAACCAGCGCGAACCCGAGGTAGTGCGAGAGAACGAACGGGCTGAGCAGCGAAAAACCGTAGTGAATGTTGAGTACCACATCCGAGATCAGCAGCGCGATCATCGGCACGGTAAACTTGTATTTCCTGGGGAAATATGCCGCGGCGCAAAGGGCAATCGCGGCCAGCGGCGCGAAGTTCAACAACCCGATCGAGCCCGGCTGGGCGAAAAGCCCCGTCACGATGCGATAGGCGATAGCAGAAATAATGAGAAGAAGCGCGGGAATCATTCAACAGAATCTATCCGCCCACTAAGATATGCAACGGGAAGATGGAACTCGTCGTTCCGAGCAAAGCCGAGGATTGCGCAGCAGTACCTCCACGTAAGTTCGGGAATCCTCCGACTTACTACGCTTCGGTCAGAAGGACGGCCAGCCTATTTAGCCCCGGCTAGCGCCTTGTTAAGACGCGCCTTGCGACGATTCGCCGCGTTGCGATGAATGACCCCACGCTTGGCCGCCTTGTCGATCGCGGAAATCGCCGCGCGAATCTGATCAGCGCCGCGCTCTGGCGCGGAGCGGATTTGTTTCTGCAGTCTGCGCAGGTGCGTCTTAACGCTTCGATTATGGACCGCTCTCCGAAGCGTCTGTCGGGCACGTTTGCCGGCTGATTTCGTGTTAGCCATCGGCGATCAAAACTTTATCGAACCAACGCCCGCTAGCGCGCTTGTTATAAGCGTTTGTTCGTTGCGAGTTTCGTTTTTTGCCGCGCGCCGGCAAGCGCTCCAGCCATTCGCATTTGTTCTACGGTGAGCGAGCTGGAAGGTGGCGTTGCGAGCGTGGTGGCAGTTATCTGCGGTGGCGGCTGCGGTGTTACGTTTGCAGCGACGACACCGTTAGTTGTTTCCTGACGCGGGTTCGCCTTTTCCGCTTTGGGCAACCGATCAGGAATAATCTGCACCATAGCGCCGACTGGCACTTGCGCATAAAGCTCGGCGACATCCTTCGATTTCATGCGGATGCAGCCGTAACTTGCGGGGCGACCGATCTTTTTTTCCTCCGGTGTGCCGTGAATGTAAATGCAACGTTGAAACGCGTGCGCGTTCTGCGCCTCGAGGCCGCGCAGCCAGATGATGCGCGTAGTGATCGGGTCGCGGCCAGGAGCGTTGGGCTGAAGAACTTCACCCGTTAACCGCCGGTTATGGAACACAGCGCCCACCGGCACGTTGTCACCAATCTTTTTTTCCACCGCCAAATAACCGAGAGGAGTGGTCATTCGTCCCCACGAGTCGCCTAAGCCGAACATTGACGTTGATATAGGATAGGTTGCCACTTTATCGCCGTTGCGCATAAGCATGAGCTTCTGATCACGGACGCTGATGATCACCTGGTTCGAAGTGTCCACGGGCGCGATCCCAAACGCGGACGTAGCTGAGATTACACTAAGAATGACTGCAAGGGGCCGAAGCATGGCCGAATCTCTTACTCGACAATTTCGATTTGTCACGCGGGAATTGTGGCCCGCGCCCGTGAACTGCCAAGATTGAATTTGGACCAACGACTCAGGAAGGAACTGAGAGAGACGTAGAGGAATCCAGCCTGAAACATCAGCAGAAAGGGGACCGAGAAAAATTGCCGGTGCATAATAGCATACACGACGAAGTAGCTGAAATAGATGGCAAATGCCAGCTCCGCGAGCGGGAGCGCCGACTTGAGCGGCCGGTACTTACAGCTTCGCCACGACTGCGATTTGCATTCAATTCCGTACTTTGGCGTCCGCGTAAAATCCGATTTGTGGTTAATCATCGCTTCGAGCACTGCTCGTGCGTTGTTGAGCGAGAGACCGATTCCTAGTGCAAGCATGCATGGCAGAAAAAGAAGTTCTTTGATCCACGTTGCCGGATGCAGCTCGCGCTGGGCGCAAATGTAAAAAAGGCCGACAGAAGCCGATGCTGCCAGAAAGATTGGGATATCGACGAGCACTGTGCGAACCCAGCCAACCGGAGGTCCACCGCTGGAAGGATATAGAAGCACGCAAAGAATTGCCAGCAGCAGGTAAGCGAAATTCGACATCAAATGGCCAGTAGCTTCTAGCTTAATCGCAAAGGGTAGCTGGCTGCGCCAAACGCTCGGCAACAACTTCTTGCATGTCTGGACTGAACCCTTCGTCCAGCGATGTTGCTGAGACTTGAAACCATTCATGTCTACCGGAAGCTCCGCCGGAGTGACAACGTCAGAGAGATAAATGAACTTCCAGCCCTCAAGTTGCGCCCGATAGCTCAGATCGAGGTCCTCGCACAACGTATCATATTGCCAGCCGCCGCTCTGCTCGATGCATGAACGGCGCCACAGCCCAGCTGTCCCGTTGAAATTGAAAAACCGTCCGCTGCGGCTACGCGCGATTTGCTCAAGCAAAAGATGTCCGTCCAAAAAGATCGCCTGCATGCGCGTGAGCAGCGAATAGCCGCGGTTCAAATGCCCCCATCGCGTTTGGATCATTCCAACTTTTGGATCGGTAAAGAAATGAACGGTGCGTTTGAGCAGGTCCTTTTCCGGAACAAAATCGGCGTCGAGGATGCAAAGAAACTCGCCCTCCGCAGAAGCGAGGCCGACCCCGAGGGCGCCAGCCTTAAAGCCGGTCCGATCAGTCCGATGGATTCGCTGGACGTTGAAACCGCGCTGGCGCAATTCCTCTGCACACGCCGCGGTGATTTCGCGTGTCTCATCGGTTGAATCGTCCAGCACCTGGATTTGCAGAAGCTCCTGCGGATAATCGAGTTCGCTCACGGAACGGAGCAGCCGTTCGGCGACGTACATTTCATTGAAAATCGGCAGCTGCACCGTCACTTTCGGCAGTTGCTCAAAGTAGCGGGCCGGAACCGGCGGCCGCTTCCGGTTTTTCAAATACAAATAAATGATGAAATAGCGATGGATCCCATAAGCGGAAAGCCCGATGAGCACGCTCAGGTAACAAGCCGACCAGATAATATGTCCGATGCTTTCTTGCATGGAGATTGCTATGGCTGCGAATAGATGACGCAGTCAGGCCGACATGATGCAATCTCCAGCGGTTGCGTCAAT
>JBBQRI010000154.1:0-5611 GCA_038214915.1 Chthoniobacterales bacterium
CCATCCGGCAAGCTCAAAAGGTTCATGAGCAATGCTGATTATCAGGTCTCCGCGAAACGCACAAAGAAAAAGAATTCGCGTTCCGTTCGGGCAGAGCTGTCTAAAAGCAGGCCGGTTTGCTAACGCCGGACCTAACGAAATCCGGTTGTGCCGATCAGACGTTGCTCCCGCTCCACTTGAGCTTTTGCCGGACTACGCTGAAGAACGATGCGTCGGGCAAGGAGGCCAATGGAAGCGTTTTCCTTGCTTTCCGGATGGTGACGAGCGATCCGCGTTCAACGTGGATAGGTCTGCGTCCATCCAGCGTCAGGTACACTGGATAATCGGGATGACTCGCTTCGATTTCGATGATCGATTTATCCGCGACGATGATCGAGCGGTTCGTGAGAACATGCGGGCAAATCGGCGTGATGACGAACACGCCGGACTCAGGGTCGAGAATCGGTCCCCCGGCCGACAATGAATAAGCGGTGGATCCTGTGGGAGTCGCGACAACTAATCCGTCGGCGTTGAACTCCGTGAGCGGTTCGCCGTTGACTCGGGTGCGCAACATAACTAGGCGCGAAAGTTCGCCGCGGCTTAGGACGGCATCGTTTAGCGCGAGCATTTTGTTCGTTCTTTTGTCGCCGAGGGTAACCCTGGCCTCGAGCAGCGCACGGTGACTGAAATTAATCCTATCTTTTGCGATGCATTCGACAGCTTCCTGGTAATTCGACGAACTCGCGCAAGTCAGGAAACCGAGCGAGCCGACGTTGATGCCGAAGATCGGTTTGATCATCTCGCCGAGTTGACCGATAACGCGCAGGATTGATCCGTCGCCGCCGGCGACGACCAACAAATCCGTCATACCTCCTAACTCGGCCACAGGATAGCCCCGTTGTTTTCCAGCGACACGCGCCGTTTCCTTTTCGAACAGGATCGAGATCGAGAAGCGCTCGAATTCCTCGGCAATCGAATTGATCAACTCGGCAACGCCGCGCTTTCCGGTGTGCGCTATTAAACCGATCGTTTTCGTATGCATGCAAAGAATTCCTGATTGCCGTCAGCACCTTTGATCGCGGCCGGCGCGCACCCAGCGACAATGTGCCCCAGATCATTCACAAAGGCGACGATCTTGTCTTGTGCCTTTTGGTGCAAGAGAGGATCGCGCACAATTCCGCCTTTTCCGACCTCCGACCGTTGCAACTCGAATTGCGGTTTGATCAGCGCCAGAATCACCCCATCTGGCTTTAGCAAGGCGACCGCGTTCGGCAGAATGAGGGTCAGGGAAATGAAAGAAACGTCAATCACGCAAAGATCGACAAGCTCCTGAACCTGATCGCGTGTGAGGAATCGCGCATTGGTTTTTTCGAAAACGACCACGCGTGGATCATTGCGCAGTTTCCAGTCTAGCTGGCCGTAACCGACATCTACCGCGTAAACCTTTTCGGCGCCGCGTTGCAGCATACAATCAGTAAACCCGCCGGTTGAGGAGCCGATATCCAGGGCAGTTTTTCCATGTACATCGATATCAAAATGGTCGAGGGCGGATTCCAGCTTCAGCGCGCCGCGGCCGACGTACTTTCGAGTGGGCTTTACCTCGATCGCTGTTTGCTCATCGAGCAGCTCCGATGGCTTGTCAGCGACCCGAGTAGCGATGCTGATTTCCCCGGCCAGTATGGCGCGACGCGCTTGCTCACGGCTCGTGAACAATCCGCGCCCGACGAGCAGCTGATCAAGCCGTAACTTTTTGGGCATGTTTGCTCGTCCAGAAGGTCACTTTTCGGGCGAAACGTGTCTTCTGAAATAAAAGTAATAAATAGACCAAGACCCCTACAATGAATGACTTAGTGGATACACTCATATGAAAAATTGTATTGGCTAACTCTCTGCTCGGATTCGGTGAGCGATCAGCTTTTCCACAGACGCCACATCTTCACTCGAAGCACGCCGTCGATGATATTTTCGCACCAGGATGTCCTTTAGAGCCAATAAATCCTCCAGCAACGGGCGCTCATAATAAGTCCAGTCCAGATCGCCTGCCGTTTTCGCCTGAAGTCGCCAGATGCCGCCGAATCTCGTCGCGCGCACTTCGCGCTTGCTCCCCTGCTCGTCCCTCTCGGTCCATATGTGTTGACTCCGCATCGCGCTAACACCTTACATTAGCAGGCTTGAAAGACGCGGCCAGATTAGCAGCCTATTTTATCGCGATCGTCCTCGGCGGAGCGCTCCTAGCTCCAATTCTTTTCTGGTCAGCTCAGGCCCTTGCAGCGCACGGCGTGTTCCCGTTTCTGGCGAAATATGATTTCGACACGTTCTTTCACCGCGCCATCTTGATCGCTGCCGTGCTCTTGCTTTGGCCGCTTCTGCGCGTCAGCCATGTGCGAGGCTTGGCCGATCTGGGCCTTGCGTCCAATCCGCATTGGGCGCGCGATGTTGGCTTGGGAGTCCTGGTCTCGGTCATTCCCCTGCTCTTTTGCGGTGCTTTGCTGATTGCATTGCATGTTTACTCATTTCGGCACCTCTTTGTCTGGCCGCGCCTTGGCAAGGTGCTTCTTGCAGCGGTCAGCGTTCCGTTTATTGAAGAGACGTGCTTCCGCGGAATCGTCCTCGGTATCCTACTCCGGACTGGTCGAAAGCTGCTATCGGTCGTAGCCGTGTCCGCACTTTTCGCCGCAGTCCATTTCTTGAAGGGATCGGAACGCGAACCCGCAATTGTTACATGGACGTCGGGCTTCCAATCCATCGGCGACGCCTTCGCCGGATTCGGCGATCCGATGATGGTGCTGGGCGCGTTTGCCACGTTATTTCTGATCGGCTGTATTCTTGCTGATGCGCGCGTGCTTACCCGTTCGTTGTGGCTGCCAATCGGCCTCCATGCCGGGTGGATTTTCGCCAGCGGCACGTTTAGTTGGCTGGCGCGCGGGCGAATGGTTGCATTGCCATGGATCGGCAAGAATCTGCTCGTTGGAGTGATACCTCTGGTCCTGGCTGCAGTAACATGGATAGTCATGCGGCTATGGTTAAAACATGATCGCGCTTCACAAATCTGAGCTGTTCCAGGCAGCCGTATCGCTGCTCTATCCGGCAACGTGTACCATTTGTGGGAAACACGTCCGAGCCGGCGAGTATCTGTGTGATGGCTGCGAAGCAAAGATCATCCGCATCGTGCCGCCATTTTGCGAGACGTGTTCAGAGCCCTTCGAAGGCTCCATCAACAGTGCGTTTAGCTGCGCGAATTGTGCGCATCGCACGATTCACTTCGACGCAGCGGTCGCCGCATACCGCGGCCGCGGTATCGTTCGCGACGTCATCCACGAATTCAAATACAACCGCCAGATCCACCTGCGTCATCTTGTAGCGCGCTGGCTTCGTGCTGCGCTCGATGACGAACGGCTGCGCGATCACCAGTTCGACGTCATCGTGCCGGTGCCGTTGCATTCGGCGCGGCACCGGGAACGCGGCTTCAACCAAGCCAGCCTGCTTGCGGAGTTATTAAGCGCACACACTTCAATTCCTTCCAGGCCCCTGCTCAAACGTGTTCGCTACACCACCACGCAAACCGCGCTCGATCGTTCCGAGCGCATGGAAAATTTACACAACGCATTCCGTTTACGAAAAAACGCGGACGTGCGAGGCTTGCGCGTGCTGTTAATCGACGATGTCCTCACAACCGGCTCTACGTTGAGCGAATGTGCGCGCGTCTTGAAACGCGCCGGAGCAATCTCAGTTCGTGCCGCCACCGCAGCACGCGCATAATTCCCATGGCAATTTTTAAGAAACCAGCAATCAAGGCGGCGGCCGGCAAAAAGCGTGAAATGCCGCGCGGCGTTTTTCAGAAATGCCCCGGCTGCGGACAAGTCGTGCCCGAAATGGAGCTGGGGCAGAATCAACGTGTCTGTCCGCGCTGCGATTATCATCAAGGGCAACCTGCCATCGAGCGAATTCAAAGTCTGCTCGATCCGGATACGTTTGTAGAGATGGACGCCGACCTGAGGTCCGTTGACGTGCTGCGGTTTCAAGGAATGGCGAAGTACACGGACCGTCTCAAGAAATATCATGAGAGCACAGGGCTTCTCGACGCCGTCGTCACCGGGCATGGCATCCTCGACGGCTACAAGGTCGCCATCGCAGTGATGGATTTCGGTTTTCTCGCGGCAACGATGGGCTCCGTCGTTGGGGAGAAGATTACCAGGACTATTGAATACGGCACCACCCAGCGCTGCGCAGTCATCATTGTTGCAGCATCCGGCGGCGCGCGCTTGTACGAAGGGATGTTGAGCCTCATGCAAATGGCGAAAACCAGTGGTGCGCTGGCGCGTCACGGAGAAGAAAAGTTGCCGTACATTTCAGTTCTCACGAACCCGACGACTGCCGGCGTGATGGCCAGCTTTGCTTCGTTAGGCGACGTAATTATCGCCGAACCAAAAAGCATGATCGGTTTCGCCGGACCTCGCGTGATCAAGGAAACAACTCACCAGGAGTTGCCTGAAAGATTTCAGACTGCCGAATTTCTCGAGGAACACGGGTTGGTCGACATGATCGTGCACCGGAAAAAACTGCGCGACGAGATTAGTCGATTGCTATCCTATTTCGCCGCGACACGGTGAATGTGGCACCACGCTCGGGTTTGAATTACAAGCAGGCGCTCGCCTGGCTGTACGGCCTCCAACGCTTCGGGATCAAACTGGGCTTGGAAAATATCCGGCGGCTGCTGGACGAATGTTGTAGCGGCGTTTGTGTCAAACACCAGGCGCTCGCCGCGGCGAGCGCCTCTACACCCAAAGTCATCCACGTTGCCGGCACAAACGGCAAGGGCTCGGTTTGCGCCATGATCGATTCTATCTGTCGCGCGCAAGGCTATCACACTGGTTTGTTCATATCCCCTCACCTCGTCACGTTTCGCGAACGGATTCGCGTAAATGGAGAGATGATTTCCGGGGACGCAGTTGCCGATGGCCTAACGATGATCCGGGATCTCATCGCGGATTGGGACCCCCACCCGACGTTTTTCGAAGTCACAACCGCGCTGGCGCTAAAACATTTTGGCGACGCGAAAATCGAGATCGCGATTCTTGAAACCGGCCTGGGCGGCAGACTCGATGCGACCAACGCTGTTCAATCCGATGTTTCAGTCATTACTCCGATCGGTCTTGACCATGAAATGTGGCTTGGACACACCCTAGCTGAGATCGCCGGTGAAAAAGCAGGAATTATCAAACCAGCGGTGCCGGTCGTTTCTGCTCCGCAAAGACCGGAAGCCGAACAAGTCATTCGCGCGCGAGCTACTGAATGCGGTTCGCCAGTGCAATTCGTAAATGAGACTTACCACAGGTCGCCAGTAGCTTTGCGTGGTGAATATCAAAAACAGAATGCCGCAGTAGCAATCGCAGCGATTCTGGCCGCGAACTTTGATGTAAAAGAAAGAGCGATAGTCCGCGGACTTGCGGGCATTGAATGGCCCGCTCGTTTTCAGAAATGGGACGAGCGAACCATCATCGACGGTGCGCATAATCCCGGCGCGGCGCGCATTCTGGCACAAACGTGGCGCGAAGTTTTTGGTGATCACAAGGCGACGCTGGTGCTCGCGGTTCTTTCCGACAAAGATTTGCGCGCTATCTGTGAAGCGCTC
>JBBQRI010000155.1:0-5582 GCA_038214915.1 Chthoniobacterales bacterium
GCGCTCTTTTCATTGATCGCGATCTGCAACAAATCGCCCGTTTCGACGCCAAGCCTTTTTGCGTATTCAGGACTGATCAACGCCGCATTGTCCCAACTCAGCTTCGTGACTGGGTCAGGTAGTTCCTGGAGCCAGCCGTTGTTTGCGTAGCGGCCGTCGTCCATGCCGTAGCTGCCGGTCAACACAATTTCCGGCGATTCTGGTGTAGGAGGCGCCGAAACCGACGCGGAATCGCGGGGCAGAGTTGCGGCTGCGCTGGCGTTGAATGCGGCTTGCTGATCGGCGCTTTGAATGTGCGCAGCAAAACCGTCGTGCAAAAAGCGCGACCACACTGTTTGAAAATCGCCCGGCGGATTCGTTAGGCGAAAGGTTTCCTGTATCAGCTCGGGGCCTTGCAGTTGCGGGCCGCCAAGTAGCATGTTCGTCAGTTCAATTTCACTCAGGCCACCAAAAAGCGGCAGGATCATCGGTTGAATCGACAAATAATCGCCACCGGCTGTGAGCGCGTCGCCCCACGATTCGAGATAATGGGCAAGCGGAATATGCCACTGGCTTAGCGCGGATGTAGCGTCCTCGTGATAACCAAGCCGCACAATCTTCGGGACTTTCTTTTGCAAGTCTGCCCAATCGAGAGGCGCCCTTGTTTGTAAATCTTCTACCAAGCCGCGCGGCGCGTTGTAGACGGGGTCACCGCCGAAAATGAACAACTGTTTGATGCGACCTTCATTTATTTCCGTCGCGAGCTGAGAGATGTCGATTGCCTTCGAGTTGCGCGGCACCTGTCGCACGATGAGCGTTTGGCCGACATTTTTCAGCGCAGCATTGATTGCATAAACCAGCATTTGCACAGCAACCGGCTGTGTCGGGCCGGCGAGCACCAAGCTCGCTCCCGGTTTTGCCATTAAATCAGCGGCAACCCCATCAATCCATTGCTGATCGAAAGTGTTTGACGCGCCTTGGAAATTTCCAAGCAAAGAGCCCAGACCGGAATCATTCGTTCCCGCGAGAATTTTTGTCGCGAGCGCATGCGCGAATGCGGGAATCTGACTGGCTGGACAACGCAACCGATGATCCGCCATCGCGCCCGTCAGGGTGAAACGATGTTCGACCACATACAGCCGGTTCATGCTGTCTTTGGGAGCACTTACGCGCCGGCGCGAAGTGAAACCGCGCACTGTTTCAAGATCGCTCTGACCGCAATCGAGAAAATCGCTGTCCAACGCAAGAATCACGTCGGCGCGATCTAATTTCGGCAACACCCGCGCGTTGGCGCCGAAAGCTGTTTGCATCGCCACGTTTGCTTCCTGACCAAGGCGAGGCTCGTAAACGCACCACCGCATTCCCGGGAATTTTTTCTCTAATTCTGTGCGAAGGCGCTCTCGCGTCGGCGAATTCGTCTCCTCGACCAGAAACGCAAGACCACGGCCCTGGTCATTCAGGATGGTTTTGCCAAATTCTCCGAGGAACTTCTCAAATTCTTCCCGCGTACTCGCCTTCCCTTTCTGGACAAAACGTTTCGAGCGGGTCGGATCGTAAAGATCGAGAATTGACGCCTGGACAAACGTGTCCGTGGTGCCGCCGCTTGCAGGGTGCAGCGGATTGCCTTCAAGCTTGATCGGCCGGCCATCAACCGTCGTGGCAATCAGCGGAATGCCACCGCTGCGGCGCGGCATCGCCGTCGCGTAGTAGAGGAATTTTCCGGGGATCGTCCACTCAACATTTTTCGTGAAGGGGACGAGATGCAATTCGGGGCGACGACAACTCGTTAGGCCAACTCCTGCTAGCGCCATTGATGCGCCCATCAATTTCACAAAATCGCGCCGCGACCATTCGTCCCCGTTCAGTTCCGCCGCGCCTGCGGGGAATTCGTGTTCCAACCATTGACGAAATTCGGGCGTATCGCTCAGCTCGCCGATGCTGCGCCAATATTTTGTGCCGTTGGATGGCTCGGGCGGATGATGGAAAACGCGTTTCATAGGCTTCGCCTGGTGGTCATCGGTGACACCCCTGGCAATTTGTTGGCGGAGTAATCTTCCAGCGCTCTTTCAACGTCTGGCCGATCTCGGATTGGGTGAGCTGCTTCTTCTTCGAAAAATCTTCGCGCGTGTCGCTAGGCTGACCGTACTTCGTAACAAACTCCGCCGGCTTAACATCCTCAGGTTTCCAATCGAGATTGAAAACCTGATCATCCGGCCGCAGATAATTTTCGGGGTGTCGATGGCAATCCAGACACCACGCCATGCTGTGGGGTTGGGCGATGTGCACCACCGACATGTGATTGACGGCTCCGTGGCAACTGAAACAGCTGATGCCCCGGTTCACGTGCGCTGAGTGGTTGTAATAAACGTAATCGACCGTGCGATAGAGCCACACCCACTCGACTGGCTGACCGCTTTTCCAGCTCTCCTGCACCGGCTGCAGCTTGGGATTGTCTTTTGCCACTTGCGTGTGGCAGTTCATGCATGTCGCGGTGTTGGGCACGTTCGATTGCGCGGCCATTTCCACGAAGCTGTGACAATACCGGCAATCCATCCCCAGTTGGGTCACGTGAATATCGTGCGGAAACGGGACCGGCTGGATCGGCTGGTACCCGACTTTTGTGTACTTCGGCGTGGCGTAATACCAGGTCGCCCCGGTTAAGCCACAAACGATCACAATCACGCAGACGATCACCTTGAGGGGTATCCAATTCGTCCAGCGTGGAAAGAAATTGGCCATGGCGCTAGACGGCCTCCGCGCCGACGCTGCGCAGCCGCGACGCTACCAATGGAACAAAACTGTGCTCAGGATGTGCTTCGTTCAGACGCTGCAAATGGTTAAGGTTAATCGCTTGCGCGAGGCAATGTGGATTCTATGAATTCACCGCCGGAGGGCAAAACAAATTTCTTTTTCCAATTTCGTTGACGTCTCGCTCGTAGAGATCGCGAGAGGAATTCTGAAGCTGCGGAATTCTTCAGAGAAACGGAAGCGAAACAACTTCAACCGGAATTGCTTCAGCCGCATCCGGCGAGAGCGCGTCCAATTTCGTGGCTGGATTGTTGAAACCGCGTTTCACGTAGCCGAGTGCAATTTCTTTATCGAGCCGTTCATTGCGCGTCGCACTCGTGATCCAGCCGGCCTCTTTTCCAGATGCTGAAGGAGCGAGAAGTTTCATCCCAGGCCGGAGCCGGGTGTCGTTCAGCGAGATTAATCCGCACAACCGTTTGTTTGTTTGTCCCGACATTTTGATTCGGGAGATGACTTCCTGACCGATGTAGCAACCCTTTTCGTAATCGATCGTTCGTCCTTCAAGATTGGCTTCGATTGGAATAATGTTATCTGTAAGTTCGCGGCCCCAACGCGGCAGTCCCTGTTCGATCCGCATCACCTCTGCGGCGGCAGAATCAACAAATAAGAATCCTGAGGCTAATTCATCGTGGACGGCATCGTGACCCGCCGGGTCGCTCCAGATGTCGTAGCCTGGTGTGGCGAAACGTTGCACGGAAAAAATGCGGCCATGCTCCAGCTGTGGCGACCCTTCCGCCAAAACGTGAAAGAGCGAGAATTCGTTGGTGACGTCCTCAATCTGAACGTCATCAGCAATTACGTAGCGCTCCAGTCGTACGCGCAGTGTTTCGCGAAGCTCAGGCTCGGCCTCGATCAGAAAACTTTCGCCGACCACTGCGATAAAGATATGGGCTTCAAGTTTGCCTTTTGCATTGAGTACGCAGGCCTCGATCGCAGCCGTTTCGCTGCCGTTGCGCAAATCATTTGTGATTTGGCCGTTAAGAAATCGGAACCGGTCAGTCCCTGTGATCCGAAGCTTCGCGCGCGTGGAGAGGTCGAGGAAGCACGCTCGCCCCGTCTCTGATCCCTGCATCATTCCTCTCCGGATGAAAAACGGCTTAGCAGTTGTTTGAGAAACCCACGCCGCAACGGCGTTGCAGCAGGAGCCGTCGCGTTCATCGTTCCGCTGAAGCCGAGCACAGACTCAGGGGACGCAACCAGGCTCGCTTCTTGAGGTTCGACGTTTTGCGTCTCCGCTTCTGCTGAAGCGGCAATCGATTCTTCGGCGTCGGATTGTTCGAGCGGTTCCTGGATTTGTGGCTCTTCGGAAAATCCCGGAACTGGCTCATGCAAATACTTGCGCAGCACGGCGGAATAATCGTCATCGCCGCGGCCCCACTGCATTTGCTCGAACAACTGATCGCGCGCCGCAGCAGTGACTCCGAGGTCCAGATAATGCGACAAAGCGATTTGGCTGGCGATCTGCACGTCTTTCAACATGTGTTTGACCGAAAAGTGCGGCGCGAAATCGCGACCGATCATTTTTGGCAGCTTCATCGCCAACGTGCCGGAATAACTTGCGTTGACACGCATGGCTTCGACGAATTTTTCCAACGGCAAGCCTTGGGCTTGCACCAGCGCGAGAGCCTCGGCTGTCGCCTGAACGCTTGCAGCGCTGACCATATTAGTTGCAACCTTAATAGCACTGGCCTGGCCAACTGGTCCGATATGCAAGATCTCCTTGCTGCTGGCCTCAAGGATTGGACGGCCTTCACGCAGCGCTTCATCTGTTCCGCCAACGTAGTAAACAAGCTCGCCCTGTTCAGCTGCGCCCTTGCTGCCGGTGAAGCACGCTTCGACGAACCGCGCGCCCCGGCGTTCGACAATGTCCGCCGCCGCACGCATCGAATCCGGAGCGACAGTGGAATGCGCAAAGATGACGTGACGCGGCGTGAGCTTTTCGCTTAGCTGCTCGACGGTCTGCAGGAGCGCGTCGTCATCAGAAACAAAAATCTGGATGTAATTGCACAAGCCTGCCAGTTCCCCCAGTGAACCGACAAAATTTGGAACAGGACGCGGCGATCGATTCCAAACGAAGACCGAAAATCCTTTGCGGCGGAGATGTCCAGCGATTCCGCGACCGATGATCCCGAGCCCGACCACGCCAATGTTTGTGTGCTTTGGCTGTGTCGCAGACGCGGGACGCTCCATGGGGTCGGCAGTTCAGCGATCAGCCTGCCGAGAAAAATGCTTCCACGCAATCGAGAAATTTCGCGGCTTCACAGCTTCAACGCGAATTCCACGAGATAATACAGCGCGACCGAACCGACGATTTGGAGACTCTGTGCGCTGATTTTGTCCATCGTATCATCAGCGGTGTGCCACCAGGGATAATCGAAATCAATGATGTCGATCGTCGGAATCCCAATCGCGTTCAGCGGCGCGTGATCGTCAATCAGATTGCGGTCCAAATAGCTGAAGTATTTTCGCAGCTTCAGCGCGTCGGCCGCGGCAAAGACGTCGCGCGCCATCGCGGCCGGTGAATCTGCTGGAAGCGTGATGCCGAGCGAACGGTCACCAATCATGTCGAACAGGATTCCTCCGCGAAATTGTTTTGCGCCCTCGCCTTGGAGTTGCCTGGCAAAGTAGCGGCTCCCGTATAGACCATCGGTTTCAGAAAAATTTTCGTATGCCTCTTCGCCATCGAAAAACACCAGCTCAGCTTTTTGCGCAACACTCGGGTGCTGCCCGAGTACGCGGGCTAACTCTAACAGCAGACCCGTGCTTGAGCCGCCGTCGTTCGCTCCGACAAACCG
>JBBQRI010000156.1:0-5576 GCA_038214915.1 Chthoniobacterales bacterium
AGTGGAACACCCGGGCGACCGAACTGCTGCAATAATTTTGTGATCACGGGATCGCCGTTGGTCCAATCGGCTTTCAATTTCACAATCCCGTGGCGCTGGAACGCCTCTCGCACATCCTGAGCCTCAAGCACGCTGGCTTCATTGAATTTGCACGTAAGACACCACGCGGCGGTGAAATCGACAAAGATAGTCCGGCCCTGCTCCAGTTCGGTTTGCAAGCGTTCGGGCGTGAACGGCTGCCAGTCACCTCGGATCTGCGAATCTGCGGAAGCAATTTTTGCAGATTGAAATTTGTCGCCGATGAAATAAACACCGCTCCCGATCACGAGCAGGAGCATGAGCGCGAGCACGACGATTCGCTTCACCGCTGACGCTGTTGGCACAACGAACGCGCCTTTCATCCAGCACGCGATACTAATCACAAGCAGGAAACAGCTGGCCCAGATCGCTCCTTCCAAGCCGCGTTGCGCGCCGACTACATAAAGCAGAAAGAGCAGCGTCGCCAACAGCAGAAAGCCCATGAACTGTTTCACGTGCACCATCCAGAGTCCAGGCCTTGGCAAAAAGCGCAGCCACGCAGGCTGCGCGCTTAAAAGCAGATATGGCGCGCTCATACCGGCAGCAATGGCTATGAACATCGCTAGAATGATCGCCGCTGACTGCGTGAACGCGAAGCCAAGCGCGGTACCAAGAAATGGCGCCGTGCACGGCGTGGCCAGCACAGTCGCGAAGACGCCCTGGAAAAATGAGCCGAGCAGATCCTTGCGCTCGCTCGTCGAAAGCAAATTCCGCGTAACCGATTGTGGCAACGAAACTTCAAACACGCCGAAGAGATTCAGCGCGAATACGAGCACAATCACGCTCAAGGTGAGGACGAAATATGGATTCGTGAACTGAAAACCGCCCCAGGTTACATCACGCCCAGCGCCTTTAAGGACGATCAGCAGGACCGCCATCGCGATGAACCACGCAAAAATTCCAATGGTGAACGCAATCCCGCTGCGAAAAATTGTCTGCCGGCTCTGTCCCGCTTGTTGCACAAAACCGAAAATCTTGAGCGAGATCACCGGCAATACGCACGGCATCAAATTCAAAATGAGCCCGCCGAGAAACCCAAAGAGCAGAAATGTGAAAATTCCGCGCGACGGTGCGGGGTGGCTCGCCGAAAGAGCCGGCGCACTCGTGATCTGCCACGCCGCGCGATCATCGCCGTTCGGCTGCTGCGCAAACACCACTAGACCCGCCAGCGACGACAGATCCTTCGGCGCGGACTCAAGCGGAATGCGAAAAGCAATTTCATTGTTGCTCCGCGATTGAACCGCAGGATGCCCAGTGATCGTCTCCTGCTCCGGCAACGGAAAGAAATCGACTGCCCGATATTTCGCCAAAGTTTCGCTCGTAATTTTCAAGCGAAGATCGGATCCAACCCGACTCCAATCAGCGCGCGCCACATCACGTCCAGCCAGGTTTTGCGGAAGCAAACGCCGATAACGGGCAAAAACATCCGTGTTTGCCGGTTGGCTTATTGATGCTACGGGCAAATCCAACTGCAACGTGGCGCTGCCTGGGATGCAGATTTTTTCGCAAACTAGCCAATTCGCTTCGGCGGACAGTTTTGCTGACGAACCGTCGAGCTTTGAAGGCGGCGTGATTTCCTGCACCAAGAGGACTTCATTTTCGTAGCCGTAGGTTTCAATGTCGCCCGGATCGATCGTTTTCAGCGGAATTGGCCATTGGATGTCGCCGACCTTCCAGCCCGGCGGCAGTTTCCATTTCAGTTCCGTTGGCAGGCCTGCGTCGCCGGAAAATTTCCAATAGGTGTGCCAACCGGGAGCCATTCGCAGCAGCAGTCCCGCGGTGAACGGCTTGCCAGGCACGATCGCGGTTGTATCCGCTAGAAGCTCTGCCCTAACGAGCTGTTTCCCCTGGTAGTTCTGGGCAAGGCCAAGTGGGGCAACAGCAACGAGCAGCAAGCAGAGCAGCGAATAAACGGACGATCTCGACACAATTCGCATAAGATTAGGTAACATTCGCTGACCTCGACGGCAATTCAGTCGGCTGTAGCCGCTTCGCCGTGCAAAGCGTGACGTCGATCTCGGTATTCACCCGGTCGCGTCGCCCCCAGGGCAACGGCTACAGCACCTACGGCACGATAAAAATTTTATCAGTCCAAGGATCTTTAACTTTGGTCCCTGGAGTGTAACCGCTCACGTCAACGTACCTGCCGCTCGAATCAAATGGACTAAACACGTATCCCGGCTTGTCAGGCACTGCCTTGGCAGTTGGGAACGTGGAAGACGCTTCCGCCGGCGGCGATGGTTTTGGTTCGGGCTGAGTGGTGTCGGTGGGAGCGACAGGCGGAGTTGTTTTAGGCGGCTTTTGAGATCTTGTCGTGTCAGGCTTTCGCCGTGGCTGCGACTCCGAGGCCAGCTGCGTCGATGCAGCAGAGTGACCGGGTTGGGTCACATCGGATTCGATTGCATCTGTCGTTCCAACCATGGTTGGCTCGTTACTGTGGCGACGCAGAGCGTAATGCACCGGAGCGGTCGCAACGCGATAAGAACCCACTGCCACGTCGCGTGTGACATGGTACGAACTCACGGCCACGTTGCGAGTGGTTCCGCATCCGGCCAGTAATACTGCCCCTAACACCATTGCTCGTTCAAATAGGTTCATCTCGTTGGTAAGATCGTTCCAACTGCGATCCGTTCAATCATTTAATCCCCACAAGATCGCCAACCAGCATTGAAATTTCCTCGTCTGTGGTGGACCACGAACACATCAGACGGTAAATGTCCGGCTCCACAAATTTATAAAAGCGCCAGCCGCGCGCGTGTAGACCCCGGACGCATTCATCGTCGAATTGCACGAACACCGCATTCGATTCCAGTGGGAACACGTTTTCGATCCCTGCCTCGGTTCGAAGGCGCTGCGCAAGCTCGCGCGCCGCCTCATTCGCGTGACGGGCGTTTCGCAACCAGACATCTGCATTCAATAACCCCAGCCACGGCGCAGCGAGAAAGCGCATTTTCGAGCCGAGATGCCCAGCTTGTTTCACCCGATACTGAAAATCACGCGAGGATTTCTTGTCGAAGAAAATAACCAGCTCGCCCGCCGCAACGCCATTTTTCGTCCCGCCAAAGCTGAGTACATCTACGCCCGCTTTCCAAGTGATCGTTTTCGGCGCGCAGCCAAGCGATGCGATGGCATTAGCAAAGCGCGCACCGTCCAAATGAAGCAACATTCTGTGCGCCCGCGCAAAGGCGCCAATCGCCTCAACTTCATCCGGCGTGTAAACCGTTCCGAGCTCCGTCGCCTGGGCGATGCTAATGGCGCGTATCATATGCCCGTGCAGCTCGACCTGTTGCGCAAAGAGTTTCTCTGCCTGGCCTAGGTCTATCTTTCCGTTACTGCTATTCGTCAAAAACAGCTTGGCTCCCCGGGTATAAAACTCCGTAGCGCCGCCTTCGTCCGTCTGGATGTGGGCGCGTTCGTGACAGATCACTCCGTGGAAGGGTTGGCAAAGTTGGGCCAGACCGAGCGCGTTCGCCGCTGTGCCGGTGAACACAAAATAAACATCGCAATCGACTTCGAAAATTTGCCGGATACGTTCGCACACCGCGGCGGTCCATTCGTCGTCGCCATAAGATGGCGCATAATGTGTATTTGCCTGTTCCAAAGTTGTCCACGCCTCGGGACAAATCGCGGCCGTGTTATCACTCGCAAAATGGTGACGAATCGTGTCGGCGCGCATCGGGGCTCTATTACGCGAGTTTTGCCGCCTGACAATCAGTACAAAGGGATTGCCTGACAGCGGAGCCCTGGGCCTCCGAATCTGCCAGGCAAATCCTCTTTTCTACTTGCTCCTCGAATTGCGTACAGCAGTTTCATTTCTATTTCGGAAAAAGGGCGCCGAATGAGCGTATTTCCCAGTAAATTTTTGCCCCTGATGATCGCTTTTTGTTGCATTTTGCCTAACCCGCGGGCGCAGACTAACCTTCGCCAATGAGATCGCTCCAGAGCGACGTCGAGCAGCGCGGCACGCGTATTTTTGAGCTGGTCGACAAACATCCGGAGCGACTTTTCAGCAAGGCCGGATTTTATCAGCGCCTAATGGCGCTCTCGATGCATGACGAGCGATTCAAGACGCAACTATTTCGCTTTGTCGCCGTTCTTCCGTCACTGCGCCGGTCAAGTGAGATTATTCAGCATCTCGAAGAATATTTCAGCGATGGCAACGATGGTTTCTTCCCGCTCGTGGGGATGGGGGTTCGTGTGGCGCGCCTTGTCCCGTGGATAAGCGCTCCCGTCCTACGGTGGAATGTTTCCGGAATGGCTCGCCAGTTTATTGCCGGACGAAATCCGCATGAAGTCATAGCGACATTGCGCAAGCGGCGGGCACAAAAAATCGGCTTCACCGTAGATGTTCTGGGCGAAGCTGTTGTGAGCGAAGCGGAGGCGGATGAATACGCAGCGCTTTACGGGGACTTACTGGAGAAACTGGCGCACGAAACCAAAGAATGGACCGACCCGCTCGGAAAAAACGCGGAGCTGTTCCCGGTTGTAAATCTGTCGGTCAAAATCTCTGCCCTGTATTCGCAAATGAGTCCGGCTGCTCCGGCGGATGCGATCGCTCATCTCAGCACCAAGCTCCGGCCGCTTCTTCGCCGCGCGCGGGAGCTAGGCGCATTTATCAATTTCGACATGGAGAGTTACGCGCTCAAAAATACGACGCTCGAGCTGTTCAAAACCATTTTGACCGAGCCGGAGTTCAAAGATTGGCCGCATGCCGGGATTGTGATCCAGGCCTATTTGCGAGATTCAGAGCCTGATTTGCGCGATTTGATCGAGTGGGGCCGTGGACGCGGCACTCCCTTCGCAGTCCGATTGGTGAAAGGCGCATATTGGGATTACGAGACAACGAAGTCGGGCCAGAACGGATCGAATCCTCCGGTCTTTCTTCAAAAGCCCGAGAGCGACGCGAATTTCGAAAACCTTACGCGCGTGCTTTTTGAAAATAACTCCGTTGTGGCGCCTGCGTTTGGGTCACATAACGTTCGCAGCATCGCGCACGCGCAAGCGGTCGCGGACGAGCTCGGCATTGATCCCAGCCGGTTCGAGTTCCAACTACTTTACGGAATGGCCGGCCCCATCAAGCGCGCGCTGGTGGAGATGGGGTACCGCGTCCGGGAATACTGTCCGATCGGCGAGTTGCTGCCCGGCATGGCTTATCTGGTTCGGCGCCTGCTCGAGAACACGTCAAACGAAGGATTTTTGCGGGCAAAATTTGCCGAGAACGTGCCCGCGAAAGATTTGCTGCGCGATCCAAAAGAGCTGATCAAACCGAGCGGAGCCAACCGGTCGGGTTCGTCCGTAACGGCTACAGCGGAAAATCGCCAAAACAAAAATGGCGCTTCACTTCACACGACAGCTGGCGATAGTTTCCGAAACGCACCGCTTGTGAGTTTCATTTACAAAGATAGCCAGGACAAAATGCAGAGCGCATTGCGCGAAGCGCGAAAGCGCTTCGGCGAAAAACATCCGTTGTACATCGGAGGGGAAAAAATTTGGACCGA
>JBBQRI010000157.1:0-5546 GCA_038214915.1 Chthoniobacterales bacterium
CATGGCAAATTTCTCCTGCTATTTGTTAACGATCCAGCCATCGCGCAGTTGAATGACGCGTTTCCCATACGAAGCGTTTTTGTCCGAGTGTGTGACCTGCACGATGGTCATGCCTTCCTCATTGAGCTTGCGAAACAGCTCCATGATTTCTTCGCCCTGACTGGAGTGCAGGTTTCCGGTGGGCTCATCAGCGAGCAGAAGTTTTGGCTCAGCGATGATCGACCGGGCGACACCGACGAGTTGCTGTTGTCCCCCGGATAGCTGACGCGGATACAAATCCTTTTTTCCAACGATCTGAAACCGGTCGAGCGCGTCCGCGACTAGTGCGGCGCGCTCGCTTTTGCTGTAATGGCGATACGACAACGGGATCTCGAGGTTCTCGTAAACGGTGAGATCGTCGAGCAAATGGTACTGCTGAAACACGAAACCGATCTGCTCGTTCCGGAGCGTGGCGCGCTCTTTCGGCTTCAAATGATGCACGGCCGTTTCATTCAAAGAATATTCGCCCTCCCAGCAGTGATCGTGCATCCCGAGGATGTGCAACAGCGTCGATTTACCCGCGCCCGATGGTCCCATCACCGAAACGAATTCGCCTTCGGCGATATCCAGATTGATATCGCGCAGGGCGTAGAAAAACTTCTCCTTGCCTAACGGGTATCTGCGTTCGAGATGGCGAAGCTTAATCATAGGTTATCAGGTGTTGTGACCGAGCACGACCATTGGGTCGGCCCTGGTTGCGCGCATTGCCGGCAGATAACTTGCCGCCAGCGCGATGGCGCCAAGGAGAATCGTCACCAGAGCGAATGTCGCCGCGTCGAATGCGCTCACGCTGTAGAGCAATGCTCGTAACGTGTGGGTGCTCACTAACGCGACTACGAGGCCGATGATTGTTCCGGCTGAAATCAGTTTGAGCGAGCGGACGAGAATCAGTTTCAGCACATCGCTGCGTTGCGCGCCAAGCGCCATTCGGACACCGATTTCGTGTGTACGTTGCACGACGAGAAATGACATCACGCCGTAAATGCCGACGCTCGCCAGCAGCACCGCGACGCCCGCAAAGACACCGAGCAAAACGACTGATAGCCGTCGCGGCGCAACCGAATCGCCAATTACGTTCTCGAATGTGCGCACATTCGCCAGAGGCAACGCCGGATCGATTGCCTGGATTTCGCGCTGAATCGCTGGAACCAAAGTTCGCGGATCCTGGTTGCTCCGCACTACGTAGATCGTGGTGAAGTATGCGCTCTGCGCGAATGGGACGTACATCTCTGGCTTGGGATCGACATCCAATCCGAAATGGCGCATGTCACCGACAATTCCGACGATCGTGACCCACTTCGGATCGTCAGACATGCTTCCCATCACGATCCGTTTGCCCAACGCATCCTCGTTAGGCCAGAATTTCTTCGCGAACGTTTGATTAACGATAATGACGAGCGGCGCATCTGCGTTGTCCGCATCGGTAAAAAACCGACCTCTAATCAACGGCGTGCCGAGCGCGCGAAAATAATCTGGAGAAACTTCGCGCCTTTCTTCATCAGGACTCGGGTTGTTTTTGTCCGAAGGCCGCCCTTCAATCGCAAAGGACGAATCGCTGTTCGTCCCGGCCAATGGCAGGATCGGGCTGAACCCCGCAGCCTGCACTCCCGGCAGCGCAGCGATTCGGCGTTGCGCTTCGTTGTTGAAACGGACGATCGATAAATCGTCCGGATATTGCATTTTCGGCAGCGAAACCTCGAACGTCAGTGCGTTACGCGGATTGAAACCGGGATTCACGTTTTGCAGGCGCACGAAACTTTTAATGAGAAGCCCCGCCCCGCTGAGCAGCACCAGCGCAAGCGCGACTTCAGCGATGACCAGACCGTTGCGTAAACGATTGCGCCGCATGCTCTGGGTCGTTCCTCGGCCGCCCTCTTTGAGTGCCTCAGTTAGTTCCGGCCGCGAGCTGGCCAGACCCGGAGCGAGACCGAAAATGATTCCCGTGCCGACGCAAATTGCCAGCGTTACTCCCAACACAACGAGATCGATATTCACCTCGTGCAGCCGCGGCACGGTTTGCGCACCGATTGCTTTCAATAGCTCAACGCCCCATAACGCGAGAAGAACGCCTGCGGCGCCGCCGATCAGCGACAGTAACACGCTCTCAGTGAACACTTGTTTCAGCAGCCGTATCCGGCCGGCTCCTAGCGCCACTCGAATTGCTATCTCGCGTTCGCGAGCAGCCGCGCGCGCAAGCAACATCGTAGTGAGATTCGCACACGCGATTAGCAAGACGAGAAAGACCGCGCCAAGCAGGATGAGCAGCGCCGGACGCATCCCGGCGACGGCCAAATCCTGCAGCGACAATACGTCACCGCCAAAACTGTTGTCCTGACTGTAATTGTCTAAGTGCTCCCGGCGCATCTGCGCATTGATCGTTTCGATTTCCGCCTGCGCTTGTTCGGCTGAGGTTCCCTGCGCCAGGCGTCCGACCATCCAGAAACTCCGAGAGGAACGCACTTTCATCTGGTCATCGGTGAACGCGAGTGGCTTCCAAATTTCAGCGCGCCCGCCAAACTGACCTCCACTGCCGAGATTGAAAAGCTGGAGTGGAAAATCGAAACCTGCGGGCATCACGCCCACAACGGTGAAATTTTTGCCGTTCAGAAGGAGCTTCGTCCCGATGATTTTTGGGTCGCTGTTGAATCGGCGTTGCCACAGTCGCGCGCTGATGATCACGACGTCGTCGCGGCCGATAGTACATTCTTCCGGCTGGAAAAACCGCCCTTTGATCGGTGAAACACCGAGCAACGGCAATACGCCCGCAGTGACGGTCGCGCCGGCAATTCGCTCAGGCCGATCTTCGCCGGCGAGATTGAAATCCGTGTAACCGAACGCGCCGAGCTTTTCAAAACTGCGTGCACGCGTTTCGTAATCTTTGAATTCCGGTGGCGAAACCGGAATCCGGTCGAGATTTTGCGATTTGAAATGCTGGAGGAGCAGGACGATCTGCCGCGGCTCCCTATATGGCAACGGCCGAACCAACAAGCCATTGACCAGGCTCAGCACAGCGGTCGTCGCGCCAATCGCGAGGGCAACTGTGATCACCGCGATGACAGTGAATCCCGGCGTTTTCGCCAGCTGGCGTAACGCGATTTTGATTTCCCTCAGCATAAGTGCTGAATCCGCGCTTAAAATTTATTAGGCAGCCATGCGATCCTCGACGATGCGGCCATCGAACAAATGCACGGTGCGATCCGCGTGCTGGGCGAAACGCTCGTCGTGCGTAACCATGCAAATCGTGGCGCCGCCCTGATGCAGTTCGCGGAGCAGGTGCATGACCGCTTCGCCGTTGTGCGAATCGAGGTTACCAGTGGGCTCGTCGGCAAGCAGAATCGCCGGTCTGCCGGCTAACGCGCGAGCCACCGCGACGCGCTGCTGTTGACCGCCGGAGAGCTGGCTCGGCAGGTGTTTTGCCCGATGTGCCATGCCCACGCGCTCCAGCGCTTCGGTCACAAGTGCTTTGCGGTCGCTGGCACTCGTGCCGCGATACGTAAGCGGTAATTCGACGTTCTCAAAAACCGTGAGGTCACCGATCAAATTAAAACTTTGGAAGATGAAACCGATTTCGCGATTACGAACGCGCGCCCGCTCTGCGAACGAAAGATTCGCGACCTCGTGACCTTTCAGCGCGTAACTCCCGTCGGAAGCAGTATCCAGCAGACCGAGAATCGAAAGCAGCGTCGTCTTGCCGCAACCTGATGGTCCCGCAATCGAAATATATTCGCCCTCGCGAATGTCGAGATGAATTCCCGAAAGCGCGTGTGTCTCTACTTCGTCAGTGAGAAACACTTTGGTCACACCGGTGAGCCGGATTAACGGAGCAAAACCGTTTCCGTCGAACTCGTTAGTTGATTCCTCTGCAGTTAGTTCAGTCGATTTCATGTTGTTCTTGTTGCTTTTGTTTCAAATCAGAAATCAGATTCAGAAATCAGAGCTTAGTTCAGTCGAATCCGATCGTGCGCATCCCAGGCGCTGGTATCGGAAAGGATGACCTGATCCCCCGGTTGGAGACCGTCTAAAATCTGGATCGTGTTAACGGAGCTCTTGCCAAGCTTGACCGGAGTACGAGCGGCCTCCGAAGTGCCGTTCACCAGCTTAAACATGCCTACGGAGTTGTTCTCCTGGCCGAACGCCGGACGCCCGACGTAAATAACGTCCTCGAGGTGTTCAAGCTCGATTGTTCCATCAACGCTGAGATCGGGCCGCGCGCCTTTCGGCAGGGCCTCATCAAAAGCTACTTCGACATTGACCGTCCCCTGCTCCACTGCTGGATCCACACGCGTGACGTGGCCATTCGCGACGCCGTTGCGAGTGTCGATCACCGCTTTCTGACCAATCTGAATGTCCTTTGCCTGAGTCTCGGCGATCTTGACTTGCGCTTTCAGCTTCGTCGGGTCTGCGACGCGCGCGAGATTATCGCCGACCTTCATGCGCTGTCCGATTTGCACAGGCAGCTGTTGCAAAACGCCCGACATGCCGGCGCGTACATGCAACGCTTCCACCTGGTCAACCTTCAACTTGGCGAGTTGCTTGGCTTGATCGACGGCCGCCTGCTTGGACGCTAACTGCGGATCAATCGAATCGTGCGCAAACTGCAGTCGCTTTTGTTCGATCTCGTTGCGATTCGCCAGTTCGGCCTCTTTTACCTTTGACGTTTTGTATTGTAGCTCGGCGATCAAACCGTTCTTCGCCAACTGATCGTTAGTCTCGCGCTCCATTTTCGCCTGCTCGTAATCTGATTTAACCTTCGCTGTGGTTGCCTCCTGATCGAGCAACCCGCGCTGAAGTGTCGCGCGCAAGGTGGTTAGCTCCGCTTCTGCAGCTGTCGATTGCAGTTCGGCGTCATGAGCGGTTTGTTCCAGCTCCGGACTGGTTAATTCCAAAATCACCGAGTCTGGCTCCACGTGCGTACCAGGCCAGATGTTTATTTTTTCTACTCGCCCTTCGGTGTTTGCCGCAATCCAGCGAATGTCTTCCGGCACAAGCGTCCCGAGGCCGCGCACCTGTCGCACCATCGGACCGCGCTTAACGGTATCGACCCAGACCGTCGAGCGATCGACGCTCGGCACAGCTGGTTTCAAACGCGAAATTGCAATCGTGGCCAGAATTAGCCCGAGCGCGGATGCAGCGACGATTATAATGCGGCGCTTGCGTTTTTTAGCAGCGACGCCTGGGCGCGGCACGTCCATCGAGGAAAGATTCGGCGCAAAACCGGCGGGACGCACAATTCTTTGGTCTGTTGTTTTTCGGTCTGGAATCACGGTTTCGTTTGAGTCAGAACAGAGGGAGAGTGCCAAGGAGTTGGAGCACCGCGGATATCCCGGTCACAATCGGCATGATTGCCATGACAATGAGCGCGGTGAACACAGCCGCTTCGCTGATGAATTCGCGGTCTGCTTCAGCGTCGAAGTAATCGCGAGTGATGTCGCGCAATGATTTCGATGTCTGGAGGCATGGCGCGCTCGAACCGTTGAGCATCGGCGCGTGATAATGATAATCGACGA
>JBBQRI010000158.1:0-5508 GCA_038214915.1 Chthoniobacterales bacterium
GCGCGAAGCTATTCGCCGAGTCGTTGGCAGAATTGTGCACGCGCGTATTCGCGGTTGAGCTTCGCGATGAAACTGGCGCTGATCTTGGCGGGACACACGGCTTCGCACTCGTAGGTGTTGGTGCAATTACCAAATCCCTGCTCATCCATTTCTCGCACCATTTTCAACACTCGTCGCTCGCGTTCGGGTGTGCCCTGTGGCAAAAATGAAAGGTGCGAAACTTTCGCAGCCGCAAAAAGCATTGCCGATCCGTTCGGGCACGCCGCTGCGCACGCGCCGCAGCCGATGCATGCTGCTGCTTCCATTGCCAGGTCTGCGTCGTGTTTAGGAACGAGAATTGAATTCGCCTCCGGCGCTGAGCCTGCGCGCGCGGAGATGAACCCGCCGGCTTGCACGATGCGGTCGAGTGCAATGCGATCGACCGCCAGATCTTTGACGATCGGGAACGCGCCGACGCGAAACGGTTCGACGGTGATGGTCTCGCCGTCGTGAAATTTTCGCATGTACAGCTCGCACACAGCACCCGGATGATCGGGGCCGTGAGCTTCACCGTTGACCGTAAGCGAGCATGTGCCGCAAATTCCTTCCCGGCAATCAGAGTCGAACGCCACTGGTTCCCCGCCGGCTCGGAGCAGGTCTTCGTTTAAGATGTCGAGCATCTCGAGAAACGAAGTGTCAGGCGAAATGTCGCGGACTTCGTAATCGACAAGTTTGCCGCGGGACTTTGCGTTGCGCTGTCTCCAGATTTTAAGTTTGAAATTCATGATGGATTGCAAAGCGCACTCATTTATAGCTGCGCTGGGCCAAATGAACCGTTTCGAAATGCAACTGTTCGCGATGCAGTTTCGGAGGCTGAGCGTCTCCTTGAAATTCCCACGCAAACACAGCTGCATGGCTCTCGTCGTCTCGGAGCGCTTCGCCATCGGGCGTTTGATGCTCCTCGCGGAAATGTGCTCCGGCAGATTCATCACGCTCCAGCGCGTCAATGCACATCAGCTCGGCGAATTCGAGGAAATCCGCGACGCGTCCGGCGCGCTCCAGTGATTGGTTGTAATCCTCTTCATCTCCGGGAACGCGTACATCGTGCCAGAATTCGTCGCGCAGTTTGGGGATTTTTCGGAGCGCTTCGCGGAGTCCTCGTTCGTTACGCGACATTCCGCATTTGTCCCACAGCAGAAGGCCAAGCTCGCGATGGAACGAATCGGCCGAGCGCGTGCCGTTGACCTTCAGCAATTTCTCGAGCCGTGCGCGGACACTCTGCTCCGCTTGTTCGAACTCGGGAGATTCGGGCGACGGCCGTTTCCCCATCTGACCGGCGAGATAATTCGGCAGCGTGTTGGGGAAAACAAAATAACCATCAGCCAGGCCTTGCATCAGCGCGCTAGCGCCGAGCCGGTTTGCGCCATGATCAGAGAAATTGGCTTCACCGATCACGAACAGGCCGGGCACATTGCTCATCAAATCGTAATCCACCCAGAGACCCCCCATGGTGTAGTGCACGGCGGGATAAATTCGCATCGGCAGTTTATAGGCGTCCTCGCCGGTAATCTTCTTATACACCTCGAACAAGTTTCCGTAGCGCTCGCGAATCGTCTCTACGCCGAGCCGTTTGATCGCATCGGCAAAATCGAGATACACGCCGCGCCCGCCCGGACCGACACCGCGGCCTTCGTCGCAAACTTCCTTCGCAGCGCGCGATGAAATGTCGCGCGGCGCAAGGTTGCCGTAACTGGGATATTTTCGCTCGAGATAATAATCGCGGTCGGCCTCAGGAATTTCACCCGGCGGCTTGAAGCGATCTTCCTTCCGTTTCGAAACCCAGACGCGCCCATCGTTGCGCAGCGACTCCGACATTAGCGTGAGCTTCGATTGATAGTCGCCGCTGACAGGAATGCAGGTGGGATGAATCTGTGTGAAGGATGGATTGGCAAAGAGCGCGCCTCTTTTGTAAGCGCGATAGGTCGCTGTGACATTACTGCCGCGTGCGTTGGTCGAGAGATAGAATACGTTTCCGTATCCCCCGCTGGCGAGCACAACTGCATCCGCTGCGTGCCTCTCCATTTTTCCCGAGCGCAAGTTCCGAGTGATGATTCCCTTGGCCTGGCCACCGACGATCACCAGGTCGAGCATCTCTGTGTATGGCGACATTCGCACGGTGCCGGCGGCGACCTGCCGGCAGAGCGCCTGATAACAGCCTAACAAGAGCTGCTGGCCCGTCTGGCCGCGCGCGTAAAAAGTCCGAGAAACCTGTGCACCCCCGAATGAGCGATTAGCCAGGTAACCGCTGTATTCGCGCGCGAAAGGCACCCCCTGCGCTACGCACTGATCGATAATATTGTTAGCGATTTCCGCGAGCCGATAAACGTTGGCTTCGCGGGAACGAAAATCGCCGCCCTTAATCGTGTCGTAGAACAAGCGGTAAACGCTGTCGCCATCGTTCTGATAATTCTTTGCCGCATTAATGCCGCCTTGCGCGGCAATCGAATGGGCGCGCCTCGGCGAATCCTGAAAACAAAAACATTTCACCCGGTATCCGAGTTCACCGAGGGTCGCCGCGGCCGATCCGCCGGCGAGCCCGCTACCGACGATTATGATATCAAGCTTTCGCCGGTTGTTTGGGCTGACCAATCGCGAATGGTCTTGATGATTTCGCCATTTTTGATTCAGCGGCCCCGGCGGAACTTTCGGATCCAGTGTTCCAATCATGCTTCAGATGTTTGTCTCGAATAGCGAAACGCCGCCGCTCACGCAGTGCAGGCTATTGTTTGCCGCTCCACTTCTCTTTCTTGAATGACTCGCGGCCGGACCCTTCTTCAAAAGCTTCGAAACGCTCCGGGTTCTGCCGGTAATATTTCTGGTGATAATCTTCGGCAGGCCAAAATTTCATCGCAGGCAAAATTTCGGTCACAATCGGTTTTTTAAATTTTCCGGAGCCCGTGAGTTTCTCTTTTGAAGCCTGGGCAATTTTCATTTCCTCGGCGTTGCCATAGAAGATCGCAGCACGATAACTCGGTCCGATATCTGTGAACTGGCCGTCGGCCTGTGTGGGATCGATTTGTCGCCAATAGATTTCGAGAAGCTGGTCGTAGGAAATCTTCGCCGGCTCGTAGGTAATTTCGATTGATTCGCGATATTTTGTTTTTTCTGACGTCACGAGCTTGTAAGTCGGGTTTGGTTCGGTTCCACCGCAATAGCCCACCACGGTTTTGATCACGCCCGGTGTTTTGTCGAATGCTGGCTGGATGCACCAAAAACATCCACCGGCGAAAACCGCGGTCCTCGTCGTGGCTGGAGTCGGGCTTTGCCCATAACTCGCAGTCGCAAGTGCCACGCAGCCAAAAGCGAGAACAAAAATTCGATTCATAGTGTGTCTTTCATGTCGCTCCGGACGCGACGCTGTTCAAGATGTTTCCCTTTAGCGCCCGCATCTTGTCGGGGGTTGAAGCATCGGCCATATGCCGACATTTTTCCCTGTGATCGAACTGTTGCCGGAATTGCACGTCGCGCGTCTGGAGGTTGCGGAACTTTTTGGACGCAACGCGCCGCTGCATGTCGATCTTGGGTGCGGCGATGGGTCTTTTCTCTGCGAAATGGCACGACAGTTCCCGAAAAGAAATTTCCTAGGCATCGAGCGGTTGACCAAGCGCGTCGAGAAAGTTCGCCGCAAAGCGGAGAAGATCGAAAACGTGCGGGTGCTGCGCGCGGACACTTTATTCGCCGTTTGCTATCTGCTGCCGAAAAATTCAGTGGAAACTTTTTATCTTTTGTTTCCCGACCCATGGCCGAAGCGGCGCCATCAGTTCCGACGGATTTTCACGCGCGACTTTTTGGACGCGATCGCCGCTGCGCTGGAGAAACACGGTGTCCTGCGCGTCGCGACCGATCAGCACGATTATTTTCATCAAATTGAGCGGCTAAGCCGCGCTCACCAGCAATTTCAAGTTGTCCCGCTGTCGCCGGACGACGCCGTTCTTCCGGTGACCAAGTTCGAAAGGAGATTTCGCGAGCAGGACGCGCCGATTTATCGGCTGACGCTTCGAAAGACTTCGCCGGTCAGATAAGCTCGCGCGCTCCATTCGTCGCCTGTGAAGCTCAATTCCACGGCGCCGGTTTCGTCCTGGCGAAACAGTTTGATGCCGCGGGCGCGAAGTTGTTCAGCCCACTGTTCACTGATCCGTTCGTGTTCCGGAAACTCCCTTGAGGTCGCGATGATCAAGCGCGGCCGAGCGGCATCGAGAAATGGAGCCGAGCCGGAACTTCCGGAGGAATGTTGGCCCTTCACGAGGATGTCACTCTGCAGGTTCGAACCGTTGCTCAACAACGCGCGGTCGGTTTCTTCGCCGTTGTCCGACATGAACAAAACGAATGTGCTCGGCGCTATGGATAATCGGATAACCAAAGCTTGATCGTCCGCTGTTGCTCCTGCAAAGCCGCGGGGCGGAAACAAAACATGTGCAATAGCTTCACGAGACAAATGAAAATTGTCGCCGGCAGCTAACTCATCAGGTTTGCTTCCGCGTCCTTCCAGACCCGACACTATTCGGGACAGCCGTCGATGAATGATCGAACGATCGGGCGTAGGATTATCGATCACACGGACCCGTGGGAAATCGCTCAATAATTGCGTGACCCCACCGATGTGCTGCGAATCGCCATGGGTGAGCACTAACCCTGTGAGCCGATTCACGCCGGCCCAGTGCAAATACTGCCGCACGACGCGGTCGTAACTGCGTTCGCTCCCGCAATCGATTAACCAGTCGTGGCCATTCACTCGGACGTGAACGGCCGCGCCTGCGCCCAAGTCCAGAACCGTCATCTTCGCAGACCGGCCACCCCAATCAGGTTCGCCAACATAAAAGTGTCCGCCGGGAATTTGCGCGAACAGATGAACGATGCCGATGACCAGTGTGGCCAGTGTCCAGTTGGCGTTATTGAAAACAAGAGCCACCCACGGGAGGAGCGGCGTAGTCATCAGCGACAGAAGCGCAACGGCGAGGACAAAGAATGCGATCGGAACAACGACGAGGTTTGCCAGCAAAGAAATCGGTGTGACCAGGTGGAAGTACCAAAGAATCAACGGCAACGAACCAATCCACGCCGTAAGCGACACAGATGTGCCACCGCAAAGCCATTCATAGCTGGAGTGCATCCATCGGCGTGGACCGCGCACCAGGCTTTGCGGCAGAAAAGGATCCGGGACCGCACGCCGCTGGAACAGCCTGAAAAACGGATCAGCGAACAGGATAATTGCTCCAACCACGGCGAAGGAAAGCTGGAAGCCGGTGGAAAACAGTTCGTTCGTGTTCCAGCAGAGAATGAAAAACGCCGCTGCCGCGAGGCTGTTTGGCAGAAATACTCGTCGTTCGAAGAAGTAACTGCCGACCAGGATTGAAGCCATCACAGCCGCGCGTAATGCCGGAATGTGCAGCCCCGTTACCGCCGCATAGAAAAAGAGCGACGGAATGATGAATGCCGCTGCGCGCTTGCGTGACAGGCGTGCGATCGCAG
>JBBQRI010000159.1:0-5450 GCA_038214915.1 Chthoniobacterales bacterium
CCCGTCAGAGCCACACGCATCGTGCACTTATGGAAAACGGCGACGCCGGCCAATGTTAGTCCGAACAAAATGAAATCGACTGGAATACCGAACACCGAGGGATTTTGCATGCGCGAAAGCCGATAGCTGATTCGTCCTGTGTCGGCAATCAGCAATTCACTATTGGCTATTGGCTACCGACCATTACGCTAGGTTCGTGTTTACCGGATTAATCGAAGAAGTCGGCAAAGTTGTCGCGACGCGTGCGAGTGATCACGGCACAAAATTGGAAATTGCTGCGCCGCGCACCGCGAGAGAGGCGCGAACCGGTGAGAGCTTCGCCGTGAATGGCTGTTGTCTTACATTGACTTCGCGCCGAGGTGACCGGCTGAGTTTCGATCTGCTCGAGGAAACAATTGCTCGCACTAACTTGAAGAAACTACGGCAAAACAGCCGCCTGAATCTGGAGCGGGCTTTGCGCGCTGACGGACGCCTCGGCGGACATTTCGTTCAAGGCCACGTAGATTGCGTCTCGCGCATTATCGCGTTCGATAGGAAAGGCGCAGATGTCAGATTGGAAGTCGAATTACCGGAAAGATTCGCGCATTATGTCGCCTCGAAAGGTTCGATCGCGCTTGACGGAATCAGTCTCACAGTTGCCGAGGTTCTTCCGAAAAGCTTCGTTGTATGGATTATCCCTTATACGAAGCGCCATACGAGTCTTGATCGTGCAAAAAACGGCGACCTCGTCAATGTCGAGTTCGACATTCTCGCAAAGTACGTCGAGACAATGGTTGCACCATCCGTGATTAAAAAATGACGGGGCGTCGCTCGACCAAGCGGCGTCCGCGCATTGTCGGTGTGATCGCGTCGCGCGACGATTTGGAGCAAGCGCTGCGAATGCGCCGACCGCCGGATTTGTTTGAGCTTCGCCTGGATCGTTTCGCAGGGATCGTCGGTCGAGTCGAAACGAAGTTACCGAAGCTCCGCGCACCGCTCATCATCACAGCGCGACACCCGAACGAAGGCGGCAGCGGCAGATTGTCGCTGCGGCAACGTCGCGCGTTGCTCAATCGCTTTTTGACTCACGCCGACTATCTCGACGTTGAACTACGCTCAGCCCGTGCGCTGCGAGCCTTGCTCGCGATCGCCAAAACGAAAAAAGTCCGGCGAATCATTTCATTCCACGATTTCAAAGCGACACCGAGCGCGCGATTGCTCGTGGCCAAAGCGCACAATGCGAAAGCGCTTCACGCAGATATTTTTAAGGTCGCAACGCGCACGGACACACCGACGGAACTCGGACGTTTGCTCGAGTTCATTACCAAAAACCGCGTGAATGTTCGGCTTGCTGTGATGGGCATCGGCAGGCTTGGCGCGATCTCACGTGTCCTGCTCGCGCGCGCCGGCTCGGTCCTGATTTACGCATCGCTCGGTCCCGTGACTGACGTCGAAGGACAACTGTCACTGGAACAACTCCGCGCATTGGGCTTCGGTCCGTGAGACTGGTGAACCGCTTCAGTATTCACCCTCGACACTTGCCCTTTGCACGACCCGTATAAGGTACAAATGACACTACATCATGTCCTCATCGGTGACTTTACCCGAGCAATTACCCGTGATGCCGCTTCCGGGGGCGGTGCTGTTTCCACATGCGCTGCTGCCGCTTTACATTTTCGAGCCGCGGTATCGCAAGATGCTGGAGCACGCGCTCCAGCAGCATCGCATATTTTGTGTGACGCTGCTCAAGCCGAGCTGCCCGGATTGGCATGCCCCCGAGGATTTTTTCCATCTCGCCACCGCCGGATTGATTCGCGCCTGTGTCGGACGCAGTGACGGCACGTCGAATTTGGTCCTGCAAGGTCTGCAACGTGTGCGCTTCACCAGTTTCGAACAGGAGAAGCCGTTTCCGATCGCCAACATCGAGACCGTAGAATCGCGCGATCCCACTACGGTTGAAACCGAAGCGCTCGGCGCAAAAGTGATCGAGCTTTACGGCAGTCTCAAGCACGATCGCCGTCAGCTTCCCGCAAAACTGGATCGGTATCTTTCCGAATTACGCGATCCGGAAATGCTGGCGAACCTCATGGCTTCGACCTTCGTGAACGATCCATTGCGACGGCAACGACTGCTCGAAGAACGCTCCCTCAATCAGCGCCTCCGTTTTCTCATCAGATATTTACGCGACGAGATCGGCAACGCCGCCGCGTAAGGTGTAGGCGCGTCTCGTGAGACGCGCATTTCCGCCTCGCTGAGCGAGCCGGCTACGGGCCGGCAATCCGCGCATATTCTTCCATTACGTAGCGGTCGGTCATTCCCGCGATGTAATCGCAAATAGTGCGATGCAATCCTTCCTTCTCGACTCGTCGCGTCGCGCCCTCGCCCAGCCTGTCGGGATCGGCAAGGTACGCTTCAAAAACGCGCCGCAACATCTCGCAAGCGCGCCGGTTCACTTCCGCGACGCGCGGATGGTAATAGACGTTTTGATACAAAAAATTCCGGAGTGCCCGATTCGCTTTGGCCAATTCATCGCTGTAACGAATAAGCGGCGCGGTTTGCCAGCGCACGTCGTCTGCAGTCTGCACGCCTGATTCGGCAATCGATTCCGCGCTGGTCGCAACCAGGTCGTGCACTTCGCGATCAATGATGTCGCGAATAATCAGCTTGTGCAGCTCCGGTTCGCGCACACCCGTGTAACGCGCGAGGACTGCACGATGACTATTGCGCCAGACCTCGTTCTCCTCCAGTCGCGCCGGGGTCAAGATTTCAAAATCAAGCGCGTCATCGAGGTCGTGACTGTAATAGGTGATCTCATCCGCCAGATCGGCAACCTGCCCCTCCAGCGATGGACAATCGTATTGTTCTCCTGACGGACTGGGGAATTTGTAAGGTCTCTCATGCTTACGCAAACCTTCACGCACTTCGAATGTCAGGTTTAAGCCTGGAAAATCTGGATACGGCGTTTCGAGCAGTTCGACCACGCGCACACTCTGACGATTATGATCGAACCCGCCGTGATCGCGCGTGCATTCGGCCAGCATCTCCTCGCCCGAATGTCCAAAAGGCGCATGACCGAGATCGTGTCCGAGCGCAATTGCTTCCGCCAGATCCTCGTTCAGCCGCAACGCACGCGCGATGGTGCGGCTGATCGACGCTACCTCGATCGAATGCGTCAGGCGCGTGCGCAAATGGTCGCCGGTGCCGTTGAGAAACACCTGCGTCTTGTATTCCAAGCGGCGGAACGCGCGCGAATGAATGATGCGCGCACGATCCCGCTGAAATTCGGTGCGATAGGCGTGACTCGGCTCAGAGTGTTGCCGCCCGCGCGATTCCCCCGATTTTTGAGCAACGGACGCCAGCGCTGTGCGCTCCCCCTCCTCCATTTGTTCGCGCGTCTTCCATTTTGCGCTCATTTATCAGGAGTGTACAGGAACCCCGCGGCTTCGGCTAGATCCGCTGGACGAAAGTGCGTTTCGAATTATTTGTCGACTCACCTATGAAAAAGCGCCAAACGAAAAAGCTCACGCCCGAACGCCTTCAGCAGTTCGGGTTCGCTTACGCGCCGCCGCTGATCATTAGCGCGGCCGTGAACAACAAAGTTTTTGATACGTTGGAGAGCGGACCGAAGACCGTTGAGCAAGTCAAAAACAAAACTGGCGCGTCCGCGCGAGGGTTGCGTTCAATCATGGACGCGCTTGTCGGTTTGGAACTGCTGAAGAAAGATCGCCAATCAAGATATTCTCTAACGCCAGAGAGCCAGGCATTTCTTATTAGCGAAAAACCTGGGACGCACGCCGGATTTTTCGGATCTATTTTGCCGGTAATGACTTCGCGGTGGGTGCGGCTGACCGATATCGTGCGCGACGGACGACCGGCAGTCGCCGTGAACCAGGAAACCGAGGGCACTGAATTCTTCAGTCAACTCGTTGAGACGATCATCCCGATGAGTTACCCCGGCGCGCAGAGACTTGCCGATCATCTGACGATCGCGAAAGCCAAGGAGCAAGTGCGCGTGATCGATCTTGCGGCGGGTTCCGGGATCTGGGGAATCGCGGTGGCTCAGAAGTCGCCGCGAGTACGGGTGACGGCAGTCGATTGGGAGGGGATGATTCCCACAACGAAACGCATCACTCAAAAATTTGCTGTGCGCGATCGCTTCGACTTCATCGAAGGCGACCTGTTGGAAGTGAACTTTGGCCGAGGCTACGATGTCGCGACGCTGGGACATATTCTGCACAGCGAAGGCGAACAACGTAGTCGTCGGTTACTCAAGAAAACTTTCCGCGCTTTAAATTCAGGCGGCACAATCGCCATCGCAGAATGGCTGGTGAATGACGACCGCACCAAACCGCTCCCCTCGCTGATGTTTTCCGTGCAAATGCTCGTCAATACCGAAAAGGGCGACACGTTCAGCTTTAACGAAATCAAAAAGTGGCTGGAGGACGCCGGCTTTAAAAAAGTGCGGAAACTCGAAGCGCCCGGACCATCACCGCTCATTCTGGCAACAAAACCGTAGTCGTGGCGTCTTATGAATCTGCTTCTCATCCGCGCGGCGAAGTGTTTTGATCGCGAGATGAAAAAAACAAAAACGAAGTCGCGCTCAGAACCAAAAACCCGGCCTGCCGCGAGATACTCTGAGCGAAATGTGCCCTACCGTAAACCGGCGCTTCGCAGCGATGCATTCGCCAGGGCGCTGATCGATGCAAAAGCGTGTCTCAATGATTCTGAAACTCTGTTAGCGCTTTTCAACGACGCAGCGAAAAAGGCAGCGGCAGTGCCGAGAGAACCGTTCAAAGAATATTGGCCTTATCTGCAAACAATGCTGCGCTTAGTTCGCGCCCACCATCGCGGCGAATACAATCAAATCCCTGACAACGCACTGCTGTGGATCGTTGCTGCTCTCAATTACCTGATCGATCCATTCGATTTGATTCCGGACGCAACGCCGGTCCTCGGCTTCGTCGATGACGCAACCGTGATCGAATTTGTTACCGACAAAACCCGCCAAACGCTGGACGATTTCATGATGTGGGAAACCGCCGCAGTGTAGCCGTCGCCCTGTGGGCGACGCTATTTGTGCAAACCGCTCTCATCGAAGAGGCGCTTCGCACAGCGAAGCGGCTCCAGATTTAGACCATTAGCAGCGCTGGGTTTTCCAATAGGTGTCGCAGTTCCTTGAGATATTCGGCGCCGAGCGCGCCGTCGATGACGCGATGGTCGCAGCTCATCGTGAAGGACATGCGATGGCCGACCGTGATTTGATCGCAGTCGTCAACGACTGGGCTTTTTGTGACCTTGCCTACGGCGAGAATGAAGCCCTGGGGTGGATTAATGACAGCCGAGAAACTGTCGATGCCCAGGCCGCCGAGATTTGAGACGGTGAATGTGCCACCCTGAAATTCTTCCGGTTTCATCCGTTTGTTACGGGCACGATGCGCCAGGTCCTTGGCTAACGCGCTAATCTCGCGAAG
>JBBQRI010000160.1:0-5447 GCA_038214915.1 Chthoniobacterales bacterium
TCGTGTGGGTTCGAGCCCCTCCGCCGGCATTGAATTTTCAATTGATCTTTAAAGTTGGAAGTTGAGCGCAACCACCTATCGCAGTTATTTGCTGCGTTCATCCGGGAAAAAACGTTTCCAGACTGCTTCATAGGCATCGCCAGGTTTGCTTTTCGGATACCTCTTTCGCACCGTTTCCAGTGGAAGCAACGCGCCATCGCCAGTCGTGTCGAGCGCGCTCACCGCTGCTGCAATTTCTGCCAACCACGGAGGCACAGGTTTTTCTTCGAACTTTTCAGGTGCTGCCTCCTGTGTCCGATATAACGGGCTGACGTCGATGAGGCGCATTCTGTCGAACACATTCCATATTCCGCCGGATAAAATCAGCATTCGTTTGCCGTCGGAACTGAACTGTGCATTTCCAATTGAACCGCCGAAGACGACCGGCTCGGCCGGCTCTTGCATTCGCGCCCCTTTTGCGACTTCCACTCGACCGTAGAGCGATTTCGCCACGAGACGCCTGGCAAAGTCGCCCGGGCCGACAACTATGCGCATGAACTGATCACGAAAGGTCGGTGGAGGCACGGGTGTGACGTTCCCATTAAGCAGATCGAGGATCCGAATGCCGCTCCAACTCGTTAGGGTAAGTTGGTCGTTACCGGGGCCAAATGCGATGCCGTTTGGCTGGAACCCCTCGGACAACCAAATCGAATCCTGTCCACCCATGGCGCCGGGCATCATCTGGAGATCATCCGCGCTGATGAAACTTACCTTGCGCAATGCCGGCGCTGCGGGGTCTACAGAGACTGCGGCGATGCCGGTGCGGTAGGCGGCAAAGCCAAGCGCCACAATTTTCATGCTGTTGAGTTTGTTCGATTGCTCGAGCAGTTGTTGGAAAGTGTTTCCCTTCACCTCGAAAAACACACATTCGGCCTCGCTCAGGCGCGTATTGATAAGCACAACCCGGTCTGATTCGGGAGACCAGGCAAAGGTAATCATGCGGGAACCTCGGAGCCGCTGGAACTCCAAGTCCTCGCCCGCAGACTCGTATGCCCCTTTCTGCAGCGACCAGCGCCAGATCTGCAATTTACACGCTTCGTGGCCGCTGCTGGCGCTACCTCCTCCTCCGCTTGTCTGCTGGGGCGGGCCTTGCGAAGCAGCATCCGCATTTCCAGCCGAAGCGAGCGTCGGAGCGATAATGAACAGCCATTGTCCATTAGGACTGAAAGAGGCGAAGCCCGGTTGCACGACCTCGCGCTCGGCGGGTTTCGGCTTCTCAAATAACGACCGTACGGATGACATTTCGCGCCCGTTCCAGAACAGCAACTGGCCATCACCCGCCGCAGCAAAAATTTCATTGTTGCGTCCTCCCGGCGCAAAGGCCGCTGCCAGTAATGTGTCGCGCCGATAGCGCACTTCCGACGCGGCGGGCGGACACCAAACGTGCTGTAACAATAAATTCGCTGCCATCTTTGCTGCTTCGCGATCCTCGCGATTCAAATTCAGAGCAAGTGCCAGGTTCCTAAGCGCTGTGACATCTTTTATCGGATCGTCCGTCCGGTTCGCCAAAACTGACTTTGCATTTTCTCTGAGGCTCTGACCTCTTTCGACAAGTGTGCGGTGCTGTTTCTCCAGCTCCGCCGCAGTTTGTTTCCAACTCTTCCGCTTTTCGTTTATCAGGTAGCCAAGAGCTGCGAGAGCGATAAGAACGATCACGCCCAACACCACGACTATGACACCGAAATTTCGTTGTCGCCGAAGAAGCGTTACCTTTTCAGTCTCAGCCCTGCGCAGTTGTTCCTGCTCTTGAGCGCGCCGTCGTGCTTCCTCTAACTCATCGGCCTGACGTTTTTTGACTTCGTCCAGTGCCTTCCTGCTGCGCTTGACAAGCTGACGCGCCTCTGGACTCGCGCCGAGAATTTTTGCCGCTGGCGAATTCAAATACTCCTCTGCTTCACGTAGTTCCACTTCATCCAGGGGTTCATCGGACTCGCGCTTAACGTATTCCTCCAACTTCGCGCGAATCCGCTCCGCGTCCTGGTATCCCGCAAGCCACTTATGGTTCGACTTCTGTATTGGTTCGATGAAGCGATCGTGGGTCAGCTCGTGAGTTATTGTGCCGGAGCGGTCCTCGCGGCGTATAACATGAGCTTCCTCCAGTTCTTTTAGCGCCAGGCCAGGTATTCTCCAGGTAGCGCCGGGCGCACCGCGAAACGCAAGTCCGCGTGTTCCGGTAGGCGTTATCAGAGCTGTTCCAAACCAACGGCGCAATTCACCTTCTCCGATCCTACCTTCACTGGCGGCAGCAGCTCTCTCAACCGAGCGGTCGTAATAACACGCCAAAGCATTATCCACGTCGCCGAACCGTTCGATGTATTCGGCCGTGATCAGACGGGATCCATCGCTGCTTGCGTTCGGTCCATTCTTCCATTCCGAGGGCAGATTTTCCCAGAGCGATTGGCACACCACTTGAAGCTGAACCGGTTCGACGAATTCGCCGTGCGTTTCACGGAATTTGTCGCCTTCTGCGACGCGAATCTCCGAAAGTTCCGCCATCAATTCGTCGGCTGCACTCGGGTCAAAGGAAAGGCCCCTGTTTTGGAAAGGTTTCACGACCGCGGAACGGGCCGCATTGCCGCGCAATCGCTCCAGATGCATACTTGGCCGCAATTTTTCCGGGAGCAACTCTGCGAACGGCTCCAGTTGAGCGATGTACTCTTCGCGCATAACGAAAACCACTTTCATTGTTGGCAAGTCGTGTAGGGCCTGCGCAAGCTGATCGAAAAACGGCCGTCGTTCCTGCCATCGATGCGCATTGGTTGTAAAGAATTCTTCGAACTGATCCAGGATCACGATTAACGGTGGCGAGCTCTCCTCGCCTGCTGCTGGAGCAGCAACAAGCGGTTTGAGAAACTCAGACAACGTGGTCTTCGCATGATCTTTGAGTGATTGGCCGCTCGGCAATGTTGCCGCCCAGTACTGAACGGCATGGTAAACAAAAATGTTTTGCACGCTTTCGGGTGGAACGTCATTCGGCAGTAAGCCATGGACGCGTGCGGATCGCAGAACCTGGTACTGCTGATCCTCCAGGCGCTTGATGACACCTGCCCTCAACAACGAGCTCTTGCCTGCTCCGGATTGCGCATAAACAAGGACGGCTCGGTGCGCAATGATCAATGAGAGGAGCTCCTCTGTCTCCCGCGTGCGACCGAAAAACCGATCGCTGTCCTCCTTTTCAAAAGGCCGTGGGCCTACGAAGGGCGAATCGCTCATCCCCGGCTGAAGGCTTCCCACCGCACTCGCAGTTCTTCGCAAAAGTCCTGACAAGTGCCCCAATAGATTTTTACCTGCGCGCTGCCGAAATACGAATCGAGATACTTCACGGCCTTGGCGGCTTTCTCCGCCTGGTCGCCCGGCGTGTCAGAAGGCTCAAGCTGCACCGCGATGTGCGTATTACCGCTGTCGCGCAGCTTGTTTGCGAAGAGCCGGAAGAGCACCAGAAAATCCCAGTCCGACAGCGTGTACCCGAGGAAAAGCAGCGCGCCTCCCAACGCACGGTCCACGCGATGCGCGAGTGATTTGTAGTCGCGCGAAATGTTGATCAGGAATTCAAAATAATCGTCCTCGGTCACTACCGCCGATTCCGCCCACGGCGTGCAACCGTGAAAGTGATAGACAAGTGGATTCGCTACTGAATAGGCGAACTCCGGATCAAAACTGGGCGCTTTCTCAGGGATGTGCCGGTTCCAACGACAGATAGCGAGGCGCGCATCTCGCTTCTTGTATTCCGTCAGCGCGCGATACATCCAATCATCGAAATTACTTGTGAGATAGACTGGGAAAGGAAGATCGGCCAAAACGCGGTGCGGCTCGTTAGGCCACGCCGAAAAGTTCGGCGTGGCAAGACTACCGTAATGTTCGGCGAACGCCTCCTTCGGGGCCATAATGTCGTCTGTCGCTGCCACGTATTTCGCCACTCGTTCCAGCTTTGTTTGATCTTCGAGCGGATAGGCGTAATCAGCCGCAAATTTGAGCGCAATCTGTTCCTTCGATGGATATTTCAATTTCTCCCATTCTTCTGGATTAGCGCCCGAGGGAGCCGCTGTACACGCGCCCGAGCCAATGACGGGCGTACACTTGTCGTCTCTGATCCGTTTCAATAGCCGCTCCCAAGTCTTGTCGTCCAACTCACGGCCTTTCGACGGCAGAACGTCCTTTGATTCGGCACCAACGGATTCAGCGCTCATTTTTTTGTTCGTTCGAAAGTTGCCCAGCGCTCATCCAACTGAGATGAAAACTCGCGGGCTGTGCCCCAGAAAACCTTCATGTCCAAGGCACCATAAAACTTTTCGAAATACGCCTGATGCGCTGCGCGGTTTGGATCGGTTTCATCTGGAGGTTTCAAAACGACTATGCTGCTGAATTGTTGCCGCGCACGCAAAGTCTGAAAGAGGACGCGAAAATTCCAGTCGCCCAAACGATAGCCAATGAACAAGAAACTCGTGGCGGCGAACGCCTGTTGTACCACCTCGGGGAGAAGATCTGGTTTGGCAGCTATGTTTGCGAGGAACGTCAAGTAATCGTCTTCGGTCAAGACGAGCGACTCAGAGACATCGAGCGCGCCATGCAGATGGAACACGAGCGGATTGGCAGGCGTTGGTTTGTAGCCAGGGTCTTTTTCGAAAATCGATTCCACGTGCTGCAGAATGTCCTGCCAGCGGCAGATCTCGCGGCGTGCATCTTTCAATTTCCATTTGAGAGCGCGAACCATGAAGTCGTCGTAATTGGTCGTGATGACAATCGGTAGCGGAAGACTAGCGAGAACGCTGTGCGGTTCACCGGAGTTTCCAAACT
Source organism: Chthoniobacterales bacterium (assembly GCA_038214915.1). Lineage (GTDB taxonomy): Bacteria > Verrucomicrobiota > Verrucomicrobiia > Chthoniobacterales > UBA10450 > Udaeobacter. The sequence goes on from JBBQRI010000160.1 coordinate 4,834, forward strand.
CTGGCGGTTGGGTGTACTTTGGCGGACCGGCCGCGCGCAGAATGTCCACGACGTCTTCTTTTGGCGCGTTCGGGTCGGATTGTACGGCCGCATACTGTGCAACACGCACAAGATCTCGATCCGGAAACGGATAGCCGTAGCGCTGCGCGAGTTCTTCCGCGACATCGGCCCCAAGAGGGAGCGCGCCATAGCAGGCGCCCGCTCCCAAAAAAGGAGTGCACTTGCCCGACTGAATCCTGCGCAGGAGCCGATTCCAGTCCGCTTCTTGAAGTTCGCTCGTCACATCAACAGACTAACGAAGTCGTGATTAAGGATTCTTATCTAGGATGTCAATACGGCGATTTACGCACAAATTTCCAATGGGATGGGATTGAGCATCCAGCTCTCGTTAGGCAACGAGCCGACACGCATCTGAAACCTGGCGATCCGACCCAGTTGCACGTCGAGACGCCTGCCGCGGATCGTGTCGGTAACACTTTATGCTTGTGTGGGCGACGGAGAACCACAATGTTCATTCGTGAACGGGATGAACGGTCACGAGGGTACAGGCGAACCGCGTGAGTTTGTAACTACCCGCTGGAGCTTGATCCTTTCAGCCGCCCACTTCGGGAGTG
>JBBQRI010000161.1:0-5446 GCA_038214915.1 Chthoniobacterales bacterium
TACTTTCCATGTCGACGCAGGCGACTCCGCTCACCGAGAGGTAATAAATCGTGGCCGCGCAGAAATAGATCCCTGCGCGTACCGGCAGGCCGGCGCGGCGCCGAATCGCTGGAATCAATTCGCAAACTGCGATGGCAACGAAAAGCACGGCGCCCAGTGTCATCGACAACTGGCTCACTTCGGTGGGATTATTCAGTGCCGGAACAAGCCAGCGATAACTCTCAGGTCTAAACACTGCAAGGTAATCGGGCACAATGCCCCAGCCAGCTGCCTGCGTGAGCATGTAGAGGTCCCAGTGACCCCAGCGCAGTTGACACAAAACGAAAAAAGCGATCCCGCCGCAGGCCGCCACAAACGTCAAACCGACAGCTGCGCGGTTCTCTCGCAGCCATTTGCGTGGCTTGAGCAAACCGCGCCATCCGGTTCGAACGGCCGAGCGCACCAGAGGAAAGGCAGCGCAAACAATCCCGACAATTCGCGTCGCGGACATAACCATCCCATGCATAGCCGCCAGCACTCTCGCCGTGCGACCCTCCGCGGTGCTCCAATAGATGAAGCCGAGCAGCGCCATAAGAAAGAGCGATTCCGAGTACGCGGCGACGAGGAAGAACGCTGCCGGGTTCGCGACGATGAGAAGTGTCCCGCAAATCTGAAGCGAACGCGCAACTTTCCAGCGCCGGCAGAACAGGAAGAAATAAGTCCAAAAACCCCACGCAGCGAGCTGAGCGATGATTAAAAGAGCCGTGCCGGTGCTGATGTTGAAAGCATTTCGGAGCGACGCGGCAATTGCCGGGTATGCCGGGAAAAACGCGACATTCGAGACTTCCATCATTTTGTGATCGACCGGCGGGACAATGGTCTGGTATCCGCGATCGATAATGTTCATGAACCAATAGCTGTCGTGTTGAACCAGCGCCGAGTAGCGCTCGGTGACCGGCTCTTCTGGAGCGAGCAAAACCACCGCCATTACAACCTGCAAGAGCGTGACGGCGCATCCCGCGAGCAATGGTGTTAGAAACCGTGGCAGGCGCATCATCACCTGATCATCGCAGAAGTCGCCCAGTCTGCTCGCGAAAGTCTCGTCACAACGCCAACGTTGCCGAGCCTGTCCAGTCATCTCGATCGGCAACTCAACGGCGAGAGAGTTGGCAGAACGCGAAAAGCTTCTGAAGTTTCCAAAAAAGGCAATGTCGGGTCGCATGGTTTCCAGCTGATTTCAGTGGCTGGATTGGACGACGACCGCGAGTCGTTTATTCGCACGGACGTTTTCTGCGCCTTGTCCGCGCTACTGACTGACGAATCTTGGTGGCTCGTTGAATACGCCGGCGATTCAGCTAGGCGCCAGAGACGAGGAGCACGATTTCGCCCTTCGCCGGATGTGTCTCGTAGTGTGCAAGCAGTTCGGCAGCAGTGCCGCGACGGAATTCCTCAAACTTTTTGGTCAGCTCACGTGCGATGCACAGTTGCCGTTCCGGCATAATGGTAATGCAAACCTGAAGTGTTTTAAGAAGCCGGTAAGGAGATTCAAAAAAAAGCGTCGTCTCCTCGCGTTCAGCTGCTATCCGCAATTCGCGCTCGCGTCGGCCGCTTTTCACCGGAAGAAATCCACGGAACGAGAATTTCTCGGTCGAAAATCCGGAACCCAGCAAAGCCGTGGGGATCGCTGAGGGTCCAGGGATGATCGTAAACGGCAGTTCGCGACTGATGCATTCGCGAATAAGGCGCAGCCCTGGATCGGAAAGACCAGGCGTCCCAGCGTCTGTAATCAACGCGACGTTTTCGCCTCGGGCAAGGCGCTCGACCAATTCAGCCGTACGCGCCGCTTCATTATGTTCGTGGTAACTGACAAAGGGTTTTTTGATCTCGAAATGTTTTAGCAGTAAGCCGGAATGCCGCGTGTCTTCCGCCGCAACAACGTCAACGCCCTTCAGGACCTCGAGAGCCCGCAAGGTGATGTCGCCCAGATTACCGATTGGCGTCGCTACCACGTAAAGCATTCAATATCCTCGGTTCAAAGCCTGCCTCACGCCATCGAATCGATGACGGAAGGCCCTTAACGCGCCGACGCGCTGTGGGATCACCAGCCTAAGATCTTGGCGAAAACCAACGGCGCAACGATTGTCGCGTCAGATTCGATGACGAACCGCGGAGTGTCGATGTTCAATTTCCCCCATGTGATTTTCTCATTCGGCACCGCACCGGAGTATGATCCGAAACTGGTGGTGGAATCGCTGATTTGGCAAAAATAACCCCACTCGGGCACGGGCGTGCTGACCACGTCCTGATTCAACATGGGCACAACGCAAATGGGGAAATCGCCTGCGATACCGCCGCCAATTTGGAAAAAGCCGATCGATGAATCCTTTGATACCCGGCGATACCAGTCCGCGAGTTCGATCATGTATTCGAGTCCCGAGCGAATCGCCTGAACACTGCTAATCGCTCCGGTGATGCAGCGCGCGGCGTAAATGTTTCCGAGCGTCGAATCTTCCCAGCCGGGCACAAACAACGGCAGGTTCTTATGCGCGGCGGCGACCATCCAACTATCGACTGGATCGATCTCGTAAAATTGTTTGAGGCGGCACTCGCGCAAAATTTTGTAAAGGAACTCGTGGGGAAACTTTCTCTGGTTTTTCTCCGAGGCGGCGACCCATTCGTCGAGCACCACCCTTTCAATTCGTCGCATCGCTTCTTCTTCCGGAATGCAAGTATCAGTGACGCGATTGAGGTGCCGCCGCAGCAGCTCCTGCTCTTGTTGCGGACTTAGCTCCCGATAGTTGGGAATGCGTTCGTATTTGCTGCGCGCGACGAGATTGAACAGATCTTCCTCCATGTTCGCACCCGTGCAGGTGATGGCGTGCACTTTGTCACGGCGGATCATTTCTGCGAGCGACACGCCCAGTTCGGCGGTGCTCATCGCACCCGCCAGAGTGATCATCATCTTTCCGCCACGATCGAGATGCGCAATGTAGGCGTCGGCCGCGTCTTTCAGCACCGCCGCATTGAAATGCCGGAAATTGCGCTCAATGAACTCGCTGATGCTGCCCATCTTCACATCACCAACTTCGCAACGGGAACAATTACTTTTGATGCGAAACTTACGGTGCGCGGGTCAAGCGTTAATTGCATTTCTTTTGAAATTTCTTACGGAATCGCGGCTAAAATGCGCGATGCCAAAACGTTCGGCATCACGCCGAGCAAGACAACTGGTGCGGCAAGCAGGGTGACCGTAGCTCGCTGCAAAAAATCGGACGGTATGCGATCCATAGGTTGCGCAGCTAGCGACGGTGCATCGACGAAAATCGCTTTCAACACCAGAAGGTAATAATACAGCGAGACAAAACTGCCAAGGAGGCCAAGCGCGACAAGCCAAAGAAGCGCGTGATTTGCGCCAGCATGTAGCGCGGCACTGAACAAATAGAATTTTCCGAAAAATCCAGCAAGCGGCGGGATGCCCGCGAGGGACAACATGAAGACTGCCATGCATCCGGCGAGCAACGGAGAACGGGAAGCTAGGCCGGAAAAATTAGAGAAATCGTCGCCGCCAGTTTCGCGCCGCACGACGCCGACAACGCCAAACGCGCCGACGAGCGTGACCGCATAAACTGTCGTGTAGAACAAGGCGGCGGAAAAGCCTTCGCGGTCGCCGGCGACGAACCCGATTAATGTGTAACCCGCATGTGCGACCGCTGAGTAGGCAAGCAATCTGCGCACGTTCGATTGCGCAAGCGCGACGAGATTGCCAATTACGATCGATAACGCCGCTAGTGCCGCAAGCACAGGCGACCAACCGGCCACCATCGCGTGCCATCCGGCGCTGCCATGCACCGGCGCAAAGCCTATGAGCACGATTTTTCCCAGCACAACAAACGACGCAACCTTCGAACCTGAAGCAATGAACGCCGCGCTTGGAACAGGCGCGCCTTGATACGCGTCAGGCGCCCATAGATGGAACGGCGCGGCAGCGATTTTGAATGCGAAGCCGACAAGCGTCATGACGATTCCAACGGCAAGCAGCGGCTGCACTGACGTTGTTGCCATCTTCGTTGAAATCGCGGCGAGACCGGTTGCCCCTGACATGCCGTAAATGAGGCTAATGCCGAAGAGTGTGAACGCGCTCGACGTGCTGCCGAACAGAAAATATTTCAGACCCGCTTCGGCTGAACGGGCGTCTGTCTTGTCGAACGCCGCCATGACGTAAAGCGACAGCCCGAGCAGCTCGAGACCAATGAAAATCATCAGCAGTTCCTCGCTGCCCACGAGCAGCATAAGGCCAACGGTTGCCAGAAGAATAATGGCTAGGTATTCCCCGGGATGACGCGGGATCTGTCCCGCCTGCGTCAACAGGATCGTGAAAAATGCGAGGGCCAAGCAGATAATCTTGAACAGGGAATTCAGCGGTGTGATCACCAGCATCCCCTCAAAGAGTGTTACGTTGCCCGGCAAGAGCAGAACCGTGCCGATTGCAATCACGAGTCCGAGCGCGGCGACAAATGCGCATGCGGGTGCTGCCCGCTTGGCTAGCAGGCTAACCGAAAGCACAACCAGCGCCGTGAGCACCACTACCGCTTCAGGAGAAGCCAGTCTGAGAAGCTCCCAATACGACATCGTTAAATCGGTGACACGTCAGGCATTTGCGTAACTTTCATTTCAAAAATCTCATCGTTTCGACTGCGGGCATGATGCGGTCGAGCAACAATTTCGGATAAACGCCGACGGCGAGTGTGGTGAGCATCAGCATGCACGCACCGATTTTCTCCGGGATCGTGATCGGGTTGAACTCTTCCCGATTTAACGTTGTACCTTTTGTAACTTCGCCTTGGACGCCTTTCTCACCGAAGAACGAAAGCTTTAGCGCACGCAATGTGAAGGCAGCGACGAGAACTATCCCAGCTCCCGCGATCCATACCGCAATCGGATAAGTTTTCCATGCGCCGATTAGAATCGTGATCTCGGCTGCAAATCCACTGAAGCCGGGGATGCCCATTGAGGCAGCTGCAGCGACCACGAAAGTGAAAGCCGCAAAGGGCATCGCGTGGCTCAGATTCATTCCGGAAAGCGCGTCGAGTTCGCGCGTGTGCGTGCGCCGGTAGATCATGCGTCCGGCGACGGCGAACAAGAGGGCCGCGATAACGCCATGCGAGAACATTTGCAGTACTGCACCGGAGACGCCGAGCGCGTTGGCCGTGGCGAAACCGAGTAGCACGAACCCCATGTGACTCACGCTCGAATAACCGATGACAAATTTCAGATCACGTTGGCGAAGCGCCACTGCCGCGGCATACACGATTCCGATCACTGCGAGCACAGCGATCCATTTGCTCCACATCTGAAATCCCTGCGGAAAAAGATTCATCGCGACGCGCAGACCGGCGTAAGAGCCGAGCTTCATCACAATTCCCGCGAGCAACATCGAACCCGCAGTCGGGGCAGCGGCATGACCAGT
>JBBQRI010000162.1:0-5415 GCA_038214915.1 Chthoniobacterales bacterium
ATCGCCGATGGAATTGAGTCTGCACTGGATATAGGTGGCTCGATCGTGATTTGGGGCGGATTAACCGTGGCGGCGAGACCTCCGGACGAAACCCATCCGTACGGTCACGGCAAAGCCGAACCAATCGCCGCGATCGCCGTCGCACTAGGTGTTCTCGCAGCCGCAATTGGCCTCGCCATCGAAAGCGTTCGCGAAATTCTGACGCCCCATCACGGACCTGCCCCATTCACGCTCGCCATTCTCATTGTAGTTATCGTCGTTAAAGAAATTCTCTTTCGGTACGTCAATCGCCTCGGCCGACAGGTCGAGAGCACCGCGGTCCAAACGGACGCCTGGCATCACCGGAGTGATGCGCTGACTTCTACCGCCGCGTTCGTCGGAATCGCGGTTGCACTTCTTGGGGGCGAAGCCTGGTATAGCGCGGATGACTGGGCAGCACTGTTTGCCTGCGCGGTAATCGGCGCAAACGGGATCAGGCTTTTACTCCCGGCGTTCCATGAGATCATGGACACGGCGCCGGGTGGAAAAATTGTCAGGTCCATTCGCGCCGTTGCCAGCTCAGTCCCCGGTGTTGTCGAGGTAGAGAAATGCCATGCGCGCAAGATGGGCCTAGATTATTACGTCGATCTACACGTCGGCGTGGACGGAAACATTTCCGTGCACGAAGGCCACGAGATTTCGCATCGAGTAAAAGCGGTGATCCAACAAAGCGACTCCCGCATCGCAGATGTGCTCGTGCACATCGAGCCGGCACAACTGTAGGCGCGAGCGGCGATCGCCGCAGTGCTCGCTACAGCTCACGCACGATCTGGACTAGCGCATCCGACAAAGTCTTTCGTGCACGCGAAATTCTCCTAGCAAACTGAACCAGGCCCAGCATGCGCCTTGGATGGGTGAGGAAAAACTTGGCGAGCACGGCGATGTGAGTTCGCTGCTGTTCGATGTCAAACAAGACGCTTGGCGGAGCAGGGAATGGTTGGGTGGGCGTGTCTGTGATAACGCGGAGGGACAGCAGCGGAATTCCGTGGGCCGCGCAGGCGCGCGCAATGAATTCTGTTTCCATGTCGACCGCAGAGGCTCCCGATTCGCGCGCTAATCTCTCTCGCTCCTCGCCGGAATCGATCAATGCAGGCACCGTCAACATGTTGGCCGCATGAATTGACACGTTTGAAAGCGATGACTGTCCATGTTTTAGGTCCACTGTCGAAAAATTCTTCGCAACCAAAAGGTCATTCATCCGCAGTTCATGGTTAAGCGACCCTGCAAATCCGGCGCTGATCAAAAAATCGAACTGCTGATTTTCGAGAAACCTTCCGATGCGCTGCGTGCAGACGTTTTCACCAACACCTGTGTGAATCACTTCGATTGAACGATCGTCAATCGTGCCGCGAACGATGCTGATGCCATTTCGATCAGCGCGAGATTTATTTCCGAGCCGGCGCAAGAATTCCGAGCTCTCGGCCGGCAAGGCGAACGTCACCGCAATCATTCTTTCTTCGCCTCGGCGATTTGCACGATGAAGCTCTTCTTCCCATCTGTAGCTGGGGTCGGTGACCCCGGTTCTGGCGGTTTAGCTGGAGCCCGTGACTCCACCGATCCGCCTCCCTGAATGGATGCGACCGCACCGCGAAATTCAGATTCCCGACTTGAGGGGAGATCGACAAGAATGCTGAGGCGGCCCGCGTCAGGAACACCTTTCGTAGCAGATCCTCCAAGCTCGGAAACAATTGCAATCACCTTATCTGCGACGGCATTGAGTTTCCCGGTTTCAGCTGGGATTGTGATTTCGGTTACGCCCAACGCATTTGGCGCCGGCGTGAGCGACGCTGCGCGCTCGATCGATTTCGCGATCTGCTCCCGCATCTGGGCCTCAAGCAGCGGGCGGTTTGGATTCTTACTTTCATGACTAAAGATGAACCAGAGACCAATGCCGACGTTTACAAACATGAGAACCATGAATGCGACGCCTACGCGGACCGCCATTTTGCGGCCCTGCTCTGGAACGTTGGGTGGCGCTGGTAATACAACCTCCGGAGAATCGCCACGCATTCCGGCATGAATCTGTCGCGCCACAGCGAATTCGCGTTGCAATTGCTTGTCCGACATCAACTGCTCCTCCAAGGCGGCACGTTCTTTCGGCGACAATCGACCTTCGAGATAATCAAAAAGCTTGTCAGGGTTCATCTCTTCGCAAATTCGCGTTTCTGTGAAACGCTGTCTTTTGGGGTTGGCGGGTTGGCGTCTGGCACAGACGCCCTACAAAACATCGGCGGAAGATTGACGCGAGAGCTGGTAATACGCAACGCCGGAGTATCCACGCTACGCAGGGGCTACGCCCCATTTGCCCTTTCCTCTAAGGCGGAGCGGCAATAAGGTCGCTGTGTGGCCGATGACGATCAGTCAAAGGGCCGGCGTCACCGGCATGTCTGGCGGCGGGTGACGACTGGCCTCGTGGTATGCATGGGACTCCTGATCATTTTTCATCGGCCAGTCTTGCTCGCGATCGGCCGGAAGGTTGTGCTGCGTTATGCCGCAAAGGAGAATTTGAAGGCTGACTTCCGCGTTGAAGGGAATCCGTTCGGCAGTGTCACAATCCGCAATCTTCACGCGTTCGCGGTCGGTCCTTCGCGAATCGAATCGATTGATATCGATTATCTCTACCTTGATTACAGTTTGTTCGGGTTTGCGCGACATGGTCTTCCGCGATTGTTCGATGATGTTGAAGCACGCTCCGCTAGCATTGTCTTAAATCCTTCAAAAGCGCCGCTGAGACCGCGCCCACTCCACCCGCAATTAAAATTGCCGAGGTTCTTTCCGGAACGACTTCGTGCAACAGACTTGACCTTCATCGTTAGAAATCAGCCGTACGATTTTGTCGTCGGACATGCGGACCTTGATCTAAATCCGCGCAGTCCGGGCGAGCTGAGGATCGAAACGCTTCAGCTTCCCTCGGGCGACACTTGGTCGAGGAGCTCCGGCCAAACCTCGTATACGAACAAGAATTTAATTCTGCATGACCTCAATTTGAGCGACCAGGAGCAGCTTCATCTTCTGAACGTAAACGCATCGCAAATCGACGCGAATGCACTTTCGATCGTTCTAAAATGCACAGTCGGCGGTGGCCAAATATCTGCGTCCGCCGAGCTAACTGAAACAAAGTCTTCGCTCGACACGAAGGTGCATTTGGCGGCCGATAAAGTTGCGGCGGAAGCTCTCAACAAATTCGTCGTTTTTCCGGAGAATTATCTCTCGGGCGAAATCGATCGCCTTGCTCTCGAAGGCTCAGGCACCATCGATGCGCCCCGGACATGGAATGGCACACTGTCGCTGCAGATGGGCGACGTGCATCGGCCGGCAATCAATTTCGACCGCGTAGTCGCAACAATATCGGCGGAACGAGGCCGGGGAGTTTTGCAGTCAGGCGACATCACTGAGGAAACCAATGAATTTCACCTGCGTGGCTCAATGGAATTGCCGGCTACGTTCGCAGATTTTGGCCGCACACCAACAAACCTGGAAATCTCAGGCACTGCACCTGATTTGGAGCGATTGACGGCGGGCACCCCTGTGGCGCTCACTGGATCGGCTCAGTTCGGTGGCAGAATCGACATTGCCAATGCAACTGTCGACGCAACCCTCGGCGTAACCGGAAGCGCAGTCGGGTTCCAAGGTGGAATGATTGATAAGCTGAGTTGTACGCTTCGCGCGACGAAAGTCGTGGCGCGTGGCGATACCAAGAGATTCTGGTTCGCCGATCTTCGCACAGCGATGGAGTTCAGTTTAACGGGCGTTCGTTATCGCGATTACGTCTTTGATTCAGCGGAAGGATCGCTTAACAGCAGCGACGACGTTCTCGGACTCGACCGGTTCAACGTGCGGACAAAGCAGAACGAGCTAAACATTCGCGGTCGTTACATACTTCCGGCAGAGGTGAGTGAATTTGCATCGCAGCCTGCACAGATCGATGTCGCGTTGAATGCGCCTGAGGCTGGCGACTTTTGGGTTGCCGAATCGCCAAACAAAGTCAGCGGACCGTTGCAGCTCGGCGCGCAGCTTCAGTGGAAACAAGAAATCGCCAATGGCCAATTGTGGATCTCTGGCGTGAATCTAAGGATGCGCGACTTAGTTTTTAGGCAACTAAGCAGCCAGTGTTCGATCTCCAACAACATTGTATACGTAAACGATCTTAGTGCAGTTCTGAACGACACCGATTACGTCCACGCTACCGGTAAACTTAACCTTCGCCGTCCGCGTCATTACAGCGGCAAGATTTCAGGGAACGTCGCGAACCTGGTGACGCTTCAACCGCTGCTTCGCGCTGCGGGTAATCAGAATGAACTTGCAGGCTCAGCTAGCTTGGACTGGCAAGGCGAGGGGGACGCACAGACGTTTCAGAACTCGGGCAAACTAAAGCTCGTGTTGCAGAAGGGTCGCTACGGAAATTCGCAGTCGCTGCAGGCGAACATCGATGCCTCGTATTCTCCGGACGGTCTGGATGTGCCAATCATTTTTTTCGCCACCAGCAACATGGATTTTCAAGCCATTGCTAGAACGAAAGGTGACACGCTCGAAATAGACAAGATCCAACTTAATCAGAGAGGCGTCGCGCAACCGCGCGAGACGCGCCCCAGCAGTGTGCAAGGCGCGAGAATCCCGCCGCAGGGCCGTACGAATTACGCATACGGCTACGTCTCGATTCCGTTTGTGTGGAGAAACCTCGGCACGAACGCTCCTGTTGTTCCCGCATCGGGCAAAGTGTCGGCAACGATTCAATCCGAGAACCTCGATCTGAAGAGACTCTTCGACGATCTCGGAATGAAAGCGATGACGTCCGGCGTGGTGAACGCGAAGCTCGACGCCGACGGAACGATCGGCGATTTGAACGCGCGATTGGACCTTCACGTTCGCGATTTGCGCAATGAATATTGGCCGAAAATGGAGCCGGCGACCTTTGAGTTGAATGCACAGGCCGTGCACGATCGGCTGACACTCACTGGAAAACTGCAACAGGCCCGGCTTCAGCCGGTGGATATGAACGCGAGTATGCCAGTCGACGTGCCTAAAATTGTGCAGGCTCGGGGATTTCCCGACGACACACCGATCACTGCAAAAGTTCGCGTCACGCGCACGTCCGTAAATTTCGTCCGGCAATTTGTTCCTGAGCTTCGGCAATTGGATGGCGATCTGGGCCTGGACGTTGATGTGAGCGGAACGCTTGGTCATCCGGTTTTGAGTGGAGCAGGGGATATGACGGTGAACGCCGCCCGTTTCACGAATGCGACTCTTCCCGCGCTGAATAGTTTTAATGCACGTGTCACTTTTCGGGACAACACTCTCACTCTCGATCGCTTCGGAGGCGATTTGGCTGGCGGGCCCTTTAATATGAGCGGTAGAGTTACGTTCGTTAAACTGACC
>JBBQRI010000163.1:0-5399 GCA_038214915.1 Chthoniobacterales bacterium
TGGCGGCGAGATGGTCGAAAACGGTGTTGTCTTTCTGCCAGTCGAAATAATCGGGAAGCGCGACGGAATAATCCTGTCCCGGTCCGGAAGATTCGTTCAAAACCATGATCCGGTCAGCGTTGGGGTACGGCAGCGGCCGGAGCAGGACCGCGTTAACGATGCTGAAGATCGCCGTGTTGGCGCCGATCCCGAGTGCGAGTGTCAGGATCGCAACGGCCGAAAACGCCGGATTTTTGATCAGCTGTCGAAATGCGAATTGAAGTTGGCGAATCATGACGTTACTCGGTTCGCAGCGCGACGATTGGATCGACACGTGTAGCGCGGCGGGCTGGCACGCAGCAGGCGATCAGCGCGACTGCCAAAAGCGAAAACACGGCGATCAACACAGCTCCGGCATCGATGGCGCCGACGTTGTAAAGCAACGACCTCAAGGCGCGGCCCGCAGCAACTGCACCGATCAGTCCGATTGCGATGCCAATTGCCATCAAGGACATCCCCTGGCCGAGCACGAGCTTGAAAATGTTTGTGCGCTCCGCGCCGAGCGCCATGCGAATGCCCAGCTCGCGAGTACGTTGGGTGACAGTGAGCGCCATTACGCCGTAAAGACCCACGCTCGCAAGCACTAGCGCGAGCACGGCAAACGCGCCTAACAACACCATCGTCAAACGGCGCGTTGCCAAACTTGAAGCGATCGCTTCATCCATGGTCGTGATGTGGCCGATAGGCTGGTCCGGATCGAGGGATTCCACTTCACGCTTCACCGCGGCCACGATGGGAGCGATGTCGCGCAGGTTCGTACGAATATGCAGCTGGTTTTCCGGCTGCGGGTCCTGCGATGCCAAGACATACTCCTGCACCAGATGCAGCGACTCCACATTCAATTCGCCGGGAGCTTCATTGCGCGTTCGAGGGACAACACCAACGATCGTCATCGGCGGCGCATGTTCGTCTAGCGTGTCGTTGTCATCGATGTGCTCTCCGATGGGATCTTTTCCTGCGAAATATTTTTGCGCGAATGACTCGTCGATGATGATGGAGCGCGAGTGCCCTTTTTCGCCTGGCAAATCTTCCGGACCAAATCCGCGACCGCGAAGAATCGGCATCCGCATGACGCGGAAGTAATCGGGCGAAACCGCAGTAATTTCCGCCGTCGGCCTTTGGTCGGACGGAACCGGCGGAGTGTCGGTTACATGAAAATAATTGTCATTTTCAGTGTCGTCGAACGGGCTGTTCGAACTTATGGCCGCGGTCTCAACTCCCGGAATACTTTGCACCCGTTGCAACAATTGCGTCCAAAACGCGTTCCTCTGCTCGCCTGTTTTGTACTTCGCGAGCGGCAATGAGATTTCGAAATTTACAACGCCCCGCGATTCGAAACCGAGCGGCGCGTTCTGCGCGTGCCAAAAGCTTTTCAATGTCAATCCTGCGCCGGCGAGCAGCACAATCGCTAGCGCGGCCTGCATGATCACCAAACCGGACCGCATGCGTTGCCTGTTTAAGCCGTCGCTTGAACTGCGACCGCCTGCTTCGTGCAGCGCGAGTGAGATGGATTCAGAGTGCGAGATTTGCCAGGCCGGCCAGACACCAACAAGGACTCCGGCCAGCACAGCAGCGAATGTGGTGAAGGCGAGCACGGGCAAATCGATCTTCGCCTGATGAAACCGCGGCGCGTGCGGCGGTGTGAGTGCCAGAATCGCATCCATGCACCACACCGTCAGCAAAACTCCGGCAACTGCGCCAATAACCGCGAGCAATGTGCTCTCGACGAGTAGTTGCCGCGCGATACTCCAGCGGCTGGCGCCGAGCGCGGCCCGCACCGCCATTTCCCGAGCGCGAGCCAACGCGCGAGCGAATTGCAGGTTTGCAACATTTGCGCACGCGATCAACAGCACGCATACCACAGCGGCAACGAGAAGTTTCAAGCTGCCGCGATAATCGCCGACTGTTGTTTCAAATAATGGTCGCATCCTCACTCGTCGCCCTGCATTGCTTTGCGGATATTTTTTATCCAGATCAATGGCGATCGCGTTCAGATCACTGGCCGCCTGCAACATCGTCACACCGGGTTTGAGTCGACCAAGTCCTGACCAACCCTGGTGATAGTCGCGAGCTAGCATCCATGGTTCCTTTGCAATTTCGCTGAGTGGCAGTAGCACGTCGGGGTTCCGGCCGAATTGAAGTTCAGCTGGGAACACGCCTATAATCTCGCGCTGCAGCCCGTCGATCAGCATGCGCCGGCCAAGGACCGATGGTGACGCACCGAAATCATGCCGCCAGAGATTTTCGCTGATCAGTGCGACGTTCGACGCGCCTGCTATGTCCTCCGCTGCGGTTAAATCGCGGCCGATCTTCGGCTTTAACCCAAGCACGGAAAGGAATTCGGAGCTGGCGCGGACACCGCGAACACGCTCCGGCGAGCCAAGCGCAGCTCCGACCGAAAAATTAAACGATTCGCGTCTGACAAGCGCGATGTCGGTAAAGCTTTGCTGACCCGCGTGCCAATCGAGCCAGTTCATGTAGCCAACCGCGCCATTATCAAAAATGTGTGAGCTTTCGCGGAGCACGATCAGCTTATCGGGAGCAGGGTACGGCAGCGGTCGCAACAGCACTGCGTTAACCACGCTAAAGATTGCGGTGTTCGCGCCAATGCCGAGCGCAAGCGCGAATACCGCAATGATAGTAAAGCTCGGATTTTTTACGAGCTGCCGAACCGCGTAGCGAAGATCATCTACCATTTGATTGGCCTCCGCGGATTATTCATAACGAAGCGCAGCGACAGGATCGACGCGTGTGGCACGGCGCGCGGGAATAAAACAGGAAAACGCGGCAACGATTGTCAGCAGACCGGCGACGGCCAAATAAATCGAAGGATCAAGCGCGTTTACCTTGAAGAGAATGGTTCGCAATGCAGCCGCAACCAGTACTCCCAACAACAAAGCAGCGGCGCCGGCGCCAAGCACGAGTCCGATAACCAACTGCCACGCGCCTTGCGTCATGACCATTCGGAAAATCCGGCGCGCATCCGCTCCGAGCGCCATTCGAATTCCAAATTCTTGTGTCCGCTGGCTCACGGAAAAACTCATCACGCCATAGAGACCCACTGCGGAAAGAACGAACGCGACGCCACCAAAAATCGCGAACAGACTAACGACGATGCGATTGCCAGAAAGGGTTTCGTCATGCAACCGGGCGGGTGTGCCGGGAAAATAAATCGGTACGTCCGAATCAAGCTGAGCGACCGCTTTTGTCAGCGCAGGACCCAGCGTTTCCGCGCGTTGACCCGCACGCGGTCGAACCAGGATCGTGCAAAATTGAGTGGCCGGCGACGCGCCAAGCAGCGGCATGTAAAAGCCGGCAGAGTCCGTCTGCTGATCGAACGGTCCCTGCATCAAAGTGTCGGGCACGACACCCACGATGGTTCGCCACGGTGCCGGCTCACCAGGATTGAAAATGCGGACCTGACGCCCGAGCGCGCTTTGATTCCCCCAATGCTTCCTTGCAAAACTCGCGTTTACGATCGCGACCGGCTGCTTTGTGTCGGCATCGTCAATTGTAAAATCTCGCCCTTCCGAAATCTTTAGTCCGAGCGTCGGAAAATAATTGTCCGACACTGATTCGAAGTTTCCGCGGGGTCGATCGCGGTCAGTTAAATAGTTTTGACCGTCAACTTCATACTGACCGCCGCCGGCGAACGTCATTCGGAAGCGATCACTTAGTGCTGCCGAATCGAACTCCGAATTGGCGCGCAATTCCCGCACGGCGCGTTTGAAAAATTCGCGTCGTCCGTCTTCGGTATACGCGCCTTCCATCAATGCCATCCGCGCGCTGTAAATCGCATTCTCGTCGTAGCCGTAATTGAGCTGCAGCTGATTTCTGATCGACCTGATCTCGAGTGTTGCCGCAATCAACAGCGCGGCGGTGAGTGCGATCTGGCCGATCACTAGAAGCCGCGTGATGATGTTGACCAACCGACTGCTATTGCCACGACCGCCTTCCTTCATCATCTCGGCCGCATTGCTGTGAGCACTGATTAGCGCCGGAACAAGGCCGGAAACGAGCGTCGCGACCAGGGTTATGGCGACAGTGAACGAGAGTACCCGCGCGTCGATTGTAAATCGAATCCAGTACGGCAATCCGAACCCGGACGGCTGCGCGTCCATGGCGCGGCTCAGCAGGTCGACGCTCCAATAGGCTAGAAGAACTCCAGCGACCGCTCCGAATGCCGCGACCACCAAACTTTCGGTCAACATCTGCCTGACAAGTCGCCACCGTGTCGCTCCCAGCGCTCCTCGAATCGCGAGTTCTTTTGCTCGCAATGCAACCCGGCCAAACTGCATGTTCATGACGTTCACGCACGCGATTAGTAAGACGAGAATGACTGCAGCCAACATCGCCCAGACCGTCTGCCGAAACTGAAGACCGATTAGCGAATGCGCGAGCGGCTTCACCGTCGCCGATGTGAAAATTTGGTTCGTTTTTGGATATTCCTGCGCCAGCTGGCGAGCAGTAGTGATGAATTCCGCATTCGCCTGGTCGAGAGACACTCCCGGTTTGAGCCGGCCCATAACCGACGGCGCGGCGTTGTTCGGGCCGATGACGAGCTGGCCGCGCGGTATCTGCGGAAATTGATTGTAAAGCGGCGTCCAGAGTTCCTCTAAATTTGGGAACTTATAATTCGCCGGCATAACGCCGATGATCGTTGCGGGTTTGCTATTAACTCGAACGTTTTGTCCGACGACGTTGGGATCGCCGTTGAAATCCCGTTTCCAAATTTCGTAACCGAGAATGATAACCCTTTCGGCGCCCGGTTTGTTATCCGCGGCGGTGAAGTCGCGTCCAAGAATTGGCGATACCCCAGTGATTTTAAAAAAATCTTCGGTGACGTAACCGCCGCTATAGCGTTGCGGATTGTTCTTGTAAGTAACGTTTATTGTCGATCCGCTGAGATAGCCGGCCATCAAGGAGCACGACGTCTGGGCCGCTTTTAAGTCTTCGTAATCCTGTGCGGTCGGAATCACACCGAACCCGAAGTTGTTGTTTTGATCGGTCGCTTTCGGATCGATCAGCCCAATGGTCACCAGTTGCTCCGGATGGGGAAAAGAAAGTCCGCGCAGTGCGACCGCATTGACCACCGTGAATTGGGTCGTAGCGCCGCCGATGCCGAGGCCCAGCACGAGCACCGCTAAAAGAAAAAATGTCTTGTCCTTCCGCAAAACGCGAAGGCCGATTCGAACATCCTGCCGAAATGTATCTAGAGCCATGGCAAATTTCTCCTGCTATTTGTTAACGATCCAGCCATCGCGCAGTTGAATGACGCGTTTCCCATACGAAGCGTTTTTGTCCGAGTGTGTGACCTGCACGATGGTCATGCCTTCCTCATTGAGCTTGCGAAACAGCTC
>JBBQRI010000164.1:0-5319 GCA_038214915.1 Chthoniobacterales bacterium
TCGCTTACGCTGATTCCGTCGAGCGGCGGCGCCTTCGAAATTCGTGCCAATGGCAAACTGCTCCATTCCAAACTCGAGTCCGGCGAGTGGCCGGATTTCGACGAGATCGTTAAGGCGATCAAGAAAGCAAAATAGCGCAGCAACTTCATTTCTTATTGCGCGCAGTCGAGCGAAGCCAATCCAGTCTTGGGCATCGAGCTTTTTCAACGCCCAACGCCCAACGCCGAACGCTCAACGCTCAATTCAGACAATTCGGCGTCGGATGTTGGATGTTGGGCGTTGGACGTTTTCTGTTTCCCGGAGAGTGAAGGGTGCCTGGTGGCCCTCGCGGTCTTCAAAACCGTCGTCGCCACGCAAGTGGCGAGGTAGGTTCGATTCCTATCCTCTCCGCCAGATCATTTTTGATTGCCGATTGTCGATTGCCCCGGCACAGATCGAATGATTTCAATCGCAAATCGCAATTCGAAAATCGAAAATTGGCTGAAAGGAGGTGATATCAATGTCGCGTGAGCAAATCCAGAAGCTAACGTCGCTTTCATCCTGCGCCGGGTGAGCGTCAAAATTGAGCCAACAGGCCCTGCGACAAGTTTTGCCGCAGCTTCCCATTTCGTTAAACCGGAACGTGCTCGTCAGTTCGAAAACGTTCGACGACGCGGGTGTGTATCGGTTGGACCGCCATCGCGCACTCGTGCAGACCGTTGATTTTTTCACACCGATTGTCGACGACCCGTTTTCGTACGGCCAGATCGCAGCCGCCAACGCGCTCTCCGACATCTACGCCATGGGCGGACGTCCATTGACTGCACTCAACATCATCGGTTTCCCTGAGGATCTCGTTAGGCCAAGAGTAATTTCGTCGATTTTGCGTGGCGGTCTTGCCAAGGCAACCGAGGTCGGATGCGTGATCATCGGCGGCCATTCCATTCGCAATCCAGAACCGATCTACGGACTTGCAGTTACAGGTTTAGTGGACGTCAGACGCGTGACCACAAACGCAAATGCGCGTCCCGGCGATGTGCTCATTCTGACGAAGCCACTGGGCACCGGTATCGCCACGACCGCGATCAAACGCGGAATGGCTTCACGCGCACTGCAAAAAAACGTGATCACCCTCATGTCGCAGATCAACACGGTCGGCGCCGAGTTGGCCGAGTTAGGGCTCGTGCACGCCGCCACCGATATCACCGGCTACGGGCTGATAGGGCATCTGCTCTCGTTGTGCCGGGCGAGTGGTGTCTCCGCGGATATCGATCCCGCTGCTGTGCCTATAATCAGCTACGAAATTCACGAACTCGTCAAGCTGGGCTGCGTTCCGCAAGGAACCCGAGATAATCTTAATGGAACCACGGTTCTTGTTGATTGGTCGCGAACGGATGAGACGTGCCAAATCCTATTAACCGACGCACAGACCAGTGGCGGTTTACTGCTGTGCGTCGCCGAAGCGAATCTTAAAGAGGCACTCAAAGTCTTGCGAAAAGCCGGCACACCGTCCACCGCGCAGATTGGAAGAATCGTGCCGCGACGACGTCGCCGCCCATTGGTATGCATGACCGATTGAGGTGTGACAAGAGACGCCAAATTCCGGCGGTGTCGAAGATCCTCGATGCCCTCGGCGATTATGATTTGCCGCGTCCTTTCGTCGTCGAGATTGTCCGCCGCAAACTGTCAGAGATTCGTGCGAGCAGCGCGGTCTCCAAATTCGAGGCCATTGTAGATCATGTCCGTCGCGCGCTCGATGAATTTCGCACCAGCAGACTTCACCCTATCATCAACGGAACCGGAATTGTCATTCACACAAATTTCGGACGCGCCCCTCTTCCGAGCGAAGCGATGCACGCACTGAAGGAAATCGGGGCAGCGTATTCGAATCTCGAATACGATCTCGCGAAAGGCGAACGCGGCGGGCGCGGCGTTTATGTCGAGAGTGCGCTCGCCATGCTTTGTGAAGCCGAGGCGGCAACCGTAGTGAACAATTGCGCAGCGGCATTGCTCCTGATCGTCACTCATTTCACCAAGCACAAAAGCGATCGCCGAATATCTGAGGTTGTCATTTCACGGGGCGAACTGGTGCAAATCGGCGGCGGATTTCGCATCAGCGAAATTCTCGAAGCGAGCGGCGCGAAATTGCGCGAAGTCGGCGCGACGAACAAGACCACGTTGGAAGATTACGCGCACGCCGTTGGACTAAAGACCGCGATGATTCTGAAAGCGCACCGCAGCAACTTTTTCATGAGCGGCTTCGTAGAATCGCCTTCTTCGAACGAGATCGGGACGCTGGCGAAGAAGAACCGGATTCCGTTTGTCGAAGATCTCGGCAGCGGCGCGATGATCGCGACTGAATCACTGGGAATTGCCGAGCATGAGCCAACGCCTGGTGACGTATTGAAAGCCGGCGCCGATCTTGTTTGCTTCAGCGGCGATAAACTCTTCGGCGGTCCGCAGGCGGGAATCATCGCTGGGAAAAAGCGATTCGTCACCGCGCTGAAACGCGAACCGCTGTTTCGGGCTTTGCGCTGCGACAAGCTCTCTCTTGCCGCCTTGCAAGCGACTGTGGATCTTCACCTCGATCAAAAAATCGGCGAAATTCCGACGCTCGCGCTTCTACAAACTTCAGAGGACGCATTGCGCGCCCGTGCCGCAGCGATTGCTTCGCGTTTGGCGGATTTGCCAATGAAGATTGCAATCGGCCGCGGCAAAGCGAAAACAGGCGGGGGCACATTGCCGAAGTCGAACGTGCCATCCGTGACGATCGCCTTCCTTCCCAGAGACTGGTCACTGGCCGAATTCGCGGCGAGTCTCCGTGCGTCGAATCCGGCCGTGATCGGCTACCTTGCAGACAACCGATTCAGACTCGATCTGCGCACAATTTTTCCTCAGCAGGACGATATCGTGATCAGCGCGATTCGCGCAACGTGCACGAAGTGACGACGCGTCATTTCATCATCGCTACAGCAGGCCATGTTGATCATGGCAAAAGCGCGCTGGTGAAAGCGTTAACCGGCACCGATCCCGATCGTCTGCCAGAGGAAAAAAAAAGGCAGATCACAATCGATCTTGGTTTCGCCGCATTGAATGTAACCGCGCCAAACGGCGACAAAATTCACGCAGGCATCGTTGATGTCCCCGGCCATGAAGATTTCGTGCGCAACATGATCGCAGGCGTTGGCTCGATCGATCTGGCACTGTTTGTCGTTGCCGCAGATGACGGCTGGATGCCGCAAAGCGAAGAGCATTTGCGAATCCTCAATTACCTCAATGTGCAACGCGCTGTGATTGCGCTCACCAAGAGCGACCTGGGCCGAATAGACGTCGTCACTAATCAAATTCGCGAACAACTCACCAGCACATCTTTTGCAGATTCGCCGATTGTTCCCACTTCCGTCCGAACAGGTACGGGCATTGAAAACCTGGCAAATACGCTGGCTGGCCAACTCGCAAGAACGGAGCCCCAGCGCGACATCGGCAAGCCCCGCTTGTTTATCGATCGGGTGTTTACGCTGCGTGGAATAGGCACCGTTGTGACGGGGACACTAACCGGCGGATCCTTGTGCTGCGGCCAGCAAATCGTTGTTTACCCGACCAATCTCGAAACACGGATTCGGTCGATCCAGAGCCACGGCCACGAACTGGAAGTCGCGCAGCCGGGAATGCGGACCGCCATCAATCTACCGGATCTCCGAGTAGATGAGATCAAGCGCGGCGACGTTGTGACGTTTCCGGGTCACGGCGGGCCAACATCGACTCTGATTGTTCTCGTGGAAAAACCGTCGCGCCTGAACGGCGACAAAACCGTTGCCCATCCGCTGAAAAACGGATCGTCGATATATGTTCACCACGGTGCGTCGCGCGTCGCCGCCAGGATTAGGTTCCGTGAAAATGGATCCCTCGAGGCAGGCAGAGAAAAAATTGCTCGTTTAAAGCTTGCCTCACCCATCTTTGCGTTCATCGGCGATCGTCTTGTCGTTCGCGATTCATCGGAGCGACACACCATAGCCGGCGGAATTGTGCTCGATCCAGACGGCGACAAGGAATCACTGGCGTCCAGTGTCGCACTAGACGATGTCGATTCTTTGGTGCGCGCGACCCTCGCGCGACATGGATTCGCACGTCGAGAAGGTCTTTTAAGTAAATCACGATTCAGTGCTGATGAAATTTCTGAAGCCCTGAAAAGTTTGGAGGAGAACGACCGGATTGTCGTGAACCAGCACATTGCGGCCGATTATGAGTTCTGGCAGAAACTCCGCGCGCAGGCGATTGGCTTGATCGATGCGACGCACAAAGAGTCTCCCCAGCGCGCCGGTACCGATCTGGTCGAGCTACGCGCAGCGCTGCGCATTCAAGAGCCGGAGATGCTTGAATCGCTAGTAGCGGATTTATGCGAGGGCGATTTCGTCCGTAACGGATCCGTCATCGCACGCACTTCCCATCGTCCAACGCTGCCGGTCCATATTCAACCGGTGGAGAAACGAATCCGCGAAGCGCTCACCGGAACACCGTTCGATCCACCCTCGCGCAAGGCGATCGAGTCAGATCCGCAGGCTCGGCAAGTCGTGCGCTTTTTGATCGAGAACGGTGACGTGACCGAACTTGCTCTCGATGTGCTGTTATTGCGCGAGAGTTTTGAGCGGATGAAGTCACAGGTGGCCGAATTCATTTCCAACAACGGACCCGCAACGGTGAGCGAGTTGCGCCAGGCGCTGGGAAGCTCGCGACGTGTTATGGTGCCGTTGCTGGAACGGCTGGATCGAGAAGGCGTTACGCGACGCGTGGGAGACAAAAGGATGCTCTGCAGGATCCGTAACCCGTGAAACGATCGCGGCCGCTTCTGTTCGTTGTGCCATCCCCGCAGAAAGCCTGGGAGGATGTGATCGCTCCCTGGTTCGATCAAGTTTTGCCCGGAGCATGGCAACGCGAGTTGCCTTCGCTGGTGGTCGTTCCAACGCGCGGGCAGGCTAACGATATTAAGGCGCGCTTAATCGCAAAAGGCTCGTCGCATTTGGGTTTGCAGTTTGTAACACCCTCGAGTTTACGTGCGCTGCTCGCGCGGAATGATGCGACTCCGACTGCTCAGCCTGAATTTCTGCGTTTGCTTCTCGCAATCGCAGCCAGTGAAATGGAAGATCGGCCTAACGAATCTGAAGCGCTTGCTGCTAAAGCTGTTGCTCGCGCGCCCGCGCCACTACTGCGCACGTTGGATCGCCTCGAAACTGCCGGTTGGAAATTCGAAGAACTCGGGCTGCCGTCGTTTGCGCCAGTGGTTCAGCGTTTTAACGAGCTGTTGAAAAAATGCGATTTTGTACTTCGCGGCGAGAGTGACCG
>JBBQRI010000165.1:0-5287 GCA_038214915.1 Chthoniobacterales bacterium
TACTTTCCGTTGTCGTGGTCGTGGTTTCAGTCGCTCCATTGGTCCCCGTCGCAACGGTGGTGGAGGATGTGGATGTTTGCCCGTAAGCCACTAAACCCATTAGGGCTGTGGCAAACGTGACACTGAGGAATGGTTTAATCATATTAACTTTCTATTTTACTAAGTTGCTGCAGTGATCGCAGCTAAAGGCCATCCGATTCGTGCTTCCGACCTAAATCGGCGAACCAGGTAGGTAAATGGATGCGGCAGGAACTCTGAATACGGCTCCGTCTGTATCTAGCCAATACTTCGTAAGCTCGGCGTCATACTTTTTTGCTATAGGAGGCGTCCGTATCCAGTCGATTCAAAGCAGCAGTC
This sequence comes from Chthoniobacterales bacterium, assembly GCA_038214915.1. Taxonomy (GTDB): domain Bacteria; phylum Verrucomicrobiota; class Verrucomicrobiia; order Chthoniobacterales; family UBA10450; genus Udaeobacter. Next base: position 358 of record JBBQRI010000165.1, read on the forward strand.
GATGCAAGCGTTCCCGATAACAGGGAAAACTCTTTATGGCACTCTCGCGTGCCTGTAAGTTTTATGTAGGCGCGTTTCGTCCGGCCGGCGCGCGTGTGACTCGCTCGCCAGTTTCTCGTTGCGCCGAGCGAATCTTATCTGCCGTGACGCGCCGCAGATTTCCAACGAACCCTAATTTCGACAGCGTCCAGATGAGCCACTTGGTCGGATCAAATTGCCATGGCTTCACTCCGTTACGGTAGTCGTGCTGAAATTCGTGGTGGTAGTTGTGATAGCCTTCGCCCATGGTGAAAAGGGCGAGGAAGAAAGAGTCGCGCGCACTGCACCTGGTTGAATACGGCTGTCGTCCGATCGTGTGACAGGCGCTGTTAATAAGAAATGTGCAGTGCTGCAGCACAACGATTCGCGCAACCCCCGCGATCAGAAAAGCGCCGAGCGCTCCCTGCCACCCATTCCACAGAGCGCCGAGGATGGCCGGGATGCCGAAGCTGACCAGGACCGCGATCCACTGGACGTGTCTATCTTGCCAGCAAACGAGCTTGTCTTTCTGCAGGTCCGCTACGTTGTCGTACGGCTGATCGGTCTTCAGCTTGAAAAGCAGCCAACCGATATGCGCGAAAAAGAAGCCTTTCGAAATACAGTACGGATCATCGTCGTGATCCACATGCTTATGATGGCGCCGATGTTCACTCGCCCACATCAAAACCGAATTTTCAAATGCGCCGGCGCCAAAAATAAGTGTGAAAAGCCGGATCGGCCAGCTTGCCTGGAAGGTAATGTGCGAGAAAAGCCGATGATAACCTAACGTGACGCTAAATCCGCAAGCGGCAAGCATTGCAAAGAAGAGCACGACCTGAAACCAATCAAGCCCGAAAAACCAGAGATAGAGCGGGACGGCGGTCAATGTGAGAGCCAGCGTGCCAATGAGAAAGGAACTGGTTAACCAATTGATGCGATCGAGTGGCAACCGGAAAAACAGGCGCTCCGGCCGCATGTTCGCTTTATCGGGAAACGTGAAGTTCCCTCCGTCGGCGATAAAGGAACTGTCGTTCACGCCGTCTGCTCGTCTTTGTTCCAGCGGTTCAGCGTACCGATTTGAGTGGCAGCGGTCCTGCGTTCCAACGCATCCCACATGCGGAAACCCGTCCTGCCGTTTTTCAGCGCACGGATGCTGCGCAGCTCGGCAGCCACAAACATATCGACAAAACCCAAGCGCCGGTCGAGCCAGGCAAACAACTTGTTCCGGATCTCGTAGTGAACTGCAAGCGTAACCTCCGTGCAGCTTGGCCGAATCTCAGCGAACTCAACGATTCCCATCACGTTGATATTCCCGCCCACGGACTCAAACGCATACTGATCAGGCGAATCGCTCTCGACCGACAGAAGGACGGTGTGAGCCTCAAAACCAAGCGGACCGCGAAAGCTAAAATCAACGGTCTTAGATGAAGTCACTGTTGCCCTTGTAGCCATAAGGAACTGCCGCCGATATGATTGGATGTTGGCGAGACGGGCGTTGCATTCTGCCACCGGCTGACTCATGTGTAGTGTTTTTTGTAAAAGCATAGATAGGAGTAGGTTTGTTGCCGTGAAATTTAAGCAATAGGGATGCCAGACGCGGCAACGGCGATCTTCGCACCACAAGGCTGACTGCTTTCGAGCGGAAGAGGACCTTGGGCAGTGAGATCGAAAAGCGAATCGTCTATTTTGAAACGCACGGTAAACTTCGCGCCTTGACCTGATCCTTCGCTCTCCACTCCCAAAGTGCCGCCGTGCGCTTTTATTAAAGTACGCGCAATCGAAAGACCGAGACCGAGACCGCCGTATCGTCGATGAATGGACCAGTCCCCTTGCTCGAACGGCGAAAAAATCCGCGAGAGTCCGTCTGCCGGAATGCCGATCCCGGTATCGCTCACTTCGATGACCAGCTTGCCGCTTGCCTCGTTCCGCGTGACGATCGAAACCTTGCCGCCTTCCGGCGTGAACTTTAGCGCGTTCCCAATTAGATTCGAGAAAACCTGTTCGAGCTTGAGCGCATCCGCTCGGATATATCTATGCGGAGCCCCCAACCGGAGGTCGATTCCAATCCCCGTCCCCTTTTGCTGGCTCTCGAGATTCTTGAGTGCAAAGCCGATCACCTCGTGCGCGTCCACCATCTCGAACTCCAGCCCCGAGGCATCGTTCGCGAGATGGGTGAAGCCGAGCAACTCGTTGACCACATGCACAAGAGTTTGAATATTGCGGTGGATGAACGCCAAGGCGGATTTATCGAACTGCGGCGGCAAATCTTTCTTGTCGGGCATGCCGACCTCACCGTGACCCAACTCGAGCACGTCGATAATTGAAGAGATAGCCGCGAGCGGATTGCGCAGCTCGTAGGCTAGCACAGCGATGACTTCATCTCTTGCTCTGACTGCGAGCTCGAGTGTATCGGCGTGGCTCTTGGAAGCCGCCTGAAATTCAGCCCGCACACTGATATCGCGGATGTTGCATTGGATCACTTTGGCTGAGCCGACAAAGTAGACGTTACTGACAAACTCGACTTGGATTTGTTTGCCGGCCTTCGTGCGGAGCGGGTGGTTTTCGTACCGGATGTACTCCTCTGTTTGTAGCTTTTCGAACGCTGCCTGATTCGCTGCGATGTCTTCGAATAGGCCGATCTCCCAGAGCTGGAGGCCGATTATGCTTTCGAACGGATAGTCGAGCAAATCGAGGAGAAATGGATTTACATCGATGATCTTGCCGCTGTCGGCGTCGAGAATCAGGATGCCATCCTGCGCAGTTTCGAATAACCGGCGGTAGCGAAGCTCCGATACTTCCAAGGCGAGCTCCAACGAGTTTCCTCTGCCGCTGGCCGGCATTAGGTTCGCTTGGCCAGTCAACGTGTTTGATGTCATCGGTCGAGACTCGCGGTCATCGAGATATTTGTTTTAAGCAGGCGAGACATAGGACAGTTTGTTTTTGCCGCAAGCGCCGCATCCATAAAACGCGCTTGAGAGGCGTCCGGAACGTTCGCATGGACGTCGAGCTGGATGTGCGTGACCGTCCAGCCCGCGGCTAAGTCTTCCAGAGTCGCCGTGGCCGTGGTTTCGATGCGCTGCGGGTGAAAACCGCAAAGACCGAGCTCATTGGAAAGGGCCATCGAGAAACATCCGCCCAGCGATGCGGCTATAAGCTCGTCTGGATTGGTTCCCTCGCCTTCCTCAAGTGACGATCGATATGAATACTGTGTTTCAGAAAGGACACCGCTTCCGGTAGTTAACGTGCCTTCACCTCCGTGAAGAGTGCCTTTCCAAACAGCTGAAGCGTTTCGGTTCATATATGGCAAGCAAAGCGTTACCCCTCTGCTCGTTGCCCGGCCAATACCTTGTTGGTAGCACGTAATACTTTTAAAGTATGACGGTTCATCCCCTTGGGGCGGGCGGCTTGTCATAATAGGCAATTCTTTTTGCATTAAGGTGCGGAGTCGGTTTAAATAGTATCTTACCCCGATGGAACTTCGTCATCTGCGCTACTTCGTCAGCGTTGCGGAAGCGCTCAGCTTCACCAAAGCCGCCGCAAAGCTGCACACTGCACAGCCTTCACTCACGCGGCAGGTTAAGGATTTGGAAGAAGAGCTCGGCGTCCGACTTCTCAATCGGACAAAGCAGCAGGTTACTCTGACGGACGAGGGCCGCTCCTTTCTCGCCGATGCCAAACGCCTTCTTGCTCTCGCAGCCGAAACGATCGAGTCGGTCCGGCGATTGCACAGCGGCGAGGTTCGTGCGCTCAATATCGGGTACGTCAGCAATCTCTTTTACGATTTGCTGCCGAGGACTCTCGCATCGTTCCGTCAATTGTTTCCCGCTGTTTCGGTTAACCTCTTCGACATGTCGTGCGGCGATCAATTTCGCGCCCTCGAAAACGGCAAGCTCGACCTCGGTTTCGTTGGATTACACGAGCCCATCGCATTGCGCGGATTCGAATTCCGAACCATCGCGTCCTATAAAACTTTTGCCGCCTTGCCGAAAAGCAATCCTTTGGCCGGCAAAACCAAGGTCGACCTCAAGGCGCTCGCGCCCATGTTTTTCGTCGGAATGTCCGAGCCGAGCTACCCCGGCTATCGCGAGTGGTTGACCAAAACATGTTACCGTGCCGGCTTTACCCCGAAAGTTTTGCAGGATGTCGATCTTGAACGAACAATGATCCACGCCATCTCCGCCGGCTTGGGTGTCGCCCTCGTCCCCGAGCAGCTAAAAAAACTCCCGCACGAAAATGTCGTGTTTCGGCCAATCATGCCGGCCGTGGCGACGGAGGCTTGTGTCGCGTGGAAAGGCGAAAATCCATCCGCTCCTTTGAAAGCCTACGTGGAAATCGTCGAGCGCGTTGGCCCGAGGATGCGTTGATCGACGGAATGGCCGCCGGTGAAGTCGCCGGGTGTTTGCTTTCCACCGGGCCTCCTCATCAACGTGCGCAAGATCAGGGTCGAGCCTGACAATAAGCGGTTAGCGCGATGTACCAACACGGCTTTAACTCAATCCAGAAAGGTAAAATAAATGAATACATTGAATAAAGTAACAACATGGAATCCACTTAGAGAGATCGAACAAGCGACACAAAATCGCTTCAATCCTTTCTTCCTGGGCGGCTTTCCGAATAGAATGGGCAGTGGCGAGATCCACAGCCTTGCGGTCGCAGATTGGTCACCGGAGGTTGATATCAGCGAGGATGATCAAGGGTATCTCCTCAAGGCTGACCTGCCTGAAATGAAAAAGGATGACGTTAAGGTAACAGTCGAAGACGGCATTCTTAGCGTTTCCGGAGAACGCAAATGCCAGAAGGAAGATCAGAAAAAGAAATTCCATCGCATCGAGCGATCCTTTGGCACTTTCCGACGCAGCTTCACGCTGCCTGAAGATGCTGATAGTACGAAGGTCACGGCAGAGTTCCGCGA
>JBBQRI010000166.1:0-5266 GCA_038214915.1 Chthoniobacterales bacterium
CTCCAGAACGCCGAACATCCAAAATTCAACGCCCAAGATCGAACGAAAGCCGGCGAGCCCATTCCAGTCAGTGTTCCATTGTCGTACGCGTTGCTAATTCTGCGGCGTCGGATGTCGAAAAAGCGCGACGCGCGCTCGAGAAGCTTTAGTGACGAATCTCGATTGTCGTGCCGTCCGGTGTAACCCGCCAAAGTTCCTCGATCTCTTCGTCGGTAACTGCGATGCAACCGGCGGTCCAATCTTTCCAGCGATGAAACGCGCCAATCCAGCCGCGTCCATTTTGAATTCCGTGAATCATGATGTCAGAACCGGCGGAAACGCCATGTGTAGCTGCACGCTTGTTGTCTTCATCCGACGGATAAGAAATGTGCAGCGCGAGATGGAAACTGCTTTGCGGATTTCGGCCATCGATCGTGTAAATCCCTTCCGGCGTTTTCATGTCGCCTTCCTGCTGCTTCGCGCCTAGCGAGTTCCGACCCAAAGCGATTCGGAAGGTCTTTATCTGATTGCCGTCCCGAAACATCGATAATCGCCTCGCTGATTTTTTCACGACGATCCGATCAATCGTGGTTCCGGCTGGCAACGAATTCCAATTGTGATGCGCGTAGAGGTAGATCGCGAAAGCACAAATCAGAATTGAGAAGCCGAAGATCATCGTGCGTTTCACATTGGGGCTTTCGACCGAGTTTCAATCAAAAACAACTGCATCGGGATTTATCCGACTCGCCATTCCTCATTGCTAACATGGGCTCAATGCCGGATAAATGCGCGGCGCGTTTATGACTCCCGTACGAACGTTTCTCGGTCAGCCGTATCCGCTGGGCGCAACTTGGACGGGTAACGGGGTGAACTTTGCGATTTTTTCCGAGCACGCCACCGGCGTCGAGCTTTGCTTGTTCGGCAGCGTAGAAGACGCGAAAGAAGACGTTCGCATCCCGCTCAAGGAGCGTACTAACCAAGTGTGGCATGTCTTTTTGCCCGATGCGCGACCGGGACAGTTGTACGGTTTTCGTGTATCCGGCCCGTACGAGCCAGAGAGGGGCCTGCGTTTCAACAGCTCCAAGCTTCTTCTTGATCCGTACGCGAAAGCGATCGTCGGAGCGGTGAGCTGGGCGGATGAAATGTTTGGTTATGTCATCGGCGGTGAGAAGGAAGATTTGAGTCAGGATTTTCGAGACGATGCTTGGGGCGTGCCGAAATCAGTCGTGATCGATTTTGGATTCGACTGGCAGAATGACGAGCGACCGGCGATTCCACTGCACGAATCCGTGATCTATGAAGTGCACGTGAAAGGTTTCAGCAAGCTTTGGCGCGATTTGCCTGAGCAACTGCGCGGCACCTACGCGGGCCTCGGTAGCCCGTCTGCGATCGACTATTTCAAAAAGCTTGGTGTGACCGCGGTGGAACTACTCCCCGTGCACGCGCACATAGATGAAAAACTTTTGGTCGATAATGGCCTAACGAACTACTGGGGTTACAACACTATCGCCTTTTTCGCTCCACATGGAGAATACTCCAGTAGTGGGCAAATGGGCCAACAAGTCGCCGAGTTCAAAGCGATGGTCCGCAGCCTGCACGCTGCTGGTATCGAAGTCATTCTCGACGTGGTTTACAATCACACCGGGGAAGGAAATCATCTTGGCCCAACGCTCTGTTTCCGCGGGATCGATAATCTCTCCTACTACTGGCTGCACCCTGAGAATCCCCGGTTCTATCTCGATTTCACAGGCACTGGTAACAGCTTGAATCTGCTTCAACCACGGACGCTACAATTGGTGACCGACAGTTTGCGGTACTGGGTGGAGGAGATGCACGTTGACGGATTTCGATTCGATCTCGCAACCGAACTAGCGCGCAATCATTCGGGATTCAACACGCTGCATCCATTTTTCCACGTAATTCAGCAGGACCCGGTGCTCTCGCAGGTGAAGTTGATCGCAGAACCGTGGGACGTCGGAGAAGGCGGTTACCAAGTGGGCAACTTTCCCCCGCCCTGGTCGGAATGGAACGGCAAATATCGCGACTCGGCCCGCAGTTTTTGGAAAGGCGATGAAGGCCGCATTGGTGACATGGCTTATCGACTCACCGGAAGCCCCGATCTCTATGAACGTCACGGCCGACGGCCTTACACGAGCGTCAACTTCGTTACAGCCCATGATGGATTCACACTGAACGACTTGGTCAGCTACAACGAAAAACACAACGAGCTGAATGGCGACGAGAACCGCGACGGCGACAATAATAATCAGTCGTGGAATTGCGGCGTCGAAGGTCCGACCAATGAGCCGCAGATTGACGTTTTGCGCGACCGGCAGCGCCGCAATTTTCTCACGACACTGTTTCTTTCCCAAGGCGTGCCGACGCTCTGTGGCGGAGATGAGTGGGGTCGAACACAAAACGGCAACAACAACGCCTATTGTCAGGACAACGACATCAGTTGGTTTAACTGGGAGCGTGACGAAAAGCAGAATGAGTTTTTTGAGTTCACGCGAAAATTGATACAGCTCCGAAAAGAACATCCGGTTTTTCGTCGTCCAAAGTTCCTAAAAGGTCGTCGCATCCCCGGCTCGGAGATTCGAGATGTGATGTGGTTCAACGCCGGTGGCAACCAAATGACCGAGGAAGAATGGATGTCGCCGTTCGTGCGCTGTCTCGGTATGCTGCTGAGTGGTGACGCAACCGATGTGCTCAACTTCGAAGGCGCATCAGTCCATGACGATACGTTTCTGTTATTGATCAACGCGCATTACGAGCCCATCGCCTTTGTCTTACCTGGTCAGGAACATCTCGAATGGCAATCGATTCTCGACACGAGCGACGCCGCCGGTTTTGTGGCGGAGCCGAAAAGATTTGCCTCCGGTGATGATGTCGATCTCGGAGGGCGAGCTTGTTGTTTGCTGCAACTTGTCGGCGGCACGCAAGCTCAGGCGCGCGAAGAATCCTGGAAAAAGCGGCAGATCGAATTTCCCCGGTTCACTGCCGAGGAAGAACGCGCGAGACGCAGTGGCTAACCGATGCGCTCCTCACGTGCGGAGCACCCAAGTTTCGAGCAGCGCGATGTTGCAACGGCCCACGATTCTATTTATAGGATAGCGGACATGTGCGCGGTCGCGCGCGCCGCGAGTGATTTGCCATGACACCGAGTTCTCTTGTGATCGTCACTGATCGCGGCAGCTTGAAAGCCTATCGGGTAAACGAAACGCCGACGCGTGGACCGAGCCTGCAGCTCGTGCAAGCATTTGACATGACTGAAGCGCACGGAAGACTCGTCGATAAGGTGAGCGACATGGCAGGGCGCTTCCCGGTAACCGAAGGCGCGGGTGCGCACCGCGGGCCGGCGTCAATTGCCGAGCGCACGCAATTGGCCATGGAAACGGACCGGCGGATTCAAAAAGAGTTGGCCGACCAAATCGCGAAAATTGTCTCGCAAAATGGAAAGGACGGCTGGTCGTTTGCGGCGCCTGCGGAAATACACACGGCGATCGTAGATCTGTTGCCTGCCGGTGTGCGACAGCGAATTGTCGAACACGTGAAATCGGATTTGGTGAAGATCGAGCCGGCCAGACTGATCAGCCATTTCCGATCGTTGCGGCAAATTTGAATGGAATGCCGCAACCGAGATTTTTTGTTCCCTCAACGGCGAGTAGCGCCGTAGTATCTAAGTAATTATGCAACTGCCTGTTAAGATATCGTATCGGGGTCTGGAAAAATCTGACCAGATCGACAATCTCGTTTTGGATTATGCAGAAAGACTCGAGAGATTTTGTGATCACATCAACCGCTGCGATATCGCTATCGAGCAGACCAATCACACCCATCAAAAAGGGAATCCATACCGATGCCGGATCGACGTGACGGTGGCGCCGCGCCACGAGCTTGTGGCCGATGAAAGGCAAATGAATAACGGCACTCACGAACCGCTCAAAAAAGTCATCCACGACGCGTTCAAAACCATGGAGCGCGAGCTGCGTCGCGTTGTGGAAAAGCAAAGGCGCGACATCAAAACCCACGCCGACATGCGTTCGCCGAAATAATTTCGGATTCCCAGGGCGAAACGCATTGTTCTCCATGTCCTGGCACCAGGCGCAGCTTGCCGCCGAGAACGAGTCAGTCGCCTGGTGCTGGCAGATGTATTTTTTTGTCCCCAACAAATCAGTCCACCACCAGCTCCGCTCTTTTCCGCCTATAACGCCGGGCCGACGAGCTTTGCCAGCGCGCGGGACTTTTCAGCTGAAAGCCTGGCAAAGAGCTGCCAAACGTCATCTAACTGAAGTCAATACGCCATAGAACGTAGTTCGTCTTGCTCGGGGGAGCCCGCAGAGCATCCGAAAGTAAATCCTACAGCGCTACCAAACTCTCACGATTTCAATCTCTCTTGGCTGTGGCGCGGTGTCGCATTTCGGGATGAGTTGACCGAAAGTCGCGGCAGGAACGAAGATAAGCGCCGACTCATGCATATCACCGAAATCATGCGGGGACATTCTCCTACGTTTTCGTTCGAGTTCTTTCCCCCAAAGACGCCACAGGCCGCGGAGACGCTCTACCAGACGATTCGCGATCTTGAGTCTTACATGCCGGATTTTGTCAGCGTGACTTATGGCGCCGGTGGCTCGACGCGTCAATTGACCCACGATCTCGTCGAGCGCATTCAACGCACAACAAAACTGGACCCGATCCCGCATCTTACCTGTGTCTGCCACAACGAAGAGGAAATCGAAAGGATTCTGCTCCGATACGCAAAGTCAGTCATTGGAAACATTCTCGCGCTCGGCGGCGATCGACCGGCTGGAATGGTTTACGATAAATCGCGCGACTCGTTCCAACACGCTATCGACCTGGTAAAATTCGTTCGCCGCTTCAACGAATCCGGTGCCCATCCTGACCGCCGTGGTTTCGGGATTGGAGTTGCTGGTTTTCCCGAGGGACATCCGGCCACGCCAAATAGATTGGTTGAGATGGATTATTTCAAAGCAAAGGTCGACGCCGGCGCTGATTACATTGTCACACAACTGTTTTTCGAGAATCGCGACTTTTTCGATTTCCGGGAACGCTGCGCGCTCGCGGGCGTTCACATCCCGATTATCGCCGGCATCATGCCGATTACCTCCATCGGCGGACTGAAACGCATGGCCGAGCTGGCTGGCGGCGCACGTTTTCCTGCGAAGCTATTACGTGCTCTGCAGCCTTGCCAAAACGATCCCGAGATGGTCAGGCGCGCTGGCATTCAATACGCATTGGAACAATGCCATGATCTTATGGCTAATAA
>JBBQRI010000167.1:0-5260 GCA_038214915.1 Chthoniobacterales bacterium
CCGGACGGAGGTTATCCCGGATTCACCACGGCAGAAGGAACCAAAGCCCTTCAGAACCTTACCACCGGCGCCGCCAACACAGGGGTTGGTTGGTATTCGCTGTTTACGACTAGTTCTGGGAGCTACAATACTGGCGTTGGCGCTGGGACGCTTGCGTTGAACACCGGAGACCAAAATACGGCCACTGGCACGGCAGCCATGTTGCTCAACACCAGCGGCACCGCGAACACAGCCGTTGGAGCGTTCGCGCTTTTTAGCAATACCGCTAACGGTGGGAACACGGCTACCGGCGCTCGTGCACTATTCAGCAACACCGGCAGCTATAACACGTCCAACGGTTCTTATGCGCTCGAGAGCAACACTACAGGCAGCGGCAACGTGGCCAACGGTTCGCAAACCCTCCGGGAGAACAACACCGGCAGCAACAACACGGCCAGCGGTTTTCTAGCGCTCTATCACAACACCGCCGACGGTAATACGGCCAGCGGTTATGGAGCGCTCTCAGCTAACACCACAGGCGAGAATAACACGGCAAATGGTATCCGAGCGCTCGAAGTCAACACCACCGGCAATGCCAACCTTGCCGAGGGTGTTTTTGCGCTCTTTCGCAACACCAGCGGGAGCCAGAACACTGCTATCGGTGCTGCTGCGCTCGCTAACAATACCACCGGCGTGCGCAACGTGGCGTTGGGCGACAACGCCGGTGTCGGCGTCACCACAGCCAATAACGTCATCGCTATCGGCGTGGCCGGTGAAAACGTCGACAACACCTGCTACATCGACAACATTTTCGGTGTGATCTCTACCGCGGGCACGGGCGTATTTGTTAATTCGGAGGGGAAGCTCGGTACCGGGACTTCTTCGCGGCGGTTTAAGGACGGCATCAAACCAATGGACCAAACCAGCGAAGTAATCCTGGCGCTCAGGCCCGTTACCTTTAGCTACAAGAAGGAGATTGATCCATCAGGCAGATCGCAGTTTGGACTCGTGGCTGAGGAAGTCGAGAAGGTCAGCGCGGACCTGGTGGTGCGCGATAAGGAAGGGAAGCCGTACAGCGTCCGCTACGACCAGGTGAACGCGATGTTGTTGAACGAATTCCTGAAAGAACACCGTACGGTGCTGGAATTAAAGGAACAGATTGCATCGCTCATCGCGACGGTGAAAGAGCAGTCGGCACAAATCCAAAAGGTGAGTGCAGAGCTTGAAACGAGCAAAAACGCGCGGCAAGTTGCGCAGGTTCGTTGATAATCTCCGCTTCCTATAACTTCAAACGCGCCCGGTTTTTTCCAGCAACTCGTGGATTAGCTGCATTCGCGTTCGCTCTTTCCTGCTGGAACGGAGCTTTGCGATCGAGCGCTGTATTCTCCGTGTCCAATTTAAGTTCGCCTTTGTCCCGGGGACGTTGAAGCGGTACTCGCGTGCGAGCAGATCGGTGATCATGACCACGGCAATCCAGGAGTTACATCTGAAAAGCGCGTCCATTACCGCGGGATAAAAATCCTTCTCGTAATCGAGCTGGTCGATTTTGGAATTCAATCCGGCAAAAAGCGCGACCTTCTCGAGTGTCGCGCGCGCTTGTTGTTCGGGGTCGGAGTCCGGAGTGTCGAAGGCGTTTTCCCACAACGCGCGAATTGGTTCGTGATCATGGGTCGCGTACGTTGCCACGGACAGGCGGTCGTATGTATCCCCCGGAGTGATCATGCCATCGCGCATTTCCCACTGCGGAATTTTGAATCCGGCGATGCCAAGCGATCGCAAACCAGGCCGCACGTAATCGGGCACCACACCGAGATCTTCCCCTGCCACGCGCGCGGCGCCGGCTTCGTGCATGATGACGCTCAGGTATTCTTCTCCTTCGCGCTTGTTCGCCTCGCGATGTTCGGGTGTCTCGTCGTCGCGTGGAACGAAATGCGGCGCACGGCCGCCGGTTTGTTCCAGCATCTGGTGTTGATCGAGCGGCAGGAATTCTTTGTTCCTTTGGGGCCGCCAGGGAAAGGCATAGACGCGATAAAATCCCTGGACGTGATCGATTCGGAACAGATGAAAGATGCGTCGGGTGCCACGCACCCGTTCGCGCCACCATTGAAAATTGTTTGAGCGCATGGCGATCCAGCGATAGAGCGGGATGCCCCAGTTTTGTCCCCATTTTTGAGTGAACGCGTCGTCCTTGAAGTGCGGCTCGGGAGGCGCGCCACCGAACCAATCGAGCAAGAATTCATCGGGACGCGAGAAAACGTCGGCGCTGTAATAACTGACGCCGAAGGGAATGTCGCCCATTAACGCGACACCGCGTTGCTCTGCATACGCTTTCACGTCGCGCCATTGCTGGTGTGCGATCCATTGCACGTAACAGAAGAAATCCAGGCGGCGCGTCACGGCTGGCTGTTTCTCCTGCGGGAGATCACGCAGCCAATTGCGAGCACTTTCGATCGTCTGATGCTGCGGTGGCCACTGGTCCCACGCAGCGTTCCCATTTTGGTCCTCGACAAGCACGCGGAACAAGGCGTAGTCACGCAGCCATGACGATTCTTCTTCGCAGAATCGTTCGAGTTCTGATTGTCGCTTTTTGTCTGCGCGAGCGGAGAAGTTCGCAAACGCCTTCTCGAGAATGCGCTGCTTCAATTCTTTGATCTGCCGGTATTTTACTCGGCCACGGCGCAGGCCCGCGAGGTCGATCTCGGAGAGTGAGTCCGCGAAATCATTGTGGGTTAAGTCCTCGGGTGAACCTTGCGCGAGGTGCAGAGTCGTTGGCTCGATCGCGATCGCACTGATGGCATTGTATGGGCTGTTATCCGCGCCGGTTTCGTTGATTGGCAGAAGCTGAACAAGGGTGAATCCGATTTCTGCAATCCAATCAATAAACTCCCGCAACGCGCCGAGATCGCCGATCCCCAGGTCGTCCTCTCGTCGCAACGCAAACAGCGGCACGAGAACTCCGGCGATCTTATTCTCCGGCGACAGATTCATTTAGCCACGGACGAGCACGGATGAAACACGGATTTAGAAGACGAGGCGTTTGTACTCGACTTTCGTTCGGCCGAAATTCACGAGTAACCCGACCTTCAGGCCCGTGGCTTTTAGTTCGTTCAATAACTGTGCTTCATCGCGCTTGTTATATTGCGGTGCGACTTTGACTTCGACAGCGACGCAGCTGTCGACCAGAACATCGATATCGTAATCGCCCACAACGGCTCCTTTGTAGTGCACCTGAATACGCTTCTCCAGTTGCTGTTGCGCCGCGGCGAAGCACCTCCACTTGCAGTGCGCGTTGGTAAACCCGCTCGAGAAATTCGTAGCCGAGCTGATCATGCACTTCGAACGCAGCGCCAATGATTTTGCTGGTGGTCTCTTCGTGTAGAAGCTTGCGCTTTTCCTGATCGTCAACCTCAAGCATGTGCTTATCCGTGTTAATCCGTGGCTCAAGAGATCAGCTTCTTTTTACTTGCCAGTCCTCGACGAGATCATTTGGAATTTCCTGCAGAAAACGCGACGGCCTCTGGAAGACATCGCCGTAGCCGCCACTCAGACGCATGTGCGGGTAGGTGAGATAAAGCTCATCGCGCGCGCGCGTGATGGCTACGTAAAACAAGCGCCGTTCCTCCTCCAGCGCATCACGGGTATCGAGCGAGCGGCTGCTGGGGAACATGCCGTCAGTCAGCCAAATCACGAAGACGGTGTGAAACTCGAGACCTTTGGCTTGATGCACGCTGGACAGATTGACCGCTTCTTTCTCGTTTGCCTGAACCGACGCGGCTTCCGCGTCGACGTTGCTGATCAAGGCCAGTTGCGACAGAAACTCGTGTACGTCTTTGAATTGGCGAGCGAATGCTGCGAGCTGGTCAAGATCTTCCCGGCGGAGCTGGTAATTCGCAAAGTTCACCTTGGCGTAATCATCGTAAATCGCCTCGACAACAGACGTGATCATTTCAGAAGGCGGATTCGGTTCGCCGCCGGGTGCGATCTCATCAAGTGTATGCGCCAGTTGCGTCCACATTTTCTTTGATTTTGCCGGCACGTTCATCGTAAGGAGGCGCTCGCCAAAATTCTCCTTCCCGTCCGTGGTGCCGGCAGCCCATGCCTGCCAGAGATTTTCCGAGGTGCGGTTGCCGATTCCGGGAAGCAATTTCACCATTCGTTTGAACGCGACTTCATCGAGCGGATTGGCCACAAAACGGATGAACGACGTTACGTCTTTGATGTGTGCTTGTTCGAAAAACCGGATACCGCTGGTGATTTGGTACGGGATACCGCGACGCGAAAGCTCCAATTGCAGCTCGAGTGCGTGATAGTGTGCGCGGTAAAGGACGGCGATGTCATTCAGGTCAACATTTTCATCGCGCAGTTCGAGGATCCGCTGGGCAACAAACTGCGCCTGTTCCGAGCCATCATTGAGGGCGACTAACGCCGGCCGGAGCGTCTTTGATTCCCGGGTTGCGCTCAAATGTTTCCGGAATTGCTGAACATTTGCAGCGATTGCCGCGTTCGCGACCTCCAGAATTTCCGGCACACTGCGGTAATTCATTTCGATCTTGAACACCTGCGCATCTGGATAGCGCTTTGGAAATTCGAGAATGTTTTGGAAGTTCGCGCCGCGCCAGGAGTAGATCGATTGCGCGTCGTCCCCGACCACCATCAGGTTGCGATGATCGCGCGCGAGCAGGTCGACAAGGTCAGCCTGGATTTTGTTCGTGTCCTGGTATTCGTCGACCAGAATGAATTGAAACTGGCGCCGGTAGACTTCCGCGATCCGCTCGTGCTGCTGAAACATCAACAACGTTTTTTGCAGCAAGTCGTCGAAATCCACCGAGTTCGTTGCCTTCTTCTTTTTTTCGTATCGGTTCCGAACGTCTTGGATTTTGTCGAGCAACGGCAGGAAGTAAGGAAACTTTTCCGCGAGCAATGCTTCCAGCGGCATCTCCGTGTTCACGACAAAGCTGAAGATTTCCGCGAGCACATCACCTTTCGGAAACCGGACTTCCTTTGGATCAATTCCTGCGCTTGCCACCACCGTATTGATCAAATCCTTTTGATCTTCACGGTCCATGATGGTGAACCCGCTCGAGTAACCGAGCGCCGTACCATGCCTGCGCAAAATCCGGTTTCCAACCGAATGGAATGTCCCGCCCCAGAGTCCACTGGCATCAACCGGCAATAAATTCGCGACGCGATTCAGCATTTCGCGGGCTGCTCTGTTCGTGAATGTGAGCAGCAGAATATTTCGCGGATTGATGCCGTTTTCGAGCAGATATGCCACGCGATA
>JBBQRI010000168.1:0-5133 GCA_038214915.1 Chthoniobacterales bacterium
ATCGCCTTGAGGACAAGACGATCCACCTTGTACTTCTCACCCTGGCGCGCTTCGGAAAAATTCATCCAGCGCGCCGATGGCCGTAATTACTGGCCATGCTGATATCGCCACGATTATGGCAAAGAAGAGCGCTTCGATGGCAAACTCAACGGCTTTTTCGCCGGCGAGATAAGATCTGGATAGCTCGCGAAATGACCGGCGCGTCGCCGGCCTTTGCGCAGAATTTCGTCTGAGTATCGTTCGCTTCACTGTAATCGCGGTCATGACAGGACCCATAAAGCAGAAGCGCGCCGCGTCAGGTTACGAATTGTTAAAAGGCGATGACGAGTTGGTGACGACCGGGCGAATGCCGGTGTGATTGGTTGAAGGCCGTTCTGGATCGACCGTCGGAGTTACTGCGCGTCCGCTCGCGGAGAGCGAGTGGTAATTAACTAGCGAGATCATGCCATCATCGCCCTCGACTAGCGCCGTGCAGCTTTCGACCCAGTCACCACAGTTGTAATACGAGATCGTGCCGAATTCGCGGATCGCTGCGCTATGGATGTGCCCACACAGCACGGCATCGACGCGGTAGCGTTCCGCGTAATGAGCCACAGCGGCCTCGAATTTGCCGATGAAACTCACGGCGTCCTTCACGCTTCGCTTGGCATACGCGCTGAGGGACCAGTAACCCAGACCGAAACGGCGCCGGATAAAGTTGATGAGCGGATTGAGCGACAGGAGAAATTGGTAGCCAACGTCGCCTGCGAACGCGAGCCACTTCATCCGGCCGCTGCCGGACACCACCACGTCGAGTTCGTGACCATGAATAACCAAAATCCGCTCGCCTGAGCCGGTCACATGGATTGCGTTCTCCTTGATTTCAATGTTCCCATAGACTCCACAAAAGCTGGTCACCAATTCGTCGTGATTTCCCGGAATGTAAACTACACGCGTGCCCTTGCGGGCTTTGCGCAGAATTTTTTGGATCACGTCATTGTGTTGCTGTGGCCAGTAAATTATCCGCCGCAGCGACCAAATATCTATCAGATCTCCCACGATGTAGAGCGTGTCGAAGTCGGTCTCGCGCAAAAAGTCCAGCAGCGCAGTGGCGTTGCAGCCGCGCGTGCCCAAGTGCATGTCTGAAATCCACGCAGCGCGATAACGTTTCGGCGTCCGAAGATCCTCACCGGATTTGCCAAATGAAAATCGCTGTTGCGTCGCGAAAACTTGGAGTGGATCGCGTTGGCGAGAAGTTACTGACTGCATTTCGATTAAGAAGCAGCGTAAGAACAACCCGATTCAGTGACAAAAAAATTACTGTTACGTTTGTGTGGCAAACAGAAATGAGCGGGCGCCACTTGCGAGGATTCGGTTACGCCTCAATTGTGTTACTGAGTGAAACCCCTTCACGCTACGCTAACTATCGCGGGCGCGCTTGCTATTGCCGGATGCGGCCTGTTCGGATCGGGTGAGGCTGTTAGACAAGACCCAGGCCGAACCGTGTATCGAGCTGCCGAAGCTCCTCCGGATTTCCCGGACGCGACGCCTGTACGACAAGAAGTGCCGGGAGAAAAGCGCTGACAAAATCCCGGAGTTTTCCGCTGACGACAGCGAACTCTACGATGCTGCTGTCACAGAAACGTAACATTAATTCCATTGCTGGTTTCGCGGCTGTTTTGCATCGTCGCCGGTGTGGAAACCACCGCGCAAGAGTTGTCGATTCCGGCCGAAAAAAGCACGAGTGGACACCGACGGCGAACCGCCGAATCAGTTATCAGAGCTTTCTTTGGCAGCAACGCGCTCGTTGCAATTGTGGTGCTGGCGTTGATTACGATTTTCCTCTTTCGCGAGGGCTCCGGTTTTTTCAGTCAGAATCTGGCGAATTTGCGGCTGTATCGACAGGCGGGCCTCGAATACGTGGACATCATTCGGACGGAAGCCGAAAAGCAGACGGCTCTCTCGCGTCAACTCGGTGACATCCGGCTGCAACAAATGCGAGCCGGTGCCGACCAGGCGGCGCTCGAAAAATTCGATGAGTTTGCAAATAAGTTTGGCGAACAGTTAAACGGATTGCTCTCGGACGCGACCGATCAGGCGCAGGCGCTGCGTGAAACAATGCTGAAGCTCGGCAGCCATGCTGGTGCTTCTGTGATCGAGGGCGAATCGCAGGATGAAGCCAGCGCCGCCGCCACGCCCGCTGGCAACGAAACGGAGCAGATGGCTGCGCTTCGTTCTGAAACGGACAAGTTCGCGCAAATTGCCGATTCGATGAAGGCGCAGATAAACGAACTGCTGGCAGCGTCTCCCGCGTTGACCAATGCCAAAGCGCGCAAAGCCTTCGCGAAATGGAAAGTCGAAGTCGAAACGTATCTGAAAGAGCTTCCCGCGGTTGTCGAAAAACTGCGCACGTGGGACCCGAACAAACCAGTGCCCGCGTATCGCGCCATCACCTCTTTTCTGTTTGGCACGCAGTGGATCACGGCAAGTTTTTGGCAGGATTGGTACGGCATCATTCCTTTGTTTGTGGGTTCGCTGATGGTTTCGGTCGTCGCGCTGCTCCTTGCTGTTCCTCTCGGAATATGTGCAGCGATCTACGTAAGCGAGGTTGCCTCACCAATTGAGAAGAGCCTGATCAAACCGTACATCGAATTCATTTCGGCGATCCCGTCTGTCGTGCTGGGTTTCTTCGGGATTGCTGTCCTCGGAGAAACGATCCGCGCTATCTCACGCGCCTCGTTCATGCAATGGGTGCCATTCTTTCCAATTAGCGAGCGCCTCAATGTTTTTACCGCGGGTTGTTTGCTCGCGCTAATGGCCGTACCCACGATTTTTACTCTGGCCGAAGACGCGCTTCGCAACGTGCCTCGCAGTTTCAAGGAAGCTTCTTATGCACTGGGGGCGAATCGGCTTCAGACGATCGTTCGCGTGCTGGTGCCGGCGGCACTGTCTGGAATTGTGTCAGCGGTGTTGCTCGGGCTTGGCCGCGTGATCGGAGAAACAATGGTGGTGCTACTGTGCGCCGGGAATCGGATCGCCATTCCTGATTTCACACAGGGACTTGGCGCAGTTTTCCAACCCGTGCACACCATGACGGGAATCATCGCGCAGGAAATGGGCGAGGTCGTTCGCGGCAGCATCCACTACCGCGCTCTGTTCATGGTGGGCCTCGTGTTATTCGCGATCACTCTGGCCATCAACTATGTCGCGCAAAAGCTAGTCATGCGCTACCGCATGAGCATTGGCTGAAATGGTCGCTGCCTCTTCCAACAGCAGGCGCAGCTTTGTCCAAACGTTCATGTTTTGGGCGTTTCGCCTGGCCACGTACTTCGTGTTGGCGTGCGCTACTTACATCTTTCTCAACATTGCGATCAAGGGAAGCCGGACTGTATTCATCAACCACGCGCCGTTCATCAATGTGAAATTTCTCACCGAGCCGCCGCAAACGCTCTACGTGTTCGACTATCAGGGCAAAAAAATGGAGTTGAGCGATCGAGAATTCCGGAAATGGCAGGAAACGCACAAGGAACCCGTTGATGCCACCAGCATCGCGTATTCTGCCGGCGGAATCTGGCCTTGTATCGTGGGCACGGCACTGCTCGTTATCGGGTCGATGATCGTCGCCTTGGTTATCGGAATCAGTGCCGCGATTTACCTCAGCGAATACAGCCGCGACACGCGCTTTATTCGGTTTATTCGCATTGCGATTTTAAATCTCGCGGGCGTGCCTTCGATCGTGTTCGGCCTGTTCGGTTTTGGATTGTTTGTAATCTTCTTTGGCTGGAACGTTTCGCTCATCGCGGGGTGGTTCACGCTGGGTCTCATGATTTTGCCGGCGATCATTACGGCCAGCGAAGAATCATTGCGCGCTGTGCCGAAGGGATTGCGCGAAGGTTCACTGGCGCTCGGTGCGACCAGTTGGCAGACCATCCGCAAGAACGTTCTGCCTTACGCGATGCCGGGCATTTTGACGTCTTCGATCCTCGGCATCGCCCGCGTCGCAGGTGAAACCGCGCCGATCATGTTCACGGCCGCTTACGCGATGCGCGATGAAATGCCGTGGCAGGTGACCAAATGGACCGATTTCTTTTTCCAGGGCGTCATGGCGCTCCCGTACCACATCTACGTTGTTAGCTCGAAAATTCCGCAGAACGAATACACCGAACGCGTTCAGTATGGAACGGCTTTTGTCTTTCTAGTAGTCGTAATGCTGATTGCATTAGCCTCCATTGTGCTGCGGGAGAGACAAAGGAGACGCTTATCATGGTAACCGTGATGGAACCGCCACAAACAGTTCGGCCACAAACCCCACCAGAACCTCTTGAACCGGCAGCAAACCAGACGGACAAACTTCAGGTAATGATCGACGTGCGAGAAGTCGATTTCACCTACGGCGATAACAAGGTCCTCCACAACATCTCGCTGCAAATGCCGCCTCGCGCCGTGACTGCTTTCATTGGGCCGTCCGGCTGCGGGAAGACGACTCTGCTGCGTTGCATCAACCGGATGAACGATCTCATTGACGGCTCGCGCGTTAGCAAGGGCGCGATTCACGTCGACGGCGTCGATATCAACATGCCTGGGTTGGACGTCGTCGATTTGCGCCGGCGAATCGGAATGGTGTTTCAAAAATCGAATCCTTTTCCCAAATCGATTTACGAGAATATTGCTTACGGTTTGCGCGTGGCCGGCATCAAAAAGCGTTCGCGTATCGACGAAGCAGTCGAGAAAAGTTTGCGTTCAGCCGCGTTGTGGGACGAAGTCAAAGACCGGCTAGAAACCAATGCCTACGGACTATCCGGTGGCCAGCAACAGCGTTTGTGTATCGCGCGCGCTCTCGCCGTCGGACCGGAGGTGGTCTTGATGGACGAGCCTTGCTCGGCGCTGGATCCGATCGCCACGGCGAAAATCGAGGAACTAATCCAGGCGCTCAAGACGCAGTACACAATCGTCATCGTCACTCACAACATGCAGCAAGCGGGGCGCGTTTCCGATTTCACCGCGTTCTTTTATCTCGGCAAACTAATCGAGTTCGGACCAACGGTGAAAATCTTCACAAACCCCGGCGAAAAACAGACCGAAGATTACATCACCGGTCGATTTGGTTAATCCCTGATCGCCGGACGGATTTGCGGCGGTCGCAAAGCGCCGCTA
>JBBQRI010000169.1:0-5122 GCA_038214915.1 Chthoniobacterales bacterium
GTGCGGACGCGGTAGCGGCGGTAATTGTTCTTGTCCGGAACCCCATCGCGGAAACAAACCATCGAGGCCACCACGTGCGTGGTGGAAATGTTCGAAATGTCGAAACACTCCATTACTCGAGGCGCATCTGAAAGGTGCAACGCGTCAGCGAGCGCTTGCACGTCCGCCATCGGATCAATGGTGCTGGGCAAACTGCCGCGCGTGAATCGCCGGGTCGGTTTTGTCGTGCTGCGCAAGTCCGTGACCATGTTGCGAAGCTCCGCCGCCTTCTCGAAATCCATTTTCTCCGCAGCGGTGCGCATTTGTTCTTCGAGTGCGGCGATCATCTCTCGCGATCTGCCTTCCAGGAACTCGCAGGCCTGCGCAACGCGCTCGCGGTATTGCTCGGCGCTGGTCTCGCTCAAGCGGACGGGCACCTGATATGTCGAAGACTTCAATTCGCGCTCTGTCGGTGCGCCGCGACCAAACGTGAGCACACCAAATTTCTTGCGCATGAAATTCAATGTTTGTCGCAGCGCGCCGGCATGCGCGTATGGGCCGAAATAGCGGCTGCCGTCGTCCTTCTTAAATCGGGCGAGGCGAAAGCGCGGCCATTCTTCCGAAAGATCGACCCTCACCACGAGGAACCGCTTGTCGTCGCGGAATGAAATGTTATAGCGCGGCCGGTATTCTTTGATCAGTTTGCCTTCGAACAAAACCGATTCCGCGTCGCTACGAACGGTGTGCGTTTCAAAATCCCATGTTGCGTCCAGCATGGCGCGTGTTTTCAAATCGGCTTGGGCCAATTTCGAGGGCAAAAAGTACGAGCTCACGCGTTTACGCAGGTCGCGCGCTTTGCCGACGTAAATCACGCGGTTAAACCGGTCGCGCATCAAATACACACCCGGCTTGTGCGGCACCTCATGCACTTTCTTCTGCAGATCAGGCTTCTCTCTTTTCGATGCAGCCACGCGTCTGCAAGTTACCCGAGAAGAACGCACGGGGAAACTCGCTGGTTCGTATCGACTCGCCTATGCGCACTGTAGCCCCTCCCGCGGGGCCGTTGGCAGGTAGGGCGCGCCAACTCCGTGCGCGCCGATTTTCTGAACCCGTGGCGGCGGGCAGGGGACTGCCCGCCCTACCAATTCCACTACGATTGATGAATGGCTAGTTGCAAAAAAAGCGCCCGCGAGGTTTTCGCGGGCGCTTGCAGTTTCTACTTGGAAAACAACTCTGTCGCTACGGCCTCGTCGTAGTGGTGGTAGTCGTTTCCTCCTGCTTAATCACAGCGGCTGGCTGGGAGGCCAACACTACTTTTCGCACGACAACTCGATCGCCCACTGTTGAGTAGTAAACGGTGGCTGGCATGTCCGGGCGGATCGCCGACCAATTTACAACGCGACCTGCCGGATCGACCACCGTCGTATCCTTCGTGTAGTAATAGCGTACGGGCGTCGCACCTGACGCCGTTCGGAACATGAAGGAATCCGAGTCCGGGGTGTAGGTGACGATGTTGCCTGCAGAGCTGGTAGTCGTCTGCTGGGTTGTGGTCGTACCCGTTACGGGGTCTGTGCTTGTTGTAGTTGTTGTCGTCTGTGCAAGCGCTACACATAGCGACGCGGCGCAAAGCAAGCTTGCCGCCAATATTTTCGTTAATCTGATTTGTTTCATATTTCTCCCTCTGCTTTGATTTAACCGATGTCCTTAATTGTTCCCGGTCCCTTAAAGCCGGAATTTGTTCAGGTTCGCCCTCATATCGTAAATTCCGTCTCCGGCGGCTGTGTCCGCGGAGCTAGTCAAGCCGCCTGTGTCGGAACAACGTAAACCCGCATCTATGCAGAGTTTGCCCGGTTTTCGCGATTTTCTGCCCGACGACTGTGCGCGGCGGAATTACATCTTCGCCCGCTGGCGTGAGGTTGCCCGCCGCTCCGGCTTCGTCGAATGGGAAGGGCCGCCTCTGGAAGCGACTGAGTTGTACAAGAAGAAAAGCGGCGCGGAAATCGTCGAGCAGCTTTTCAATTTCACAGATAAAGGCGAACGCGAAGTCGCGCTGCGTCCTGAACTCACGCCCACGCTTGCTCGTGTGGTTGCGGCGCACGAACGGGAATTCAAGAAACCACTCAAATGGTTTTCGATCGGACAATTTTTCCGATACGAGAAGCAACAGCGCGGCCGGTTACGCGAACATTTTCAGCTCAATTGCGACATCATCGGCGAAAAGGATCTGGCCGCCGACATCGAACTCGTAGCGCTCTGCATCGATTTCCTGCGTGCGTTCGGATTCACCGAAAAAGATTTCGTGGTCCGGATTAGCGACCGCGAATTCTGGACTGATTTTTTCGGCGCCAAAAACGTGCCCGCTGAGCGGTGGGACGATTTACTGCAAGCGATCGATAAATCGGCGCGCGAACCACGTGAGAAAACCGCAGAAAAACTCGGGGACCTCGCCGATCCCGTCTTCGCGGCGCTGAAGAGCGGCGGCAAAAGCGCAAGGCTGGAGCAACTCGTTGAGGGGTTGCGCGCTCGCGGTCTCGCCGATTTCGTGGCGATCGATGTAGGAATCGTTCGTGGGCTTGCCTATTACACAGGAATCGTGTTCGAGGTGTTCGATCGTGCCGGGAAATTCCGCGCCATCGCCGGCGGCGGGCGTTACGATAATCTGATTTCGCAGCTCAGCGATGGCTCGCTCTCTCTACCTGCGCTTGGTTTTGCAATGGGCGACGTCGTTCTCGGCGAATTGATCAACGAAATTCCGCGAGCACGCGAAGCGATGCAGAAAGCAGTGGCAAACGACAGCAAGATCGACATTTACATCGTTATCGCAAAGGAACAATGCCGTGCCGACGCGCTGGCACAAATTCAGCAACTGCGCGACCGCGGCTACCGCGTAGATTACCCGCTCACCCCAACCAAAATCGCCCGGCAGTTCCAATCCGCCGAAGATTTGGGTGCACGGGTCGCACTGTTGTTCGGGGACGAGTGGCCGCAGGTGAAGATCAAGAATATGGGAACAGGTGAGCAAGAGCTTGTGGCGTGTGACAAACTGCTGGATCGCGTGTCCGAGCTTCTTTAACGGTTGCTGTAGTGTCCGCTGTCCTCAGCGGATTCTCGTAGACTGTCGCTCCACAGTGCGCTGACAGCGCACGCTATAGCACAGTGTAATCGCTTGCGAGATTGTTCGCTTCGCCCAGAATGACGCGGTACTTTGGGCGCATCGCATGTTTCGCACACACGACTGCAATTCACTTCGCAAGAGCGATATCGGCAGGCAAGTGACGCTTGCCGGATGGGTGAACGTCACCCGCGATCATGGCGGCGTGATCTTCATTGATCTGCGCGACCGCGAAGGACTGACTCAGGTGGTTTTTCGCCCGGAGGAAAATGCCGAGCTTGCAAAACAGGCGCACACATTGCGCGGCGAAGATGTTATTCAAGTTTCGGGCACGGTCGCCGCACGTCTGCCGGGCACGGAAAATCCGAACCTCGCGACCGGCGACATCGAAATCAATCCTAACGAGCTGCGTATTTTAAATCGCGCCGACCCGCTGCCGTTCCCACTCGATGCCGAGCCGCAAAATGAAGATCTGCGGATGACGCACCGTTATTTGGATCTGCGTCGGCCACGGCTCGCGCGCAATTTGCGGATTCGTCACCTGGCCGCAAAAGCAACGCGCGATTACCTCGACAACCAGGGGTTCGTCGAAGTTGAAACACCGGTTCTATCCAAGAGCACACCGGAAGGAGCGCGTGATTTTTTGGTGCCGAGCCGGATTATGCCGGGAAGATTTTACGCGCTGCCGCAGGCGCCGCAGCAATACAAACAACTGCTCATGGTCGCGGGCGTGGAAAAATATTTTCAGATCGCAAAATGTTTTCGCGACGAAGATTTGCGCGCCGACCGGCAACCGGAGTTTACGCAGATCGACATTGAAGCGTCGTTCGTCACGCCCGACGACATCTTCAGCGTCACCGAAGGAATGCTCGCGGCGATCTTCAAGGCCGCACGCAACGTTGACATTAAAACGCCATTCGACCGGCTTTTGTATCGCGAAGCGCTCGATCGCTACGGCAGCGATAAACCCGATCGCCGGTTCAAAATGGAGCTGGTCGACCTTGGTGAAACCTTTCGCGAAAGCAGTTTCAAAGTTTTTCGCAGTGCGCTCGATGCAGGCGGCGTCGTGAAAGCAATCAACGCGAAAGGCTTTGCCGGGATCACCATAGGCCAGGCCGATGAGCTTACTGAAATTGCCAAGCTGCACGGCGCAAAAGGTCTCGCCTTCATCAAGGTTGAGAACGGTGAATGGAAATCGCCCATCGTGAAGTACTTCAGTGACGCTGAGAAGACCGCGTTGCGATCAAAGCTGGACGTGGAGGAGGGCGGCTGCATTTTTTTCGCCGCTGCTAAGTGGGAAATCGCGTGTGAAGTCTTGGGGCGATTACGCCTGCGTATCGCAGAGATGCAAAAGCTTATGCCTGCTGGCGAAACTTGGAATTTCCTTTGGGTCACAGACTTTCCGCTTTTCGAATGGAGTCCGGACGAAAACAAATGGAACGCAATGCATCATCCATTCACTCGACCCAAAGCCGAGGACATGCCGCTGTTTGACGCGAAAAAATTTCCCGAAATTCGCGCCGAGGCTTACGATGTCGTTTTAAACGGCGTTGAAATCGGCGGCGGCAGCATGCGAATCTACGAACCGGAATTGCAGGACAAAATGTTCGCAGCGCTCGGGATCAGCCCGGAAGCTCGAGAATCACAGTTCGGCCATCTACTCAGTGCGCTTCGGCTCGGCGCGCCGCCACATGGCGGAATCGCGTTCGGCTTCGATCGTCTGGTTATGCTGATCTGCGGCGAACAAGGTATTCGTGACGTGATGGCTTTCCCGAAGAACAACCGCGGCATCGACCTCATGACGCAGTCGCCTGCGGAAGTCGATGCTCGCCAGTTGCGCGACCTAAAGATTCAAGTGGCGAGAGATATTCGGAAACCGGATATAGCGAACGAAATCACCGAGTAGCGTTCACATCCCAAATAAATTCATCCGCAGATTTCGCAGATTTGAATAGAAAAAGCAGGAAGTCAGGAAAATGGATGCTGAAGATGTAGCAGCGTATCGCGCCATGACACCGCCAGAAATTAACG
>JBBQRI010000170.1:0-5119 GCA_038214915.1 Chthoniobacterales bacterium
ATGTCGGGCCGCGTTTTGCGGCCGAGGTCGCGAGTAATTTCCATCAAACGTCCAACACCCTTCTGATCGATCGTTGCGAATGGATTTGAACCGACGATGTCGAGTTCCGCGTACGCGGGAAGGAAACTGCCCGAGTCGTCGCGACTCATTCCTAGTGTGGTCTGTGTCAGATCGTTCGTGCCGAAGCTGAAGAACTCGGCGTCGTGCGCGATCTGGTCGGCTAGCAGCGCGGCGCGCGGGATCTCGATCATCGTTCCGACCAGATACTTGAATTTTGTTCCTCTTTCCTTCGCAACCTCTTCCGCCACGCGCCGCACAATGTCGATTTGCAGCTTTAACTCCTGCGGAAATCCCACCAACGGAATCATGATTTCAGGGCGGACCTTGATACCTTTGGCTTGCACCTCCGCAGTCGCTTCAAAGATCGCGCGAGCCTGCATTTCGGAAATCTCGGGAAACGTGATCCCAAGACGGCAACCGCGATGACCCAACATCGGATTAAATTCGTGCAGTTCTTCCACGCGTCGTGAAATCTGTTCAAGGGACACGCCAAGTTTGTGCGCGAGTTCAAGCTGCTGGGCGGGACCTTGCGGCAAGAACTCGTGCAGGGGCGGATCGAGAAAACGAATCGTGGCCGGCAAACCTTTGAGCTCGGTGAAAATGCCGATGAAATCCTGGCGTTGAAACGGTAGGAGCTTCTTTAGAGCGCGAGCGCGATCGTCCTTGCTCTGGGCTAGAATCATTTCTCGCATGGTGTCGATCCGATTCCCCTCAAAGAACATGTGCTCCGTTCGGCAAAGCCCGATCCCTTCCGCGCCAAATGCGATCGCATTTGTCACTTGCTGCGGCGTGTCCGCATTTGTCCGGATGTTGAGCACGCGCACTTCGTCCGCCCAATTCATCAACTTGGCGAACCGCTGATACGTTGGGCTCTTTTTCGGGTCGAGCGAACGATCGACCAGGACCTGCACGATCTCCGACGGCGCAGTTGTGACTTCGCCGGCGAAAACTTCACCGGCCGTTCCGTCGATCGAGATGTAGTCGCCCTGTTGCAAGGTTACGCCCACCGCGGTCAACGTGCGTTTTTGATAATCGATATGAATTCCGGTCGCCCCGCACACGCAGACCTTGCCCATTTGTCGCGCGACTAAGGCGGCGTGCGACGAAACGCCGCCGCGCGCGGTTAGAATTCCCTCCGCCGCGATCATGCCGCGCAAGTCTTCCGGAGAAGTTTCTACGCGCGCGAGCACGACCTTTTGCCCCTTCTCCGCACGCGCGACGGCTTCCTCGGCGCTGAAAACCACGTGACCGGACGCCGCGCCCGGTCCGGCAGGTAACCCTGTTCCTATTTTCTTCGCTTTAGTAATCGCGTCGCGATCGAAAATCGGTGCGAGCAAATGCGATAGCGAGTCAGCAGGAACTCTCTGGATTGCCTCCTTCTTTGTGATCAACTTCTCGTTGAACATTTCGACTGCAATGCGCACAGCAGAGTGGCCGGTTCGTTTTCCGTTGCGAGTTTGCAAAATATAGAGGCGATCCTCTTCCACCGTGAACTCGAGATCTTGCATGTCTCTGAAATGATTTTCTAATTGCCCACGGATTCTTGTCAGCTCTTTGTAAGCGGGGGGCATTTCAATCGCGAGCTTTGCCAGTGGATGTGGTGTGCGCACACCGGCTACGACGTCCTCACCCTGCGCATTGATCAGATATTCGCCGTAGAAAATATTCTCGCCGCTGGCTGGGTCGCGCGTGAACGCCACGCCGGTTGCGCTATGATCTCCCATGTTCCCAAAGACCATTGCTTGGACGTTGACCGCCGTGCCCCATTCTTCAGGGATTTGGTACTTTTGGCGGTAAACTTTTGCGCGGTCGTTCATCCATGAGCCAAAAACCGCACCGATCGCACCCCGAAGCTGCGCCCGTGGATCTTGAGGAAAAGATTTTCCGGTGCGCTCGTTAATCAAAGCCTTGAACCGCTGCACAAGCTCTTTGAGATCGGCCACGGTCAATCGCACATCGGGGAAGTCGTGCTTGCCGTAGCGCTTGTCCTTCAAGCCTTCAATTACTGCTTCGAACGGCTCGTGGTCTTCGCCCGACCGTTTTTGCACGCCCATCACCACGTCGCCATACATCTGAAGGAATCGTCGGTAAGAATCCCAGGCAAACCGCTTGTTCTTCGTTTTCTTCCCGACGATCTCGACCACTTCGTCGTTCATGCCGAGATTGAGAATCGTATCCATCATTCCCGGCATGGAGTCGCGGGCGCCAGAGCGCACGGACACCAGCAGAGGCCGTTCCTGGTCGCCGAATCTTTTGCCAGTGGATTTTTCGACCTTCTCCATGGCCGCCGCCACTTGCGCCTCCAACTGCGTCGGATAGGAGCGATTGTGATCGTAAAAATAGCTGCAAACCTCGGTGGTAATGGTGAATCCTGGCGGCACTGGCAGCCCGATCCTCGTCATCTCATGGAGGTTCGCGCCTTTGCCGCCCAATAAAGCTTTCATCGCGCCTTTTCCGTCCGCGTGGCCATCCCCGAAGTAATAAACGTAACGCGGCGCGCGCGTTTTCTTCCCAGCGGCGGCTTTGCGCGATCTGAATCCCATCGGCTTACGCGCGTGTTGAAGTCGTTTTCGATAACTAGATTTTCGTTTTGTGGCCATAATTGCAGCGACAGCGACCGCTGGAATGACGAAGCGCCAAACTAAATTCAGGCGTCCCGATGTCAACGATGCGGAACGAAACCGAGTCGTTTCGTGCCTGTAATCATCAGCTGCGGAGCTGACGAGCTTGCAAGCCCGCCGGCCGCAACACCGAAAACAATCGGTTAGTGGTTAAGCTGGCGCCGTTTCGCCGTTCGTAAGAACTTCAGCAATCGTGGCCGTAAATTCATCAACGCCCGTGCTAGGCACGATGATGCTGTTGCGGCGGCCATGAGCTTCCTCGGTGATACGCAAGAACCTGCCGCGCTCATTTTCCCGGAGCTCGACGTAGAAGTGCTTGCGTTCAATCTGCAGTTCTTTCGCCTCGATGATGTTGTCCATTTTGCCTTAAGGCCGCCGAGTTTAGGCAGTGAAACTCTGAGATGGAAGAAAAATTAGCGCCCTTTAAGGAAATTTCTTACCCCAGTAGGTTGGAGCTGGGCAGGGCAAATTGATGCCTCCGGACCGGTTTCCGGACAGGCGCGCGGAGGGTTGCCGTGCCGCCCGGTCAATCTAGACTCTGGTGCGCGTTTGATCCTGCGCCGTCGAGCATGCCCCATTCTATTGATCCTGGTTCCTATCGATCACCGGACCGGCAACGGCCGGCCGTCCCGCTGCCAATCGAAACCGAGCCTAGAACGCACGATCCATACGCTGCGTTCCGCTTCGGAGATTTCGCTCTGTTTACAGGCGGCAATTTACTGTCGATTACCGGGCGATTGATGCTTGCCGTAGCGGTGGAATGGGAGATTTATGCCCGGACCCACTCAGCGACTGCACTCGGGCTTGTTGGCTTAGCGATCGCCGTCCCAGTGGTTACGCTTTCGCTGCCAGCCGGCCATTTGGCGGATCGATTCAGCCGCAAGCACATCATCCTTTGGTCGCAGGTCTTTAGCGCGCTTATGTCGCTCGCCCTCGCTTTGGTTTCCTGGAAACATCTTTCCATTCCCCAAATCGCGCCCTTGCGTGAGGGCAATCGCGCCCTGGCGGCGGTTGCCGCGATATTCGAGCGCCATCATCCAATGTTTCATTTTGATGACCCATCAGTCCCGCTGATTTACCTGCTTCTTTTCATCGGAGCGTCGGCGCGCACGTTCAGTTGGGCTGCGCGCAGCTCGTTTTTTCCGACCCTGGTTCCGCGTGATGCATTCGCGAACGCCGTCACATGGAACAGCAGCATTTTTCAAATCGGATCTGTGGTTGGTCCGGCTCTGAGTGGGTTTTTAGTCGCGTACGTCGGGTTTGCGTTTGTGTATCTGCTGGACGCGCTCTGCTCGTTTTCGTTTTTCCTTCTGGTCTTACTCATCCGCCGCAGCACGCAAAAAAGAGAGCAGAGCGACGCGAGCACCTGGAACAGTCTTTTGGCTGGGTTGCGATTTGTGTTTAGCAGAAAGGTAATCCTCGCCACGATTACCCTGGATTTGTTTGCCGTTCTGCTGGGCGGCGCGACAGCGTTGATGCCGATCTTTGCGGATCAAATTCTTCACTGCGGCCCGGTGGGTCTTGGCTGGATGCGCGCGATGCCCGCAGTCGGGGCTTTTGTAATCGCCCTGCTCATTGCGCATCTGCCACCGATGAAACACGCGGGGAAAGCGTTGCTCTGGTGCGTCACCGGGTTCGGTCTCGCGACCGTCCTGTTCGGCTTGTCGAGAGTATTCTGGTTATCGCTGGGCGTTCTTTTCCTCC
The DNA here is from genome assembly GCA_038214915.1 of Chthoniobacterales bacterium. GTDB lineage: Bacteria > Verrucomicrobiota > Verrucomicrobiia > Chthoniobacterales > UBA10450 > Udaeobacter. Next base: position 4,386 of record JBBQRI010000170.1, read on the forward strand.
TCGGGGCGTTCGACAGTGTGAGCGTAATCATCCGCGGATCGATCGTGCAATTGGTTACGCCGGATGAAATGCGCGGACGCGTGTCATCCGTGAATAACATTTTCATCGGCACATCGAACGAATTCGGCGCGTTCGAATCGGGACTGACTGCCGCGCTTTTTGGCCCGGTCATTTCGGTCGTTGCGGGAGGCATCGGAACGATTCTTGTCGTAATGGGCGTTGCATGGCGTTGGCCGGAGACGCGAAAGATCGGCGCGCTGGATCGGAATCTGGGCTGAGTTGTAGACGGGTCGGTGACCCGGGCCGGCATCAACGATGGCGGCTGCAATCAGAATGCGCCGTGCAACGAAATCGTCCCGTACGGGGCGCCGCCGTCCTGGTGATAGCGCACGTCAGCACGATAAAAATCAAAGTTCCTGTATGGCTGATAGCCGACCTCACCCGTGAACGTCACAATCGGCGAAATCTTCCAGTCAAAACCGGCACCGGTTCGAATCTCACTGTATGTTACTACTGCGTGGTTGAGGCGCGGAATTCCATGCGAGTCGCCAAACGCGTCGTCGGTCCGAAAAGTCGCCTCCGTGATGGTTGCTCCCGCGTAGAGTGATAAATCACGAGCCATCTCATATTGCAGGCGCGGCGTTGGCAGGACAGCATCCAGTAACCACCGTGGCCCTATTTTCCAGCGAACACCTGCTGCAGGAATCACCGGGTAATTCCGTTCCACATCGATG
>JBBQRI010000171.1:0-5107 GCA_038214915.1 Chthoniobacterales bacterium
TACAAACAGATCATTCCTTACGCGCTCATCGCGTTTCAGAACAAAGTCGCTTACTACGTCCGCGGAAAAAAAGCCGGCGAACAGCGGCTGGTCGCAAAAGGCTCAATCGGGATTGGCGGTCACATGAATGAGACCGACGAATCGCTCTTTGCCATGGATGAGCAGGCCTATCGCGCGGGTGTGGAACGCGAAGTCAACGAGGAGATCAAAATCGATGCTCCGTTCGAAGATCGCATCGTTGCGCTTCTAAACGATGATACGACCGAGGTTGGTCGCGTGCATCTTGGCGTCGTTCACGTACTCAAACTGGCCGAGCCGAAGATGGAAAAACGCGAAGCGATGATTACCGGCCTGACATTTCTTGCGAAAGACGAATTGTTCGCGCGCCGCGAGACCATGGAGACGTGGTCCCAGATTTGTCTGGATTCGCTCGACCGTTTGTTGCTGTAGCCGCTTCTCTGTTGGAAGCGCCGCGTTGATTTCTCTTAGCCTCCACCTCCAGGTGCAGCTGTAGATGCAGGTGGGGATTGCGGTGCAGGCGCAGCTGGCGGTGGAGGTGGAGCTGCAGCGGGAGGAGCAGGTGCAGGCTGCTCCCTCTGCGGGATGAATGCGATCTGGTCAATCTGCCAACGGCCCACCGGGTGCGAGACGTTGAGGTCCATATCGGCGTATCTCGCCGGATAATATATTCGCGCATGGAAAGATCCGTGTGGTTCGAAGAATTGTGAATTAAATTCAATCTTGCCCTGAACATCAACCGGGCGAACAGGCGTACCGAGCTTCACAATCTCGTTCATAAACTCCTGCTGTGCAGTCGGGGCGGCGAAGGTCATGCGCATCTGCGGGCTGAGCCGTGAGATGAAAAAATTGCCGTCGTGCTGGACAGCAATTTTCTGGAACGCTTCCTTGGCAAACGCTGTTCCTTCTTTGGCCGCATTCTCTTTGCTGGAATTAAGCCACCACCAAGCGCCACCAAGCAACGCCAGCACGATGATTAGCAGAACCACAACCTGCCCGGATGATTTCCGTTTGGAGTTTAATTTGAATTGTTTCATCTTCGTTTAATAACCGAACCCCATGCTCTTGATTACTTCGCCGTTACGGATGAGCACTGAATGTTTTTGCTTGCCTGTATAAGAGCCAAAACGATTTCGTGCGTTCACAGTGAAATTAACGAGATAACCGGACACAGCTTCGCTGCCCTTGCCCACATCGGATGGTTTTGGTTCTCCGTCCCACTCAATGCGTGCGCTGTCCGGATCGATTAATTGCTTGTTCAGCCACGGCATAATGATCTCCTTATAATTGGCGGGGTACGGACCGTACCGCGCGGTGTCTGCTGAAGGCGTTTGCGCATTTAAGCTGCCTACGAAAATCATTCCCATCGCGAGCGCCCAAATCAGTGACTTCGACACGAACGCTTTCATGTTTTTTCTTTACCATCGTCGGCGGCGGCTAGTCCAGCCTAATGCGACGGTGACTGTCAAGCTTTACAGAGGAAGGCGGTCTGCTTACGTCAAGGGATTACCGACGTCGTGCCCGTGAAAAAATTCTTGGTTCTAATACTCGCAGTATTGGTGGTCTCGTCGATGTCAGTTTTATCTGACGAAACTCCCGCGCAGACCCCAAATCAAAGTGCCACGTCAGGCGATACTGCAGGCAAATTCAGCGGCCCCAGCAACGACTCCCCCGTCCTGCAACAGTCGACAGGCCTTGATCCGGCTGCAGCGACACAGGCGTGGTTAAACAGTGTGCCGCGAGACAAGCGTGAAAAATCAGATGCCTACTTTGAGGGCGGTTACTGGCTGATTCTGTGGAATTATCTTGTGGCTGCTGGGATCTCGATTTTGTTGCTGTCGTCCCGAATTTCAGCGCGGCTACGCGATTTTTCGGAACGACTAACGAGATATAAAACGCTGCGAGTCGCCTGTTACAGCATTGCGTATTTGTTGCTCGTTTATGTCTTGAGCTTTCCTCTCAACATTTACGAACACTTCTTTCGCGAGCATCAATACGGACTTGCCACACAGAGTTTCCCGGCGTGGTTTCGGGAGCAGTTGATTGGTCTTGGCATCACGCTCATCGGCGGCACGATCTTTTTCATCGTCCTGTACGCTGTGTTTCGGCGAGCACCGAAAACGTGGTGGATCTGGGGGACCGCCATCGCTGTCGTTTTCTCGTTTGTTTTGCTCTGTATCGCGCCGGTATTCATTGAACCGCTTTTCAACACATATAAACCGCTGACCAACCATGAAATCAGCGAGCCCATTCTCGCAATGGCGCGGGCGAATGAGATACCGGTAAAACAGGTCTTCGAGGTGGATGCTTCGCGTCAGACGACGCGGGTGAGCGCAAATGTTTCAGGAATTCTCGGCACGACGCGCATCGCGTTGAACGACAATCTGCTCAAGCAATGCACGATTCCGGAGATCCGCGAGGTAATGGCACACGAGATGGGCCATTATGTTCTTAACCACGGCGCGAAGCTGCTGACCTACCTCGGAATTTTCATCCTCATCGGATTCGCACTTACTCGAATTCTGTTTGATGCAGCCCTCAGGCGCTGGGGCGAAAAATGGGGCGTGCGCGGCGTTGCCGATCCAGCCGGACTCCCGCTGCTGGCATTGATTTTCAGCACATTGCTCTTTCTCGCCACACCGCTTCTGAACACCGTGGTGCGCGTCACAGAGCGTGAAGCGGACGCTTTTGGAATCAACACCGCGCGTGAGCCCGCCGGGATGGCAGAGGTGGCGCTTAAACTCGGCGCCTATCGCAAGCTAAACCCGACGCCGCTCGAGGAATTCATCTTTTACGATCATCCCAGCGGCCGTGCACGGATTCGCATGGCGATGGATTGGAAAGCAGCAAATCTATCGGCGGGGGAAAGTCCGAAATCCGAGTCTCAAAATCCGAAACAAACCGAGGAATAATTTCGTCAACCCGTCTCGCGGGGATGCTGCGAAGGCGCGGCAGCAGTGGGAGGAGAGCCGCCCTTTCGAATCAACATCAAATTGCGAATGTAGATCAGCGAGTTGGGAAGATAGGCGAGAATGCCGACCGGATCGCGCTTAAAGATGAAATAAAGGCACATGATCACGCTGCCACCGATGCTCCAATACCAAAACGAGACCGGTATTACGCTTTCGCCCTGCCGTTCCGAGGCGATCCACTGCACAAGGAAACGCATCGAAAACGTGGCGTTCCCGATCAGGCCAATGATAACGAGATAGCTCCAGTCCAGCCCAAAGACTCGGTATTCTTTGCCGATCCAGGTGATTGCGATAAGTGCGAGTGTGTTCATAGGATGCGGTTGTTTAATCTGTCGCCCTTTGTTTCACAAGCGGCAGGCTGTAGCCGAGGGCGTCGACCTCGGCTGGTGGATGCGAAAAGTACGTGCGCTGCCGCGGTCATCGCCCCGCGACTACAACTCTTCGGTTCGTTAGTCGCAATCAACTGAGTCGGCGATTTGGTTCGCATCCGACATAGTTACTGCGAACTCGGGTTCCGACTACGCGGAACCTTTCATTCTCGATATGAGCGTATCGGCAATTGCAGCCGGGGTTTCCGCTACGGCGATCCCAGCAGCTTGCAGCGCTTCAATTTTTTCCGCTGCAGTTCCTTTTCCGCCGGAAATGATCGCACCTGCGTGACCCATCCGCCGCCCCGGCGGGGCTGTTTTTCCCGCGATGAATGCTGCCACGGGTTTTTTGCAGTTCGCTTTGATCCATTCCGCGGCCTGTTCTTCGGCGGACCCACCGATTTCCCCGATCAAGATCATCGCATCTGTGCCCGCATCGTCATTGAACAATTTCACGCAATCGAGATGGGACAGACCGTGAATCGGATCGCCACCAATGCCGATGCATGTTGATTGTCCATAGCCGCGTGATGTTAACTGCCAGACAGCTTCGTAGGTGAGCGTTCCGGAGCGCGAGATCACGCCAATGTTGCCGGGCTTGTGAATGTAGCCGGGCATAATCCCAATCTTGCACTGCCCGGGTGTGATGATGCCTGGACAATTCGGCCCGATCAGTCGCGATTTCTTTCCGCGCATAAGCGCTTTCACGCGCATCATGTCCATCACTGGAATTCCTTCCGTGATGCAAACTACCAGCTCGACTCCGACATTAACTGCTTCAAGGATCGAATCCGCAGCGGCAGGCGCAGGCACGAACACCATCGACGCGTTGCATCCGGTTTTTTGTCGCGCTTCCCAAACAGTATCGAACACCGGCACTTTGCCCTCGAACATTTGGCCGCCTTTCCCCGGCGTGACGCCGGCAACCACGCTGGTGCCGTACTCCATGCACTGCCGGGTGTGAAATGCACCCGCGCTGCCCGTGATGCCGTGGACAACGAGTCGCGTGTTCTTATCAACCAGCACGGACATGAAAATCAGGAAAGTAGGAAGACAGAAACAAATCTGGAAATCGCGAAGCCATGAAACAAATCAGAAAAATTCCTGCGTTCCTGTTTTCCTGATCTCCTCTTCGTTTCTTACCTTCCAGGTTCATGCTTGTTTTCTCTTGTGAATGACCAGTTTGTTTCCGTCGGGGTCGCGAAATTGCGCCATCCAGCAAACGGGCGTTTCAGATTTTTCCATATCGAACGTCACGCCGCGTTCTTTGAGCTTCGCTATAGCAGCATCGATGTCGCCGACTTCAAACGCGACCGTTGTTCCATCACGCGAAGGTTTCCATGCCGGATGACAACCAACTCCGATTGTTGTGGGGCCAAGATCGTATTCGACCCAGGCGCCATCCATCTGCGTGCGCGTAGGCGTTAACTCCAGCGTTTCCTGATAGAATTTTCGCGCGCGTTCCTTGTCTGATACCGCAATGGCAACAAAGGCCACTTCATTCGTGATCATTTGCAGACTCCTTTCTCGTTTTCGGGTTTGAGCTTGTGAATTATGAGTTTGTTTCCGTCGGGGTCTTGCACCACCGCCATGTGACAACACGGCGTTTCAAATGGGTCAGCGGCGAATGGTACACCTTGACTTTTGAGCTTCTTAATCGCCTCGTCGAAATTTTCTACCTCCAGCGCGGCACCTGTCCCTTGATCTGACGGCTTCCACTTCTCGCCGACGTTCGCAATCGCGAGCGTG
>JBBQRI010000172.1:0-5105 GCA_038214915.1 Chthoniobacterales bacterium
CAACCGCGATGAGCGAGCTTACACCGACTCGCGAGAAGATCGAAAACCGAAGGATCAAACGGCCACCTTGAATTTGGCTCATACTCTGAATAGTTAGCAGCGTTCTCTCAAGCCATTTTGAGCCGCGCTAGATGCGCTGCATATGTCGCAACGAGCGCGCCTAGGACGCTCCCCGCAATGACGTCACTGATAAAATGATAATTCATCGCCACGAGGCTCACGAGCATTGGTGCAGAAAGAACAATCGCTACGACGCGACTGCCTGGCATAGCCATCATCCATACACCAGCGAACCCGAAGATTCTGCAGGCGTGACCTGATGGAAAACTGCCGACGTCGTCGCCTCGCTGAAACGGATGAAACCCGTATGTGCCCGTTCCGATCAGCGAGGGATTGTCATGCCGCCATGTCTCCGGCCAATAGCGGCCGAAAACGTCGCCTAACGAGATCCGGAAATCGTCGGCAACGATCAAGCTGATACAGGCGACGAGCAGCACCTTCTGCCATCGCAAAAACGGTCCCCACGCCCGGCGAACAATCAAGATCGCCAACACCAGAGCCGACCAGTTCTGCACTTCCGGTGGCGGATACGTGAGCCAGCGAAAGACTTCAATCTTGTTGATGTGATGGTCATAAACAAAAAACGCAACGTTGCGATCAACCCAGAAGTAACAGACGATAACCGCAAGAATACACGAACCCGCTACGATCAAGCTCCGGCGCAGCAGATCGCGATACTCCTCGTTTGTCGTCATTCTGGCGGCACTTCGAATTGGCTCATCAGTTTGAACATCTCGTAGCGCTTTGCGATTTCCTCCATCGAGAGGTTGCGCAAACTCTCCAGACTGAATGCTTCCACGCAGAAACTGGCCAGCACACTTCCGTAGATCATTGCCTTGCGGAGGTCGTTGAAGTGTACCCTTTTTACTGTGCCCGCGAGATAGCCGGCCATTCCGCCGGCGAACGTGTCCCCTGCTCCGGTCGGATCGTGGATGTCTTCGAGGGGATATGCGCCGCAACTGAAGAAGCGGTCGCCTTCGCCAAACAGCAAGGCGCCGTGCTCACCTTTTTTGATGGCAACGTGCGCGGGCCCCATCTTCTGAATACGCCGTCCGGCCTTGATGAGGCTCGTTTCCTTGGTCATTTCGCGCGCTTCGCTGTCGTTCAGGATTAAGAGATCAACGCGCCGAAGGAGCGCATCGAGATCGCCCCTGGCTGTCTCGATCCAGAGATCCATCGTATCGGCGACAACGAAACGGGGACGCTCCATTTGCTCGAGCACATGCGTTTGTAGCGACGGCGCGATATTTGCCAGCAAAACGAAATCGGTTTGCCGATATGTCTCCGGCAACTCCGGCTTGAAATCTTTGAAGACATTGAGATCGATGGAACGTGTCTGGCGCGTGTTAAGGTCCCACGAATATTCGCCTGACCAGCGGAACGTTTTTCCATTCACTCGTTGCACGCCTTCAGTATCAATCTTTCGCGATCTCCAAAACTCGAATTCCGATTTCGGAAAATCATTGCCGACGATGCCGACGAGCCGAACCGGCGAAAAGAAACTTGCCGCAAGTGCGGCGTACGACGCCGAGCCGCCTAACAATTCCGAGTGTTCCTCCACCGGCGTCTTAACCGTGTCGATTGCAATGGAGCCAACAATGAGGACAGACATCCGAAGAAGTTAAATGGTTAAAAAGGTTACACGTTACAACGTGCGTTCACGCCAGCATATCTGTGGCGCAGCGCGCGTAATCAACAATGTTGTGCGCCTTGAGTAACGCTGAAACCATCACAACGCGCTTTGCACCGGCGTCGATCACGCTCTGCAGATTGTCGACGTTGATGCCGCCGATGCAGAAAATCGGCAGATTCACTTCTGCGTGAACGCACCTGATGTCTTCAAGACCAATCGGCGCGTAAACAGGTTTTGTCGGAGTCGCGAAAATCGGGCCGAATCCGATGTAGTCCGCACCTTCGCGCTGCGCCGCGCGCGCTTGCTCCAGGCTGTGTGTGGATTTTCCGACCAAAATCTCGTGATGTGCTTTTTGTCGCACGAACTCGATCGAGTCATCATCCTGGCCGACGTGCACTCCTTCGACCGGCACGCGCCTCGCGACTTCAGCGTGATCGTTCACGATTAGTGGCGTGAGAGATTTTGCTGTCAATTCATGTAACTCCGCTGCGAGATCCACGAGTTCGCCGATTGATTTGTTTTTTCCGCGTAGCTGAATCAGATCGACGCCGCCCTCGATCATTTGCTCCACAATGCGAGTGGCATCGCGTCGCTCCGCGTAGCCCAGATCAATAATCCCATAGATCCGGCAATCATGTAGTGGCCTCATCATAGTTGTAGTGTCCGCTGTCCTCAGCGGATTGCAGCCGCGCTAAACCTAATGCGCTGAGGACAGCGCACGCTACAGCACGCAGCGTTTTACTCATGCAAACGAAGGGGCCGCGTGCTCAAGTTGAGCTTGCCCGCTGAAATGAGGCGGTCGATCAAACCAGTGTCGTAGTTTCCGTCGCGAAAATCGCCGTTCCGCATCATCGCGGCATGAAATGGCACAGTCGTTTTGATTCCGCTGATGTAGTACTCGTCCAGAGCACGTCGCATTCGATCGATCGCATTGATCCGTGTGGAGCCGATTGTAATTATTTTCGCAATCAGCGAATCGTAATATGGCGGCACGGTGTAGCCGGTATAAACGTGCGAGTCGATGCGAACGCCGCGGCCACCTGGCGCATAATAAAAATCGATGCGGCCCGGCGTTGCCTGGAAGTTGTTGGCCGGATCTTCGGCATTAATACGGCATTGGATCGCGTGCAGCCGCGGTACCGCGCGCGCGATATACGGCGAAAGCGGTTGGCCCGCGGCGATGCGGATCTGCTCCTTTACGAGATCGCATCCATAAACTTCCTCCGTCACGGTGTGCTCCACCTGGATGCGTGTGTTCATTTCCATGAAGTAAAAGTGCCTGTCCCCATCGACCAGAAATTCAATCGTTCCCGCGTTTTCGTATCCGACTGACTTAGCCAATTTCACGGCAGCATTTCCCATTTTCCTTCGAAGACTCGGTGTCATCACCGCCGACGGGCATTCTTCAATCACTTTTTGGTTACGCCGTTGAATTGAGCAATCGCGCTCGCCGAGATGGACGATGCGGCCATGGCTATCGGCCATGATTTGAAATTCAATGTGGCGCGGGTTGACGATGAGCTTTTCCAAATACACCTGATCGTTTCCAAATGCTTTCTGCGCCTCATGACGCGCGCTATGGAAAGCGGATTTAAGACTTGGCTCATTATGCGCAGCGCGCATCCCGCGGCCGCCGCCGCCGGCGGCCGCCTTAATCATCACCGGGTAACCAAGCTTCTTTGCGATTTTCATCGCCTCATCCTCTGTCTCAACGATTCCATCGCTACCGGGCGTTACCGGTATACCGGCTTTGCGTGCAGCCGCACGAGCAGCGTTCTTGTCGCCCATCGATTGCATCGCACGCGAGGAAGGGCCGATGAACTTGATGTTGCAGCTTTCGCAGACTTCCACGAAATGCGGGTTCTCAGCGAGGAACCCATAGCCGGGATGAATCGCGTCAACATCGCCGATCTCGGCCGCGCTCATGATCCGATCGATTTTCAAATAACTCTCAAGGCTGGGCGCCGCACCGATGCAGATCGCTTCATCGGCGAGCTGGACGTGCAGCGAATCGACGTCTGCTTCCGAATAGACTGCGAGGGTGCGAATGCCGAGTTCGTTGCAGGCGCGAATCACCCGTAGCGCGATCTCTCCGCGGTTAGCAATCAGGACTTTCTGGAACATGTGGGACGCGCGATTCGGCGCGCCCGGCGGTCGCGCCCGACCGTGTTTCTGTTAGCGGACTCTGAAAAGCGCCTGGCCAAATTGAACCGGCTTACCGTTGTCAGCCAGCACTTCGGCGATAACGCCGCTGGTTTCGGCCTTAATCTCGTTCATCACTTTCATCGCTTCGATGATGCAAACGACGGTGTCTTCGCTCACGGGTTTGCCCACTTCAACAAAAGCTGGCGTATCGGGCGACGCAGCGCGGTAAAATGTGCCCACCATCGGCGAAACGATCTCTTTCATCGGAACGCTTTCGATCGCTTTCGCAGTAGGTGGCGTTTCGGCTCCCGCGGCCTTGGCCGGACCGGCGGCCACAGCCGGTGCAGTTGTCGTTGGTTGCGAAGCAGAAGCGCCTCTCTGCAGCTTCAGGCGAAAGCCCTCCTTTTCGATCTCGAACACGGAGAGATCGTGCTTTTTCATCAAATCGATGATTGCTTTGATTTCTTTGATGTCTTTGGGATCCAAGGCCAGCTCCTAGTTAAGGCTGAAGCGTTTTAGGTAAAGCAGTTTTGTTAGCCAGGTCAAGCACAGGAATCGAGGGTTCAATCGGTGGATTGACGGAGTAATAGCCTTTGAACTCAGGCATGTTCCCTCCTCAATTACTCCATTAGGCCACTACTTCGTTTCGAAATTGTTGATGAGACCGATGACTATGTCGTGGTCAATAAGCCGCCGTTTCTTCTCATTCATCCCACCAAGCCAAACGGCGCACCCACGCTCTGGAAACAATTACGAGAGCTGCTCGCTTTCGAGATCGCAAACGGCGGACAGGTTTCAATCGTGAACAGACTCGATCGCGAGACGAGCGGCCTGGTGCTGGTTGCAAAAACCGCGATAGCCGCACGCGACTTTGGGCTGTTGATGCAACGACACGCATTGCGCAAAGAATATCTCGCGATCGTTTGGGACTGGCCTGAATGGGAACACAAACTCATCGACGCTCCGCTAGATCGTCAGAGCAAACACCAACATTCTGTGATCTGGCTCAAACAAATGATTCACGTTGCGGGCGCACCGGCACAGACGGAATTTTTTGTTGAACGGCGGTTCAGAAGATCGGCGTCTTCGGCCGATCGGTTCAGCGTCATTCGCGCGATTCCGCGCACCGGACGCACTCATCAGATTCGGGTGCATCTCGCCTCAATCGGCCACCCGATTGTGGGTGATAAAATCTATGGCCCCGACGAACAGTTGTACCTGCGTTTCATCGAAACTGGATGGACTCATGAGCTCGGTCAGAAACTTC
>JBBQRI010000173.1:0-5064 GCA_038214915.1 Chthoniobacterales bacterium
CTCTTTTGAGTTATCCGCTTCTGGGATTGCGTCGTCCCAACTTTGGGACGGTTTTGGAGTGCGGCCACACGTCGGCGCTTTCAAAGCGCGAACATGTTCGCGCACTCCAAAAATTATTTCGGCAGGCGCAGTAAAGCTTGCGCGCCCTGGCGATCCTCTCGATTCATGAGGACTAAAGTTCCGTCGTGGGCTTCAGCAATTTGACGGCTCAATGGCAGACCAATCCCGGAGCCCTCGGGCTTCGTGGTAAAGAACGGAACGAAGAGATTAGCAGGGTTCATGATCCCGGGACCTTCGTCTTCAACAAGGATCTCAACGCAATTTCCTTTCTCACGCCACCCGAGCGTGACGTTTCCATGCGTTTCAAGCGCGGCATCAACGGCGTTGTGCACCAGATTGATCAGCGCTTGTTCAATCTGCGCCGCGTCTACGCGAATAGTCGCTTTCGGACCCGGCCGGACTTGAACCTTGACCCTCGGTTCCAAATCCACCACACGCTGTATCAGCGGGGCAAGATCGATGTCTTGTTTTTGAGGCGGCGGAAGTTTTGTCAGTCGTGTGTAAGCTTGCAGGAAACGGCTCAGCGAATCGGCGCGCGAGGCGATGGAGTTCAACCCGGAGCTGGCATCCTCTTTCCAGTCCGTTGGCAGAGGCTCGCGCCGCAGCAATGATTCCAAACTGGCGGCAAGTGATTTGATTGGCGCCAACGAGTTGTTCATCTCATGGCCGAGCACTCGCACGAGCCGCTGCCACGCGCGACGTTCCTCTTCGCGCAGCGTGCGACTCAGATCCGTCAACACGAGTAATTCGTGCGGTAAACCTTGTTCGCGAAATGTGCTCCGGCGAATGCCCCAACGGCCTGAACCGCCCGGAAAACTCAAGGCAAGCGGTTCATCGTCGTCCGCATCGAAACAAGAATGAAGCCCGAGTTCCTGCGCGGTTTTGCCTAACAACTTGTCCATCGGTCGCGCCAGCAAAGTCTCACCGGCGCGATTGATAAGGCGGAGACGCCGTTCGGGATCAAACGTAAAAATTGCCACATCGATTTCGCTCATGATCGTGCGCAACAGCGCGGTCGCTTCAAAGGCGCCCATGCGCTGCTGACGCAACGTTTCGCCGAGCGAATTCACTTCGAGTAGGACTTCGCCCAACGCAGTGCCTTCACGAGCGCCCCTCGCACGAATGGAGTAGTCGCCCTCTCGTAATGCCGCGAGCAGGTTCGAAAGGGTTTGCAATGGACGAACGGCGTGTTCGCGCGTGCTCCAAATGAATGCAGCCATGCAGCCAACAATCAGAATCGTAAGTGTCCACTGCACTTTCGGGGTGTGATCGCCGAACCAAAGGAGCGCAAGCGCGATGATCACCGCAGGCGCGACCGCGACAAACGTGAGCCAGGTAATCTTCCCTTCGTGGGAAAGCCGCGCTGGTCTTTTTGTTTTCCGCGCCATCAAAACTGCAATCGGCAACTCCGACACTTTGTCGCGAACACGCGAACACGTTCGGTGTCGGCAACCGGCGATCTGAAATTCTCAAAGGCCATATTGTTGCAGGCGTCGGTAGAACGCGCTTCTACTCAATCCGAGTGCCTCTGCGGCCTTGCGCGCGTTACCGTCATTTCGGGCCAACGCTTTTTTGATAAGAAATGCCTCGACGTCTTCGAGACTCATCTCCTCAACGTTCCGCGATTCTGAGCCGCTAGTCGTTAGGCCAAGGTCGGCTGCGCGAATTTGCCGGTCTTTGGTCATCAGCACGGCGCGCTCCACAATGTGGTCGAGCTCCCGGATGTTTCCAGGAAACCGATGCTGTAGCAGACGCTCTCGCGCGCTTTCATCGAAACCCCCAACCTGTTTACGATAACGCTCTGCGTGTTGACGAAGAAAGCTGTTCGCCAGCGCCATGATGTCCTCGCGTCGATCGCGCAATGCCGGCAATTCGATCTCAATCGTATTTAGCCGAAAAAGGAGGTCCTGCCGAAAACGACCGGCTGCGATCTCATTCTCCAGATTTGCGTTTGTAGCGGAGATGATTCGCACGTTGGCATGAAGTGTTTTTGATGAACCGACGCGCTCGAAATCGCCTGTCTCGATAACCCGCAAGAGTTTTGCCTGTTGGGCAAGCGGGATATTTGCGATCTCATCCATGAACAGCGTGCTCTCATCCGCGAGCTCGAAGCGTCCTGCACGATCCGTCTTTGCGTCAGTAAACGCGCCTTTGACGTGTCCAAACAGTTCGCTCTCAAACAGTGTCTCGGACAGGCCGCCCATATTGACGGTGATCATCGTTCGGCTCGCGCGCGGCGACAGAGCATGAATCCCCCGCGCAACCAAACTTTTCCCCGTGCCGTTTTCGCCGGTAATCAAAACGTTCGCATCAGACGGCGCGACGCGTGAAATCATTTCAACTACAGGCCGCATTGTGGGGGATTGGGCGATCAAATCCGGCATGGTGCCGCGCAGCATTTCATTTTCCGCTTCGAGTTTCCGCTCCCGACGAAGCGCGGCGGCGAGCTCGATTTGCGTCCTGACGATCGCCAGCAATCGCTGGTTATCCCAAGGCTTGGTCACGAAATCGCGTGCGCCGCGTTTCATCGCTTCCACGGCGAGTTCAATGCTAGCCCAGGCCGTCATCACCACGATCGGCAGCGTCGAGTCGATTTCCTGAATTTTTGAAAGCGCAGACAAGCCCTCCTGGCCCGACGTGGTGTCGCGCGTGTAATTCAGGTCCATTAGCAACAGCGCGTACTCTTTCTTTTCCAGCGCGTGAAATATGCCGGCGAGTGAGGTGACTCCTTCTGTCTGGTAACCTTCGCTCTTCAGCAAGATGCGCAGTGCTTCAAGCACATCTCGTTGATCGTCCGCTAGAAGAATTCGAGCCACGGCTGAATGTTTTTTCTAACCCAGGGCTCCGAAGGCGAGCCCAAGGCCGTAAGTCACTACAGCAACGATGATGCCAATCCAAGTCATCTCCAGACCCGATGCCCACCACGAACGCATGGTGATGAGCGATTTCAGGGCGCCGATGGCAAAGTGCGCGACGAGACTGATTCCGAAGGAAGCGATAACGGCATCGAAGCCGCCTGAAAAGAAGAATGGAATAATGGGGACAAACGCGCCGATTGCCGTGGAAATGCCGGCTGACAAAGCAGCGGTCCATTGGTTTGGAAACCGATGCTCGGATAAGCCGAGTTCGCTTTGCGCCATCGCCTGCACGAATTGCTCGGGTTGTTGCGCCAGGCGCTCCGCCATTTTCTGCGATTCTTCAACAGTGAATCCCTGTAACTGATAAAAAAGCGACATTTCTTCGATTTCTTCTTCAGGATTCTCTTCCACCTCGGCGCGCTCGCGTGAAATTTCCGCTTCGTACACTTCCGCTTCACTTTTTGCGGCAAGATACGCGCCTGCGCCCATCGACAGAGTGGAAGCGAGCATTCCCGCAAGACCGGAGATCAAAATGTAATGCTGCTGATTATTTGTGGCGCCGGCGACGCCCGAAACGATTCCAAACACTGCGCCAAGCCCATCATTTGCGCCGTAAATTGCGTCGGCCACCCAACTGCCGCCGCGTCCGTGCCAGCGTTCGCGCTTGAGGATCTTATCCAGCGCCGTACGCGGGTTCACCGGCGGTGCCATCGAGCTCAACACTCGCGCGTGAGCTTTCTCTTCGATCGCGCTTTTTCGCAGAAAATCCTGAACGTCCTGCTCGCCCGCGAACGCGCGCTCGGCTTGATCGCGAAATTCTGCTTCCTGCCGTTCCTCCGTCGCTTCCATCCGGCGAATGGCAATTTCCGCTCCTGCGATCTTGTTCCACCACCGATTTAGACGGCGCCCAATCGTGTCCCTGTAAACAGGCGCCCCGGCACCGAGCTCGTTTAGCTTTGCTTCCCAACGCTGCGCATGACGCTCTTCCGCTTCTGCCATGCGCAAAAGAATGCCTTGGCGTTTTTCGTCGCGCTCACGTTGCGCGAGATCGCGGTAGGTTTGCGCGGTCTCGACTTCCGCCTGCCAGTTGCGCCTTGCAGCATTGATCGTTTGCTGATGATCTTTCTGCTCTACAGCCATGTCGCATTAAAGCGCAAGGAGGGGCCGTTTCCAATCCGGCCTTCTTAATGCGGCGGACTGGAGACCGCCGCCCCTTGATCCGTCTCCGCGTTCAATCAGCAGGCTCCATTGCAGCGCTCAAGGCCGGCTCGACGCGCGCTCGTAGCTGCTGTGCCGTGATTATGAGTGCCACTGAACCGATGATGAGAGCAGCGGCAACCAACGTGCGTACGGTAACGGTTTCACCCGCGAAGAAAGTGCCGAGCAGGACAGCGACAATAGGATTCACATATGCGTACGTGGCAACCTTCGCCGGATCGCAGTGACGCAGCAGCCAAATGTAAGCCGTATACCCGACTACGGCGCCGATGATTACGAGATAAACAAATGAGCCAAGCGATAACATGGAAACGGAACCTGGATGAAACCGCGGGAGTTCGCCGGTGACGACGCCCGCGAGCAAAAGCAATATGCCGCCACAGATCATTTGTTGAGCAGCAGTGAGAAATGGTGAGGCTGCGTGTTTCGCAGCGCGCGAGTAAAGCGAGCCCGCCGACCAAATGAAACTTGTGACAAGCAGGATCGATATTCCGATGGCAGGATTGCGTCCGCCTGAGGAGTGAAGATGCAGACCCGGTCCGAATAGGATTCCCACCCCAGCAAAACCGCCGGCAAGCCCCATCCACATGATTGGCGTCGGCCGGGAGGCCATTCCCGTGGCCCACCCCAACAACACGATGTAAATCGGAACAACCGCCACGATCAGCGCCGCCAATCCGGAGTCGATATATTGTTCTGAGATCGTCACGCCGCCGTTGCCGCCGAGCAGCAAACACGCTCCGATGATGAATGACGTGCGCCAGTTCGCCCAAGTCGATTTGCCTATCCCCTGTGACCAGGCAATCGCGTACATGATCATGCCGGCCAACACGAATCGCGCGCCTGCCATCAGAAAGGGCGGAATCGTTTCAATGGAGAACCGAATGCCGAGATAAGTGGAACCCCAAATCACGTACAGCGCGGCAAA
>JBBQRI010000174.1:0-5059 GCA_038214915.1 Chthoniobacterales bacterium
CCGATCAATGCGGCGGGATTTTCGGAGCCACGGCTTCGGCCATCGATTTCAGCATTCGGCCGAGATCGCTGTTGGTGGAGAGGACCGCCGTTGTGTCCTTTTCAAACGCGGCCCGCATCACATCGAGACTGCGCAGAAACGTATAGAGTTCCTGCGCGTCAGGCGCGCCAAAAGCTGCGGCGTAAATCGCCGCGGCTTCGGCGTCGGCTTTGCCTTCGATTTCAAGCGCGTTTTTAGTGGCATTAGAACTGATCGAGGCCACGTCGCTTTCCTTTTGCCCATTAGTGTTCGCCGCTTCGCCGCGTCCCTCGGAACGGAATCGCGCGGCGATTTGGTGTCGCTCGCTGGACATGCGCTCGATGATCTTCTCCGCCACCGCCGGATTGTATTTGCTGCGTTTAAAACGCTCGTCGAGCAGTTCGATCCCAAAGTCAGCGATCTTTTGACGCGTGCGCTCGGTGATCTGTTTCTCGATTTCGCCGCGCCCATATTCGATATCGGGAATTGTGGTGGGCAGAACCGTGCCGGTCTTCTCCAACTCCTCGTCGCGCACAGGTTTCCGCCCTTTGGTTACGCGAATGATTTCGACCAGATCATGTGTGGCGACTGCAGTGCGGGTTTCGCTGCCAAGAATATCGTCGAGGCGCGAGAGCGCGCTCCGCTCGTCATTGAGTCGATTGTAGTACAGCATCGGATCGCTGATCCGCCACCGGGCAAAACAATCAACGATGATATAGAGCTTGTCTTTGGTTGGACATTCGATGGGCGGCCCGTCCCAGGCGAGGATGCGTTTGTCGAACCGCTGCAACTTATCGATGATCGGCAGCTTCATCTTCAACCCGGGCGTGGTGATCGTGCGAACGATTTTGCCGAACCGTGTGATGATCGCGGTTTCATATTGGTGAACGACAAACAACAGCGTTCCCCATTTAAACGCAGTCAGAATGAAAAGAAGCCCGAGGATCGTCATCACCCGGCTCTGCAGAAACCGCACAATCGCTGACAAGGCAGCCGGGCGCGGAGTAACATCGATCACGTTCATGGCGAGCTCCTCGATTCGCCGGGCACCTGCAGCGGCAAGGTCTGGAGAATGTTCTTCAAGCTGTCATCCACGATGATTTTCTTTTGCAAATGTGGCAGGATGGCTTGCATCGCTTCGAGATAAAGGCGTCGGCGCGTCACCTCCGGCGCTTTGCGATACTCGGCGAGCAACAACGAAAACTTTTGCGCCTCGCCTTTTGCTTCGTTCACCCGTCGAAACGCGTACGCTTCCGCCTGTTTCTCGCGCTCTTTTGCCTGGCCGCGCGCGTTCGGAACAGCATCGTTGTACACGGCCCATGCCTGGTTGATCGCGGTCTGCTTTTCCTGTTGCGCCTGATTGACATCATTGAATGCCGCCTGCACCGCCGGCGGCGGGCGCACACTGGTGAGTTGCACCTGTTGAATCTGTATTCCCAAATCATACTGGGAACAGAGATCGGCCAAACGTTTCAACGTTGAGGTCTCGATCTCGTGGCGCCCGATCGTCAGCACTTCGTCCACGGTGCGGTCGCCGATGACTTCGCGCATCACGCTTTCGGAAAGATCGCGCAACGTTTTCTCCGGCTCGCGTGCGCCGAACAGATACATTTTCGGATCAGTAATCCGATATTGGACCACCCACGGCACTAGCGCGGTGTTCAGATCGCCCGTGATCATCGTCTCAGTTTCCTCCGGTTGCGGATCGCCCTGGTACATGTTCATCGCACCGGGCGTGGAAAAACCGAACTCGAGCTTCTGCAAACGCTGGGTAGGGACGATGTGGATTTTATCGAAGTACGGAATCGCATAGGCCAGCCCGGGATTAACGAGGTCGTGATAAGCGCCGAACCGTGTCTTCACGCCTACGGAGTTTGCCGGAATCGTCGTGAACCCGAGCAGCAATGTGAAAAGTATGGCTACGATGCCGATGCAGGCGATCACACCGAGAATCAGCCGCAAAGGTTTAATGGGAAGATGTTCGACAACGTCCGGTCTCGGCATAGAAGACTGTTATTGACTCAAAGCTCTCACGGAAGCGCAAGCCAATTCAAGAAGTAACGACTTTCGAGGTCTCACATCATTCGACCGGCTACCCAAGCCCTCGTTCCTTGACTCACTGCCTCCGCGCTTCAAAACTGAGGCATGAATATCAAAAACACAATCTTGTCAGCGATCATAGGCCTTGCGACGTTCACCTGCATGGCAGCAACAGAATCTCAAACACAGCCCGAAGTCGGTAAGCCTGCGCCGGATTTTAGTCTCACCACCGGAGACGGTTCGCAGGTGAGCTTGAAAGATTATCGCGGTAAATGGGTGGTTCTTTATTTCTATCCCAAAGATTTCACCAGCGGTTGCACGTTGGAGGCGCACAATTTTCAGCGAGACATCGCGAAATATGGCGATGCGGGCGCAGTCATCCTCGGAGTAAGCGTCGACACCGCGCAATCGCACAAAGATTTTTGCGCGAAGGAAGGGCTCAACTTCAAATTGCTGGCCGATCCCGACGCGAAAGTTTCTACCGAGTACGGTTCAGTGATGGATTACAAGGGCCAGAAGCTCGCAGCGCGTAACACATTCATCATTAATCCCGACGGCGAGATCACAAAAGTTTATACCGGCGTGAAGCCAGCCGAGCACAGCGAGCAAGTGTTGAAAGATTTGGCGGAGTTAAAAAAGAGCTGAGCTAAACTGGTGCTCACTAATGGCAGCGCAGAGAAAATCCATCGATTGCAGGGATTACCCGAGCGAAAAGAATTGCTCGCTCAAAATCTCCGGCACGGAAGAAGAAGTCCTCGACGCAGCGGTACAGCATGCCGTCTCCGTGCACGGGCACGAGAACACGCCGCAATTACGCGAGCAGATCAAGCAGATGCTCAAGGACGAACGCGACTGAAAGAAGTCGCCGCGGATCGCGATCCGCTTTTTCCGATTCTCGCTCGCTGCTTCTCTGCTTCGACGTCGAGTTCTGCAAGTAGTTGGCGTGCGATGTCGGGAAGTTTGCCGGACCACGCAACACCCACGACCACAGGCGGGAAGTCCGATAACGGAAGTGCGCGCAGTTGCGGTGGTGGTTTAAAGCCGGGCACCGCGACCGTCAAACCGATACCGTAACCGCTGGCGACGTAGTGCTGGATCAATCGCGCAGATGTGACTTCGATTCCGCAAAACCATTCCACCCCGAGCCGCGCAAGGCCGCGCTGAAAATACGCGTGAACGGGATCACTCCGTGAAAAACATACCAGTGTCTCCTCGATCTTGTCGCGTTTCCACAACTCTTCAGCACGCGTCAGCTTGGATTTTTTGTGCACCAACAGAATCAACGGCAGTTCCAATAGCGGTCGCACCTGAATTCCGGCGCGCGATTTCTTGTCGATGAGCATAATGGCGAGATCGACATCGCGAGCCAAAAGCAATCGTTCTGCATCAGTGCGAGTCGCCTCGTGCAGATAAAGCCGGAACGCCGGGAATTTTGCGCGAACGCGTTGCAAGATTTGCGGCAGGTAATCGTGCAGCACGATCGCCGGAGCCGCGATTCGCAATTGCGGCGAACTGTTCTGGCGGAGCCTTTCGGCGACAACATCAATGTCTCGAAGAACGGCCGGATGAACTCGAAGAGCTCCGTCCCTGTGGGCGAGAGCGCAAAGGGCCGACGCTGAAAGAGCTTCGTGCCGAGTGATTCCTCCAGTTTGGCGATTTGCCCGCTAACGGCCGGTTGCTGAATGCCGTAGGGAATATTGCGCACTGCCGCTGCTATGCCGCCGTGTTTTGCGACGAAGTAGAACAACTCCAGATGATGAATGTTCATGATCGAAAGGGTCGATGAAATCCGTCATTTTTATCAATTCACAGTCTCCGCGCAAAGCAGCTATCCTCTGTCGCAAAGCCGGAGTAATCCAGCCAAACCCCAACAACCAATGGAATTTCTAGGTTTTCTCGTAATCGGTCTTGTCATCGGGATTCTCGTTCTGCCGTTTGTCGCGCTAGCGAAAGCAAACAGGGCAAAACGGGGCGTTGCCGATCTCGCCACGCGATTGTCATCTCTCGAAAACGAATTGCGCAACTTGCGGCCGCAAACGGTTTCGGCTGTGCAACCGGAGGCACCTGTGCCAGCGCCCGATCCAAGAGTGGAAGCCGCTCCAGCGCCGATCCCAGCGATGACACCTGCTCCCGTTGTACCCAAGACAACGCCAGAGCCGCCGCCAATCCCGCGAGAACTTCTCGAACCGAGCGCGCCGCAAATCGCTAGACCAATCAAACCGCCGATCGATTGGGAGCAATTCATGGGCGCCAAATTGTTCGCGTGGATCGGCGGGCTCGCGCTTTTCCTTGGTATCGCATTCTTCGTGAAATATTCGTTCGAGCACAATTTAATTCCGCCGGAGCTGCGGATTGCGATTGGGTTCGTCGTCGGCACCGGTCTTGTTGTTGGCGGTTTGCTTCTGAAACGGAAAGAAAACGCTGTCACTGCGCAGACGCTCTGCGCGACCGGCATCCTGGTGCTATACGCGGTGACCTTTGCATGTCGAGGTTACTATTACTTCGCGTTCTTTGGTCTCATTCCAACGTTTCTGTTAATGACCCTGATCACAGCAGTCGCGTTTCTGCTTTCGGTGCGGTTGAACGCTATCATCGTCGCGGTGCTCGGGATCGCGGGTGGATTTCTCACGCCCATTTTGCTCTCAACGAACCAGGACAATCCGCTTGGACTTTTCGGTTACATCGCGCTGCTCGATATCGGTCTGCTCGCGCTGGCGCAACGACAACGCTGGAATGCGCTCCCGATCCTGGGCGCGATCGGAACTGCACTGATGCAATTTGTTTGGGTCGGCGCGTTTTTTGTTCCGGAGAAATATTTCGCCGGAAACAGAGTCCTCATCTTCATGGCGGTGTTTGTTGGATTTCAGGCGCTATTCCTGGCCGCGGCCGCGTGGGCAAAACGCACCGGAAAAGCGAACACCACACTTTTCGCGTGCGCGATCGGTCTTGCCGCGGTCGCGATGTTCTCGGCGTTTTACCTGCTTGGTTTCCGTGCAGTCGC